>NZ_JBHTVT010000011.1:0-141325 GCF_042792795.1 Isoptericola sp. NPDC056605 | reverse complement strand
GGGGCGGCTGGGGCCGGTTCCGGTGGGGGTGGGTGGGGCGGGGCGGGGGCCGGTGGCGGGGGGGGGGGGGGCGCGGGGGGGTGGGGCGGCGCGGGGGGGGGGCCGGGGGGGGCCCCCCACCCGGGGTGTCACTGCGCCTTGACGGTGTCCTGCACGTAGGCGAACCACTGGGCCGCGAACTGGTCCGCGTCGAGGTTGCCGTACTGCATCTCCTCGGACAGGCGCGCCATCTCGACCTCGATCTCGCCGTAGCCCTCGACCGGGACGGGGGCGGGCTCGGTGACGTCGTCGGCGTGGGTGTCCTCGTAGTCGAGCAGGCGGGAGTCGGGCGACCCGTCCTCGATCTTCATCGCGTCCTTCTGGGCGTCGGTGGCGGGCACACCCTTGCTGGTGCCGAAGATCTCGCCCACCTGCGGGTCGTTCGTCATGAAGTCGATGAACGCGGCCGCCGCGTCGGGGTGGGACGAGTTGGCGGACGCCGAGAGCATCACGCCGGAGTGCCAGTACATCTTCTTGCCGTCGTCACCCGTGGGGATGGGCATGAGCTCGAGGTCCTCGCTGCCGAGCTCCGCGGTGTAGTTGGGCATCAGCGTGTCCCAGTTCGCCTCGGCCACGACCTCGGCGGAGTTCAGGCCCGTCTTGGGCTCGAGCTGGGCCGCTCGCTTCGCCGGGAAGAAGGCCTGGGACTCGCGCAGGGGGGCCCACAGGTCGGTCCAGGCCTGCACGTCCTCCTGGGTGAACGCGATCTGGCCGTCGTCGGTGAAGGGTGCCTTGCCCTGCTGCACCAGCCACTGCAGGAACCACGGGTTGTTCCCCGTCATGTCGCCCACGGGGTACACCTGCGGGTCGTGCTTCGCGCCCGCCTCGGCGACGTCCGCGAACCACTGGACCAGGTCGTCCCAGGTGTAGCCCTCGGCCGGGGGCTCCATGCCCAGCTCCTTGAGGAGCTTCGCGTTGTAGATGATCGACTGGGTGTTGAGGCTGACGGGGACGGCGTAGGTCTTGCCCTCGATCTGACCCGATGCGAGCGCGGTGTCGTCCACGCCGCCGGTGTCGAGGTTGACGCCCACCTGGCCGTCGAGCTCGGCGAGCTGGCCCGTGGCGCCGTACTGCCGCACGTAGCCCGCGTCCATCTGGACGACGTCGGGCAGGGCGCTGCCCGCCGCCTCGGTGGAGCGTGCCGTCCAGTAGTCGTCCCAGGACTGGAACTGCGTCTGGATGGTGATGTTCGGGTGCTTCTCCTCGAAGGCGTCGATCGCCTTCTCGTACCTCGCGGCCCGGTCGTCGTTGCCCCACCACGCGAAGGACAGCGTGATGTCCTCGTCCGTGGAGACCTTGGCGGCCGGGCCGGCGTCGGCCCCGCCGTTCCCACAGGCGGCGGTCAGGCCGACCGTGACGGCGATGGCGGCGACGGCGCCGGAGAGTCGTGCGAGCTTCATGGGGGTTCCTCCGTCCCGCAGCACTGCGGGGGTCGGGCCTGGGCGGTCGTGCCCGCCGCGGCTGGTCGGTGTGTGATGGGTGGTGCAGGCGCGCGGGCGTCAGCCCTTGAGGCCTTGGGTGGCGACGCCGTCGACGATGTAGCGCTGGAAGAGGATGAAGAAGATCATCACGGGCAGCAGGGCCAGGACGGCCATGGCCATCTGTGCGCCGTAGTCGGACACGCTGGTCTGGTCGACGTACAACCGCAGCGCGATGGGCAGCGGGTACAGGTCGGGCTTCTTGAGGTAGAGCAGCGGGCCGAGGAAGTCGTTCCAGGACCAGATGAACGCGAAGATCGAGCTGGTGATGATCGCGGGGCGCATCAGCGGCAGCATGATCGATCCGAAGATGCGCCCGTGTCCCGCGCCGTCGATGCGGGCTGCCTCGTCCAGCTCGCGGGGCAGGTTCCGCATGAACTGGACCATGAGGAACACGAAGAACGCCTCGCCGGCGAGGAACTTCGGCGCGAGCAGGGGGATGAACGTGTTCACCATGCCGAGCTCGTTGAACATGATGTATTGCGGGATGATCACGACGTGGAACGGCAGCAGCAGCGTGCCGATCATGATCGCGAAGAAGATGCCCCGGCCGGGGAAGTCGATCCGCGCGAACGCGTACGCCGCCACGGTCGAGGACAGGATCACCCCGACCACCGACGCGACGGCGAGGATCATGGAGTTGCCGAAGAAGGTCCAGAACCCGACCCCGCCGATCCCGGACAACGCGGTCGCGAAGTTGGACAGCGACAGGTTGTCCGACCACAGGCTGATGTTCCCGATGATCTCGTTCGACGGCTTGAACGAGCTCATGAGCATCCACGCGGCCGGGTACAGCACCACGATCGTGCACACGACCATGAAGGCGTGGAACCCGACCGACCGGACACCCTTACGCCGCTTGGCCGCCTGACGCAGCGAGGTATCCACCACACGCGTCTCGCGCACGGGTGCGGGCTGGGAGAGGGTCGGGGCGCTCATCGGTTGTCTCCGGAGTAGTGGACCCAGGCGTTGGACGTCTTGAACAAGATCGCGGTGATCACGCCGACCACGACGACCAGGACCCAGGCCATGGCCGAGGCGTACCCCATGTCGAACTGTGCGAAGCCCTTGATGTACAGGTAGAGCGTGTAGAACAGGGTCGAGTCCGCGGGGCCGCCGGTGCCACCAGAGATGATGAACGCCGACCCGAACACCTGGAACGCGCCGATCGTCTCCAGCAGCAGGTTGAAGAACAGCACCGGGGACAGCATCGGGATCGTGATCCGCCAGAACTTGCGGACCGGGCCCGCACCATCCACCGCGGCCGCCTCGTACAGCTCGGCCGGGATCTGCTTCAACCCCGCGAGGAAGATGACCATCGGGGCGCCGAACGTCCACACCGCGAGCAGCACGAACATCGGCATCGTCTTGGACGGGTCACCCACCCAACCCCCGGCCGGCAGCCCGAACAGCTGCTGGATCCGGTCCACGATGCCGTCATCGATGAACATCGCCTTCCACACGATCGCGATCGACACGCTCGCGCCGATCAGGCTCGGGGCGTAGAAGATCGACCGGTACGCGCCCTGCCCGCGGTGCTTCATGTTCAGCACCATCGCGACCAGCAACGCCGCCGCGAGCTTGATCGGTGTGCCGACCAGCACATAGATCGCGGTCACCTTCGCCGACGTCCAGAACCGGGGGTCCTCGAACAACTTCACGAAGTTGTCGATCCCGACCCACGACGGCGGCCGGAACAAGTCGTAGTCCGTGAACGCCAGATACAACGACGCCACCATCGGGAACGCCGTCAACACCACAAAACCCACCAACCACGGCGACAAGAACGCGAACCCCGCACCAGCCTCACGACGGCGCTTGGCCACGCCTCGTGCGCGGTCCCGGCGGGGCGCGTCGGGTATCGCCGTCATCGGCTCACCGGTCACGGTCACAGAGCATCCGATCTCTCGGGGGTCGTCCTCGACCCGTGGTGCAACGTTGCGGTCTAACGTTGGATCACGATGAACTACGGAAGGCGTCGCCGTCAAGGGGTGACGCGCGGACCGGCCCAGGCCGGTAGGTGCGAGGGGGACGAGTGGTCGAGCAGGGCACGACGGACGGCGCGAGCCGGGGCACGGGTCGCGGACGGGTCAGGTCGCCGGGGATCAAGGACGTCGCGGCGGCGGCCGGGGTCTCGTGGAAGACGGTCTCGAACGTCGTGAACGGCACGGGGCGCGTCGGGGAGGCCACCCGTGCGCGGGTGGAGGGGGTCATCGCGGACCTCGGATACCGTCCGAGCCTCGCGGGCCGGCAGCTGAGGCAGGGGCGGACCAGGACCTTCGCCCTGGCGGTGCCGTGGATCCACGCGCCGTACTTCGCCGAGCTGGCGCACGTCATGATCGAGGTCGCCGGGGGCCGGGGGTATCGCGTGCTCATCGAGGAGACCCGTGGTGACCGGGACGTCGAGCTCGAGGTCGCGCGAGGGTTCGCCGTCCACGCGATCGACGGGATCGTCTTCTCGCCGCTGGCTCTCGGGCCGGCGGAGATCTCGGGGCTGCGAGGCGCGACGCCGATGGTGCTCCTGGGCGAGCGGGACGACCCCGGGCTGGCCGGTGGCCGGCGTACCGACCACGTGAGCATCGACAACGTGGGGGCGGCAGAGGAGGTCACGCGGCACCTGGTCGCGTCGGGCCGCAGGCGGCTCGGCTTCCTGGGGGCGGAGCCCGAGGCGCTCGCCCGGACCGGTGCGCCCCGGTTGCGGGGGTTCCGGGCGGCGTGCGCGGAGGCGGGGATCGAGGTCGACGAGCGCTGGATCCTGCCGGGCGGCCGGTTCTCGCGCGCGGACGGCGCCGCTGCCGTCGAGAGCGTGCTCGCCCGCACCGGGGAGATCGACGGCCTCGTGTGCGCCAACGACGAGCTGGCGCTGGGCGCCGTGTTCGCGCTGCGCACCAACGGGATCGGCGTGCCTGACGACGTGGCGGTCACGGGCTGGGACAACACGGAGGACGGGCGGTACGCGAACCCGTCGCTGACGACGGTGGCGCCCGACGTCCGGGCGATCGCGGAGGCGGCCGTGGACCGGCTCGTGCGCCGGATCGACCCGGCCGCCGGCCCGGACCTCGACGCGGCCGCGCAGGGCGACGGGGGCTCGGACGTCGTGGACCTGGTGGTGCCGCACCGGCTTCTGATGCGCGAGAGCACGCGCGCGGGCCGGTGATGATTCAACGTTGCATCCAGGGGTGATCCTGTGATCCACTCAGTGGCAGCGGCGAGGGTGAATCGGCCCCGACCGCCCTCTCGACGACGATGCAACGGAGCCCGCCGATGCCCTTCCTGCCCCTCGACCCGCCGTCCGCTCCGGGCGGCGTCGACGTCCCTCGCCCCGAGTACCCGCGCCCGCAGGTGGTGCGCGAGCGCTGGCTGAACCTCAACGGCACGTGGCAGTTCGAGCTGGACCGCGGCGACTCGGGGCTCGAGCGCGGCCTGCGCGAGCGGCCGCTGTCCGGCTCGATCACCGTGCCGTTCGCGCCCGAGTCGGAGCTGTCCGGGATCGGGGACACCGACTTCCTCGAGGCGGTCTGGTACCGCCGTGAGGTGACCGTCCCGGCCGAGTGGGCCGCGGTCGCCGGCGACGACACCCACGTGCTGCTGCACTTCGGCGCCGTCGACCACGACACCACCGTGTGGGTGGACGGCACCGAGGTGGTGCGCCACCGCGGAGGGTTCTCGCCCTTCACCGCCGACCTGCACGGCGTGGCGGCGCCCGGCGACACCGTGACCGTCGTCGTGCGGGCCCGTGACCCGCGCGACGCCCGGCAGGCCCGCGGCAAGCAGGCCACCTGGTACGCGAACACCCACTGCCAGTACACGCGCACCACGGGCATCTGGCAGACGGTGTGGCTGGAGCCCGTCCCGGGCGCCCACCTGCGCCGCCCGCGCGTCACGCCGCAGGTGGCGAGCAGCGCGTTCGACGTCGTCCTGCCGCTGACGGCGAACCGTTCCGGCCACACCGTCACCGCGACGCTCACCGACGCGGACGGCGTCGTGGCCACCGAGACGGCGCGCGCCGACGTCGACCTCGCGCCGGCGCTGCGCATCGTCGTTCCCGAGGGTCGCGTGCGGCTCTGGGGCCCGGGCGACCCGCACCTGTACGGCCTGCGGGTGGAGCTGCGCGACGGTGACGGCGCGATCGTCGACGCCGTGGAGTCCTACGCGGGCCTGCGGTCCGTCGCGATCGACGGCCAGGCCGTGCGGATCAACGGGCGAGCCGTCTTCCAGCGACTGGTGCTCGACCAGGGGTACTGGCCCGAGTCGCTCATGACGGCGCCGTCCGACGCCGCGCTCGTGCGCGACATCGAGCTCGGCCTCGAGGCCGGGTTCAACGGCGCGCGCCTGCACCAGAAGGTCTTCGAGGAGCGGTTCCTGTTCCACGCCGACCGCCTCGGCTACCTCGTGTGGGGCGAGTTCGGCGACTGGGGCGTGAGCGGGCAGGGCACCGTCGGCCACAACCAGCAGCCCACGGCGTCGTTCACCACCCAGTGGCTCGAGGTGCTGGAGCGCGACCACTCGCACCCGTCGATCATCGGCTGGTGCCCGCTCAACGAGACGCACCAGGACCTGCACGACCGGATGACCGTGCTCGACGACGTCACCCGCGGCATGTTCCTCGCCACCAAGCTCGCGGACCCCTCGCGGCCCGTCGTCGACGCCAGCGGCTACGCGCACCGCGTGCTCGAGACCGACGTCTGGGACTCCCACAGCTACGAGCAGGACCCGGAGCGGTTCGCGCGCCAGATGGCCGGGCTGGCCGACGGCGCGCCGTACGAGAACCGGCGCGAGGACGCGGCGATGTCCGTGCCGTACCGGGGGCAGCCCTACTTCGTCTCCGAGTACGGCGGCATCTGGTGGAACCCGGAGGCGGCGGCCGCCGCGGCGGGGAACGACACCGCCGAGTCGTGGGGCTACGGCCAGCGCGTCGCGGACGAGGAGGAGTTCCAAGGTCGGTTCCGCGGCCTCACCGAGGTGCTGCTCGGCGACCCGCTGATGTTCGGTTACTGCTACACCCAGCTCACCGACGTGTTCCAGGAGCAGAACGGCGTGTACCGCTTCGACCGGTCCGAGAAGCTCGACGTCGCCCGCGTCCGCGAGGTGCAGCAGCAGGTCGCCGCCGTCGAGGAGGCGGACCGCGCGGCGGTCTGACGCACGGACCGTCCCCGACGACGGCCCGGGCTGCTTGTCCCAGGCCGTCGTCGGCGGCAGGCCGCGGGTTCCTCGGCCGTGCGCGATCCGACCGTGGGCGAGCGGCGCGACGTCCGGCCCCAGCCCGAACGGGTCGATGCCGGGAGCCGCGCGGCGAGGGTGGTCATCGTGCCGACTCGAGAGCGGTCCAATTCGGTGGAGAAGGCGTCCAGGGTGTGCGAGGTTCCTCGTGCGACGACCGTCGCCGCAGGACGTCGGCACCTCGAGGGAGAGACATGACGAGCAGGTTCACCGAGCTGACCGTCGACTGCCACGACCCGGAACGGCTCGCGGCGTTCTGGTGCGCCGTCCTGGACTTCACGGTGCTCGACCGGAGCGACGACATGGTCGAGATCGCCTCCTGGGAGCCGACCGTCGAGGACATCCAGGCCCGTCAGATGCCGCCGACGATCGTGTTCACCCGGGTGCCGGAGGGCAAGAGCGTGAAGAACCGCCTCCACCTGGACGTGAGCCCGGTCGACCGCAGCACCGCCGACGAGGTCGCCCGCCTGCTCGACCTCGGCGCCACCCGGGCGGACGTCGGCCAGGGCGCCGACCGGACCTGGGTGGTCATGGCCGACCCCGAGGGCAACGAGTTCGACGTCCTGCGCACCCTCGCGCCCTCCGACTCCTGACCGACGAGAGGACTGCCGTCGCGATGCCGTCATCATGAACGGCGCCAACCACCGCCTGGACGGGCCGTCCACCTTCCCGTTCCCCACGATGGGGGGCGCGTGGGCGGAGCACTTCGACCTCATCACCGGCCTGCCCGGACGCGGGGACACGGTGGTGGGCCACGACGTCTGGTTCGGCCACGGGGTCACGGTCATGCCCGGTGTCCGCATCGGCCACGGCGCGATCGTCGCGGCCGGTGCCGTGGTCACCCGGGACGTGCCCGACTACGGGATCGTCGGCGGCAACCCCGCCCGGCTGCTGAGGACCCGGTACGGCGCCGACGACGTCGCGCGGCTCCTCGCCGTGGCGTGGTGGGACTGGCCGGTGGAGCACGTCACCAGGCACGTGCGGACGATCATGTCGGGAACGGTCTCCGAGCTCGAGGCGGCGGCGCCGGCGGCCTAGCCCAGCGCCGACAGCCCGAAGGCGGTCGCGAAGCCGAGCACGGTGACGAGCCCGGTGACCGGGCCGCCGAACTCGGTGGCCTCGGGGATCATCGTGTCGACCAGCATGGTGAGCAGCGCGCCGGCGGCGAAGGCCTGCACGACGGCGATGGTCACCGGGTCGGCGGTGCCCAGCGCCGCGTAGCCGACGCCCGCGGCGACCGCGGAGACCAGGGTGGTGCCGCCCCACAGCAGCGCCAGCCGGGCGGTGGACGTGCCCGCCTGGCGCAGCCCGACGGTGGCGGACATCGCCTCGGGCAGGTTGGAGATGAACACGGCGGCGAGGACCGCGACGCTCACCCCGCCACCCCCGACCAGGGTCGAGCCCAGCACCACCGACTCGGGGATGCCGTCCAGCACGGTGCCCAGCGCGATCGCGCCGCCCGACCCCTCCGACTGCGCGCCCGTGGACCGCTTGCGGTCCCGTCCTCCGCGCCGGTCGATGAGCAGGTCGCCGACGAAGAACGTCAGCGCACCGGCGGCCAGCCCCGCGAGCAGCACCCAGCCGCTCGCCGCCCGCGAGGCGTCCTCGACCAGGTCGTACGCGACCGCGCTGATGAGCACGCCCGCGCCGAACGCCATGATGAGGCCCGTGAGCCGCCGGCTCGGCGTCCGCCACAGCACGAGGGCGGCGCCGATCAGCAGCGACGAGCTGCCCAGCAGGCCCCACCAGAACCCGGTCATGCGGACATTGGACCAGGTGGCACGGTCGGCCGCCCGTCCACCCGACCGAGCCCTCGGGTGCGTCGCGCGGCCGGTGCTGCGAGCATCGCCGGATGGACCTGAAGGAGCTCGTGCGACCGGAGCCCACGTCGATGCCTCGCCGGATCGGGAGGGTCGCGCTCGGCGTGGCGCTCGCCGGGGCCGGCATCACCCACCTCACGGTCGCCCGCGAGGAGTTCCGGGCCCAGGTCCCCGCCTGGTTCCCGGTCGACGAGGACGTCACCGTCCTCGCGTCCGGGGCCGTGGAGATCGTGCTGGGCGGGTCGCTCGTGGCGCTCGCCCGGTGGAAGGTCGCGGTGGGACTGGTCGTCGCAGCCTTCTTCGTCGTGATCTTCCCCGGGAACGTCGGCCAGTGGCTCGAACGGAAGGACGGGTTCGGCCTCGACACCGACGCCAAGCGGTTCGCCCGGCTGTTCTTCCAGCCGGCTCTCGTCGCGCTCGCGCTCTGGTCGACGGGGGCGTTCGCCGCCCTACGCCGCGCCGCCCGCCACTGACCGGTGGCCCGTGACCACCGGGCACGTCGCGAGGTGGTCGTCCACGAGCCCGCAGGCCTGCATGGCCGCGTACGCCGTCGTCGGGCCGAAGAAGCGGAACCCCTCCTTCTTGAGGGTCTTGGCCATGGCCTTCGACTCGTCGGTCATGGCGGGCACCGTATGCCAGGACGCGAGTCGTACCACGCGCGGCTCCGGCGCGAACGACCAGAACAGCTCGTCGAGCGTGCGGCCGTCGTCGTGCAGGGCGAGCACGGCGCGGGCGTTGCCGATCGTGGCCTCGATCTTCTGCCGGTTGCGGATGATCCGGGCGTCGCCGAGCAGGCGCTCGACGTCGTCGGGGGTGAGGGCCGCGACCTTCTCCGGCTCGAACCCGGCGAACACCTCCCGGAACGCGGGGCGCTTGCGCAGCACGGTGATCCACGACAGGCCGGACTGGAAGCCCTCCAGCGCGATCCGCTCCAGCAGCGCGGCCTCGCCGTGCACGGGCACGCCCCACTCGGTGTCGTGGTACGCCTCGTACAGGGGGTCGCCGTCGCCGAAGCACCGGGCGGCGGGGGTGGTCGTCGTCATGCCCCCAGCCTGCCCGGTGCTCCCGACACCCGGCCGCGGTCGTCCACAGGCCCGCGTGGTCCGTTCAGCCCTTGACCGACCCGGACATCAGTCCGCCCATGAAGTACCGGCCCAGCAGCACGTACACGAGCAGCGTGGGCAGCGAGGCGAACAGTGCGCCCGCCATGGAGACGCCGTAGTCCTGCAGCAGCGCGCCGTTGGCGAGGTTGTTCAGCGCGAGGGTCACGGGCCCGTTCTGGCTGGACGAGAAGAACACGGCGAACAGGAAGTCGTTCCACGCCGACGTGAACTGCCAGATGAGCACGACGACGAAGCTCGGCACGGAGATCGGCAGCACGATCCACGCGTACGTGCGCAGCATGCCCGCGCCGTCGACGCGCGCCGCCTCGATCAGCTCCTGCGGCACGGTCATGTAGTAGTTGCGGAAGATCAGCGTCGTGATGGGGATGCCGTAGACGACGTGCAGCAGGATCAGCGCCGGGACGCCGCTCGGTACGCCCAGCCCGAGCACCAGCTGGTTCAGCGGGATCATCACCGCCTGGTACGGGATGAACATGCCGAACAGGATCAGCGTGAACACGAGGTCGGCGCCGGGGAACCGCCACCGCGACAGCACGAACCCGTTGAGCGACCCGAGGAAGGCCGAGATCAGCGCGGCCGGCACCACCATCTGCACGGTGCGCGCGATGGCGGGCGAGAGCGTGGACCACGCCGTCTCCCAGTTGGCCGTGGTCCACACCTGCGGCAGGTTCCACGCCCGGGTCGGGGCGGCGTCGCCCGGGCCCTTGAAGCTGGTCACGAGCAGCACGTACACCGGCACCAGCACCACGAGCACGAAGAGCAGCAGCACCAGGTAGCGCAGCGTGCGGCCCACGGTGAAGCGGCCCCGCGGCGCGGCACGGCGGCCGAGGTCGATGGGGCGTCCGGCCTCCTCGACGACGGCGGTCATCGCTTGTCCTGCCGGTGGGTGTGGACCAGGTACGGCACGATGACGATCGCCACGATGACCAGCAGGATCGTGCCGACGGCGGCCGCGTTGGCGTAGTCGAAGGCCGACTTGAACACGTACATGTCCACGGCGGGCACCTTGGTCTGGTAGTTCGCCGGCTTGGAGATCGACATGATGAGGTCGAACGCCTTGAGCGACATGTGGCCGATGATGATGAGCGCCGACAGCGCGATGGGCGACAGCTGCGGGAACAGCACGTGCCGGTACAGCTTCCACTCGCTCGCGCCGTCCACCCGGGCGGCCTCGCGCAGCTCGACGGGGATGCCGCGGAAGCCCGCGAGGAACAGCGCCATCACGTACCCCGAGAGCTGCCAGATCGCGGGGATCGCGATGGCGACGATGCCCACGGACACGTTGTTCCACCAGTTGTTCTGCAGCGCGTCCAGCCCGATCATCTGGAACAGCCGGTTGAGGCCCGACGCCTGCTCGCCCTGGTTGGAGTTGAGCAGCCACCGCCACACCACGCCCGACGCGATGAACGAGACCGCCATGGGGAACAGGTAGATCGACCGGAAGAACCCCTCGCCCCGCAGCGGCTTGTCGAGCAGCCAGGCCCACAGGAAGCCGATGATCATCGTGCCCACCAGGAACACCACGGTGTAGAGCACGAGGTTCGTCAGCGAGTGCTGGAACTCGTCGCTGGCCAGCAGGTCGAGGTAGTTGCGCAGCCCGACGCCCGTCGTCGGCGCCTGGCCCGTCGCCTGGGCGGCGGTGTGGTTGTCGGTCGCGGACTGGCGCGCGTTCGCCACGATGAGGCCGTAGACGAACACCCCGACCAGGACGAGGGAGGGCAGCAGCAGGAGCAGGGGCGCGCCGGCGCGGCGGACCGCCCGGCGCACCCCCGTCCGCCTGCGCGTGGCGGCGGGCATCGCGCCTCAGCCGGCGACCGCGGCGGCCAGCTCCGACTGGAACGTCGCCAGGTCCGACGCCCCCGAGGTGAACTTGCTCGTGGCGTCCGTGATGGCCGTCGAGATCGCCACCGGGACGGCGGCACCGTGCGCCAACGAGGACACGATGGTGTCGCTCTTGAACGCCTCCGCGGCGGACTGCTGGTACTCGCCGAAGGTCGACATGTCGATGTCGGTGCGGGCCGGGATGGAGCCCTTGGCCTTGTTGAACGCCTCCTGCCCCTCGGCCGAACCCACCGTCTCGAGCCACGCCTTGGCCCCGCCGGGGTGCGGGGCGCCCACCGGCAGCGTGAACGAGTCGGCGAGGAAGTCGAAGACGCCGTCCGTGCCCGGCACGGCGTACGCCGAGTAGTCGGTGCCGAGCTCCTGCTTCTGCTCCACGTACGACGCCTCAGCCCAGTCGCCCATCACGGTGAACCCGGCCTTGCCGTCGATGACGAGCTGCTGCGACTCCGGCCAGTCGAGGCCGTCCCGGTCGGTGTTCGTGTAGCCCATGAGCGTCTCGAAGTCCTCCAGCGCCGCCTTGACCTCGGGGCCGCTCCAGTCGGTGGAGCCGTCCCACAGCCCGGAGTAGCCTTCGGCACCCAGGTCGGACAGCAGCACCGTCTCGAGGAGCTGCACCTGCGTCCACGCCTGCGCGATCGCGAGCGGCGTGACGCCCGCGTCCTTCAGCTTGGCCAGGTCGTCCATCCACGACGAGAGGTCGGGGTAGGTGGCGTCCGGGTCGAGACCGGCGTCGGTGAGCACCTGCCGGTTGGTCCACACCACGTTGGCGCGGTGGATGTTCGACGGGATCGAGTAGATCTCGCCGTCGTCGGCCTTCAGCCGGTCCACGAGGTCGGGCGGGAAGGCGTCGGTCAGCCCGAACTCGTCGTAGAGGTCGGAGACGGGCTCGATCTGCGCGGCGTCGATGTAGTCCTGCAGCTCCGCGCCCGCGTGGGCCTGGAAGGTGTCCGGCGGGTCCTGCGCCTGCAGGCGGGTCTGCAGCAGGTCCTTCGCCTGCGACCCCGCGCCACCGGCCACGGCCCCGTTGATGAACGTCACGTCCGGGTGCTGCTCGTCGAACACCTTGACCAGCGCGTCCAGGCCGGCCTTCTCCGACCCGGCGGCCCACCAGGTGAAGACCTCCACCTCGTCCGCGCCGCCGCTGCCGCTGCCGCCGCTCTCCGGTTCACCGCCGTTGCTGCCGCACGCGGCCAACGCCAACGCCGCCACGGCCGCGACCGCGGCGACCGCCGACGTCCTGGGAGCTCCTCGCATGTGCCTCACCCCTACGCCCTCGGGCCGGTGGGGGGTCGGTGCGCGCGGCACCGGCCTGGCGCGTCCTTGCGCCCCGGTCTCGCTCTCATCGCACGACCGGCGCGGTCACGGTGTCAAGGCACCCGGGGAACCTTCGCCCGAATCGTGACCGGAAGTCACCCGTGGGACATCGTCGTCGACGTACCGAAGAAGAGGGAGGAGACGCAGCCCCGGAACGCCGGGCTCGGGTGAACTCCGGGACGCTAGGCTCCCGGGCCGTGACCTCAGAGCTGACGATCCACACCGCCGGCGACGCCGCCTCCCCCACGGTCGTGGTGCTGCACGGCCTCACCGACGCGGGCGACAACTTCCCCGACCTGGTGCACCGCTGGCAGCAGGACTGGCGCATCGTCGCGCCGAGCATGCGCGGCCACGGCACGTCGCCACGGTTCCGCGACGACGAGCTGGGCGGCACGGCCGAGCTGATGCTCGCCGACGTGCTCGCCGTCCTCGACGACCAGCCGGAGCCCGTCGTGCTGCTGGGGCACTCGATGGGCGGCGCGCTCGCGCTGCGCGCGGCGGTCGCCCGGCCGGCGGCGGTGCGCGCGCTGGTGCTCGAGGACCCGCCGCGTGCGGACGGCGGCCCCAGCCCGGCCGAGCACGCCGCCGGGTTCCTCGCGTTCGTCGAGGGCGTGAGCGCGCGTGTCGCGCAGGGCGAGCTCGACGCGCTCGTCACGGAGAGCGCGTGGAGCCCGCCCGAGGCCCGGGCCTGGGCGCGATGCAAGCCGCAGGTCCAGCGCGACTACCTGCGCCGGGGGCTGCACCTCGGTCGCGAGAGCTGGGCCGACCTCGTGTCCCGGCTGACGGTGCCGACCCTGCTGGTCCTGCCCGACCGGGACAGCGTCGGCCCGGCGCCCGACGAGCCCGGCCCGACCAACCCGCTGCTGCGCACCGTCGTCGTCGCCGACGCCGGCCACTGCGTGCGCCGCGACCAGCCCGACGCCTACTTCGAGGCGGTCGAGGGCTTCCTGGCCTCCGCCCTCTCCTGACGGTTCCGGCGCCGGTTCCGGCGCTCATCCCCGCGACAGCACCAGCGCGGCGCTGTGCCCGCCGAAGCCGAAGGCGTCGACGAGCGCGTGCCGCGCCGTCGTCGTCCGGGGCGCTGTGACGACGTCGAGGTCGACGGCCGGGTCGGGGTCGTCGAGGTTGATGGTCGGCGGCACGACGCCGTCGCGCAGCGCCAGCAGCGCGACCAGCGCGCCCAGGGCGCCGGACGCCCCGAGCAGGTGACCCGTGGACGCCTTCGTGGCGGTCACGGCGGGCGGGCTGCCGAGCGCGGCGCGCAGGGCCGCGGCCTCGTTGACGTCGCCCATCGGCGTGGACGTCGCGTGCGCGTGCACCAGCCCGACGTCGCCCGGTTCCAGGCCGGCGTCGCGCAGCGCGAGCGTGATGGTCCGGGCCTGGTTGGCCGGGTCGCCGCCGACGATGTCGAACGCGTCGGAGGTGAGGGACGCGCCGTCCACGGCCCCCAGGACCGTCGCGCCCCGCGCGCGGGCGTGCTCCTCGGCCTCGAGCACCACGAGCACGGCTCCCTCGCCCATGACGAAGCCGTCGCGGTGGACGTCGAACGGGCGCGAGGCGCGCAGCGGCTCGTCGTTGCGCGTCGACAGGGCGCGGACCCGGCCGAACCCGGTGAGGGACAGCGGCACGATGCTGGCCTCCGCCCCGCCGCACACGACGACGTCCGCCGCCCCCGAGCGGATCAGGTCGCGGCCCTGGGCGATCGCCTCCACCCCCGCGGCGCACGCGCTCACCGGGGCGCGGGCCCCGGCCTTGGCCCGCAGGTCGAGGGAGAGGTAGGCGGCCGGGCCGTTCGCCATCGCCATCGTGATGGTGTGCGGGGACACGCGGCGGTAGCCGGCCGTCCCGAGGACGTCCTGCATGGCGACGGTCGTCGCGATGCCGCCGTGCGCGGTGCCGACGGCCACGGCGACCCGGGTGGGGTCCACGTCCGGCGACCCCGCCGACGCCCAGGCCTCCCGGCCCGCGACCAGCGTCAGCTGCTCCACCCGGTCGCGCGCGCGGCGCTCGGGCACGCTCAGCCCGGCGGCGAAGGAGTCGTCCGCCCGCGCGGCGATGCGCACCGGCAGCGTGCCGGCCCACTCCTCCGTGATCGCGCCGGCACCGTTCGCACCGGCCCGCAGGGCCGCCCACGTCTCCTCGACCGTGCCGCCGACGGGCGTGACCGCCCCCGCTCCCGTGACCACCGTTCGTCGCACCCGCATGCACCTCGTCAGTCCGGTTGCCCCCTGCACCCGCACCGTGCGAGACCTTGTTGCGCGCAACTCTGCCCTGCCCGCCCGCGCGTCGCCCATGCAGGTCAGGCCTCGGCGCGGTTCCATGAGGGGACTGAAGGACGGCCAGGCCCGCGCGACGAGGCGAGGGGCACGGACGAACCGTGCGAGAGCACGATCCACGCGAGAGCACGATCCACTGCAGGATCCAGGAGGTCGCGATGAGTCAGACGATCGACCAGGCGGGCGGCGGGGCGGGCGGCACCGCCCCCGAACCGGGCCTCAAGCGGGTGATGGGGCGCAAGCTTCTGCTGCTCTTCATCGTCGGGGACATCCTCGGCACCGGCGTCTACGCCCTCACCGGGCAGGTCGCCGGCGAGGTGGGCGGCGCGGCCTGGGCGCCGTTCCTCATCGCGTTCCTGGTGGCGACCCTCACCGCGTTCTCGTACCTGGAGCTGGTCACCAAGTACCCCCAGGCCGCCGGCGCCGCGCTATACACGCACAAGGCGTTCGGCATCCACTTCGTCACGTTCATCATCGCGTTCATGGTGATGTGCTCCGGCATCACGTCGGCGTCGACGGCGTCGAACGCGTTCGCGGGCTTCCTCAACGACGGCTTCGGGCTCGGCCTCGAGCCCGGCGGCTCCGGGCTGCTGCTCATCGCGCTCGGGTTCATGACCCTCGTCGCGCTGGTGAACTTCCGCGGCGTCGGCGAGAGCGTCAAGGCGAACGTGGTGCTCACCCTCGTGGAGCTGTCCGGCCTGCTCATGGTCATCTTCGTCGGAATGTGGGGCATGACCCAGGGGCGGGCGGACTTCTCCCGCGTGGTCGTCTTCGAGAGCGCCGACGACAAGAGCGTCTTCCTCGCCGTGACGGCGGCGACGACGCTCGCGTTCTTCGCGATGGTGGGCTTCGAGGACTCCGTGAACATGGCCGAGGAGTGCCGCGACCCCGTGAAGGACTTTCCGCGCACCATGCTCACGGGCCTGTCCATCACGGGGCTCATCTACGTGCTCGTCGCGATCACCGCGGTCGCGCTGGTGCCGGTGGGCGACCTGGCCGACGACTCGAAGGGCTCCGCCCTCACCCAGGTGGTGGCCGCCGGGGCTCCGGGCCTGCCGTTCGACACGATCTTCCCGTTCATCGGCATGTTCGCCGTCGCGAACTCCGCGCTGATCAACATGCTCATGGCGTCCCGCCTGCTGTACGGGCTGGCGCACCAGGGCGTGCTGCCGCGCAGCTTCGGCAGGGTGCACCGCACCCGCAAGACGCCGTGGGTGTCGATCATCGTCACCACGCTCATCTCGTTCGGGCTCATCATCTACGTGGTCCGTGCCAGCGCGACCGAGGCCGGCTCGGACGCGATCAGCCTGCTGGGCGGCACGACGTCGCTGCTGCTGCTCACCGTGTTCGCGGTGGTGAACGTGGCGCTGCTGGTGCTGCGCCGCAAGCCCGTGCAGCACGAGCACTTCCGCACCAAGACGTGGATCGCGCTGCTCGGCGCCGTCACCTGTGCCTTCCTCGCGGGTCCGTGGGCGCGCAACGAGGAGCAGCAGGAGCAGTACGTCATCGCCGGCGGGCTGCTCGCCGTCGGCATCGTGCTGTCGTTCGTCACCTGGCTGTACAACCGCACCGTGCGGCACGAGCCCACCGAGTTCGAGCACGTCGAGGAGCTCGACGAGGACCGGCCGCAGGCGGGCTACCCGAAGCGCTGACGGGCGCGTCCGGCGGTCGGCCGACTCAAGGAGTCACCCGGCCGTCGACGCCGTGCTCGGCCAGCAGGTCGACGAGCGCAGGGATGCCGTCGTCGACCGTCCAGCACACCGCCGCGAGACCGGCCGTGCGGGCGCCCTCGACGTTCGCCGGCCGGTCGTCGACGAACAGGATCGACGCGGGGTCCGCGCCGATCCGGCGTGCCGCCTCGACGAAGAACGCCGGGTCCGGCTTCGCGACGCCCAGGTCGTGGGAGTAGCAACTGACGTCGAACAGGTCGTCGTAGCCGAGCGTCCCGCGCAGGTAGGCCGCCCGGTGGCGGTCCTGGTTGGTGCCCAGGTGGATGCCGTAGCCGTTGCGCCGCAGGGCGTCGACGACCGCGAACGTCTGCGGCGCCGTCTCGACGCGGCACCAGACGTCGGCGAACACCTGCTCGACCGGCGCGGTCACGCCCTGCTCCGTGAGCACCTCGGCCAGCAGGAGCAGCAGGTCGCCCTCGCCTGCGAGCGTCGGCCGCTCGGCCTTCCACGCCCGGTGCACGACGTCGCGTGCACGCTCCCCGGCGTGCGGCTCCATCAGCGCGTACCACCCGCCGGGTACGACCTGCAGCACGTCGTCGGCGTCGAACAGCACGTGCCGGATCGGCGACTCCGCGACGGCGCGCAGCGACCCCGGGCTGGTGGGCGCCTGCACGAGGCCGTCGGGCAGCGGCGTCGGGTCGTGACGGACGTACGGCACGACGCCGACCTGGAGCTCGTCCTCGTACACGCGCGTGCCCGGGTCGGCGCTGCGCACGACGTCGACCGCGACGCCGTGCGCAGCCAGGATCGCGCACAGCCGGTCCACGCCGTCCTGCACGGCAACCGGGAGCGGGGTGCGGAACCATGTCACCGCGCCGACCGTGTTGCCGTCGGCGTAGAAGTCCGGGTTCTGCAGGTGCTCGAGGAACCAGTCGTGGAGGTCGAGATACTCCGCCACCTCCCCGTCGGTGAGCACGCCCGCACGACGGAGATGGTCGACGGCCACGAAGATCCCGACCTCGACACCCAGTCGGCCGCGGTAGGTCGCCTGGACACGGACGAAGGTCTCGGGGGTGCCCTCCGGGGTGCTCACGGACGGATCGTGGCAGGTCGCCGGCGGGCGGCGCACGCGCATTGCGGCAGACGCTCGTCGCCGCGCCCGTGCACCGACCCTCAGGCGTCGCCTCAGGACCAGGGCTCTGGTGCTTCGGCCTCAGGCGGGGCGGTATCAGGGCGCACGGATGCGCCGGGTCGGGGTGCACGGGGTCCCGGTGTCGAGGGACCGGATCCGTCGGGGCCGGTGGGTTCCGCCGGAGGGTCGTGGTGCTCCCGCCCGGTCGGCGAGGTCCAGGTGAGGGTGCCGTCCGGGCCGAGCACGCCATGCCACGTCGACTGGTGCTTGATCACGTGATGCGGTGTGCGCGTCTTACAACATCAGTTTCCTGTGTCGCTCGCTGCCCTCTTCGCGCTCTCAGCGGCCAGGCGAACCTCACGCGCGGCCTTTGCGCGTTCACGCTTCGCCCGGGACTCGAACAGTTCGGTCAGGAGGTCGTCCATCAGCACGAGGACTTCCTCGGCCTCCTCGCTGGTGATGGCGGCCGCGACGTCGTCACCGTGGGCAACGTCGTTGCCCACGAGGCGGATTGCGTGGGCTGACTCGCGGGTGTCCTCTCGAATCTCGCCGTCCTCTGCGAGGGCGTCGATCTTCGCCATGAGGGTGCCCGTGGTCTTCCCGAACTTCTTTGCCGAGGCTTCGACCACTGCTCGCGCCACGGCGAGTGCCGCGCGCTCCGACCCTGCCGCATGGCAGTACCACGCCTCCGTCGCCGCGCTGCCTATCGGTTCCGGGACGTCCGGGAACTCGCGGTACGCCCCGGGAGGCGGGTTCCAGACGGGGTGGTCGAATGACTGGGGTTCCACGGTGTCGCGGTAGCGCCCGGGGTCGTCGGTGGACCACCAGGTGGCAACGCTGATCCGATGGCAGTTGTCACAGGTGAAAGCAGCATCAGTTACGTATCGGTCGTGGTACTGGCCACGTGTGATTGCGGTTCCGTGGGGGGTCATGTGGACCGCGCGCCTGCACCAACCACACGTCGTCTCAGCCATGTCGGGGACAGTAGCGGCACGTGATGACACTGGTGGGCCGGGGCGACGGATTCACCCGGGTGGAGACGGGCGATGGGGCCATCGGTCTGCCCCTGGATGCCCCGGCTGGGCTCGGCCCGAACGCTTGAACCTTTGATTACATGCGGAGACAAGTTTCCTGGCACGGGGCTGCCCGGGGGCCTCGCCTCAAAGAAACCCGGGTGGTGTGACGGTGGCGCGCGGCATGCCTGGCCGAGGTCGTTCGCTCAGCGAAACCGCTGGCCGGTCCCTAGTCTTCGAAGGTGGCGATGACACGGCTCGGACGCATCAGGTTGTGGTGCGGCTGCGCAATCTTCGTCGGCGGCCTTGTTCTCATCGTCGTCTTTAGGCTCATGGACCTCACGCTTCTCGCGTTGATCGGCGTTGTGCTGTCCCTCGTCGGCATGGCCACGGCGTACCAGGCCTATCGCGATGACCACAGGCGCCCGCGAGGCGGCGGCCAAGGGCGTTCTTGATCCGCGCGCCGCGCATCGGCATGCCGGGGCGCTCCGGTAGGGGCTGACGTGCCCTGGGGGGTCTCCCAAGGGGGCGGGGTGTCTTGTG
This sequence comes from Isoptericola sp. NPDC056605, assembly GCF_042792795.1. Classification (NCBI taxonomy): domain Bacteria; kingdom Bacillati; phylum Actinomycetota; class Actinomycetes; order Micrococcales; family Promicromonosporaceae; genus Isoptericola; species Isoptericola sp. NPDC056605. The sequence goes on along the minus strand of NZ_JBHTVT010000011.1, from coordinate 121,854 downwards.
ACCCGGGGGTGTGGCTGACGAGGGTGTGCCTGGGACGGCCCTGTCAGCGCCGTCCCAGGGTGCGGCGCAGGGTCAGGAATGTAATCAGTCCGGCGCTCACCCCGACGATCCCGAGAATGCTGAGGTACGCCCAAGTCGGTAGAGAGCCGCCCGCAGCCATGAGGACGATCATGGCGAGCAGCATGGCGGCGGCGACGGCCAGCACCGATGCCAGCCAGATGAGAGCGTCCGACAACCGGCTCCACTGCATGCTTGTCAACGTAGCCGAGCCAGATAGGCAATTCCTGCCGAGGCGAGGGGGCACGGTGACCCCGGCCGACTCGCCGCCGCCATGGGTTGGAATGACCCGGCCAGGGTCACCGTGGTTCGGCGGTGGGCTGCTCCAGCCCGCGCCGGGTGGCCTCGGCCATGGCCTCGGTGAAGCGGCGCCAGGCGCTCAGGTCGCGCCCGAGGGTGAACTGGTAGAGCTCCCGCGCCTCGCGCATGCGGGCCAGCACCTCGTGGTCGGGCACCCCGCCCCAGGGGCCGACCACGACGGGCGCCGGGGGTGGGGGCGGCGGGCTGAGCCTGGCAGCCAGGACGTCGGTCGGCACGAACGATGCGGCCTCGGCCAGCACCTGGCGGCGGCGCTCGGCGGCACGGTCGGCCAGGGCTTGCTGGTGCTCGGTGCGGGCGTCGTGGGCGAACCGCTGAGGGCTGCCGGCACAGGTGTGCCAGGTTGTCCGCGACCGTGCGCTCGCCGTCGGACCATGCGACCACGTGGTCGACGTCGCACCGCGCCGCTGCGCGGGTGCAGCCCGGGAACCGGCAGACGCCGTCGCGCGCCCGGAGGAAGTCGCGCAGCGCCGCGGGGACCGTGTACGTGCCGGGGTCGATGGTGAGCACGCTGCCGTTCACCGGGTCGACGAGCAGCCGGCGCAGCGACGGCGCCCCGGCCGTGAGCGTCGAGGCGGTCGCCGCGTCCACCGGCCCGTGGCCGTCGAGGTCGCCCGCCGCGTCCGGGGCGCCCAGCAGCGAGAGCACCGGCACCGTCACTCGCACGGTCGGCGTGATGCGGCGGGCGATCTCGGCGAGGTCCGGCACGGAACCCCGGCCCTCGACGCCGCCGTCGGTGCCGTCGTCGGTGCCCGTGAGGAGCAGGCCGGCGACCGCGTCCGCGCGAAGCTGCGCGAGCGTGCGGGGGTCTCCGGCCTCCTGCGCCCGTCGTCCCGCGACGGTGAGGCGGTCGTGGGCGGCGTGGGCCGCGTGCGCAGTCAGGGGAGCGGTGAGCCAGGCCATGCCGTCGGCACCGGGGTCGACGTAGACGGCTCGCGACTCCACGGCCCGGCGATGCCGCTCGACGAACGGCTCGGGGTGGGCGAGGTCTCGTGCGCGACGCAGGTGCCGACGCAGCTGCGGCACGGTGCAGGCCGCGGCGCGGGGCAGCACGGCGGCCTCGACCAGGGCGCGTGCTTCCGTGGTCGGGAGCTCTGCCAGCGTGTCCGCGATCGCGGTGGCGTGGGCCAGCGAGAGGCGGCCTTGCCGGAGCCCGTCGAGGGTGGCGTGCCCCGCCTCTCCGGCGCGCACCGCCAGGGTGTGCGCCGTGTCGACGAGGTGGGCGGCCGCCTGTTCGGTGAGGCGCAGCGCCGTCGCCAGGTCGGCCGTGAAGGCGCGCCGGGCGAGGTCGCGGCGCCGTCCTGCACCGGCGCGGCCCAGCTCCACGTCGTCGTGCACGAGCAGCGCCGACTCGGCGCGCTCTGCGGCGATCCCGGCCCGCGCCACGACGGCGAGCCTGCGTGCCTCGAGCGCGTCGACCTGCCGCTGGAGCTCCACGACCTCGTCGATGGCCGTCGACACGATCGCGAGCGACGGCGCCGCCGGGGGCGGGTCGGGGAAGCCGGGCATCGTCTCGAACACGTGTTCGAACCTACCGCTCGCGAGGTGCCGCCACAAGGCTGTGGACGACCGCCTGTGGACAACCGTTCGCGCAGGTCAGGCGGTCGCGAGCGCCTGCTCGAAGGCCGCCAGCACGGGCGCGTTGAAGAGCACGAAGCGGACCTCGTCGATCGCGGCCGGGTTGGCGTCGTCCCACGCGCGGACGGCGTCGAGCGCGGCCCGCGCGACGTCGTCGGGCGACCAGCCGTACACGCCGGCGCCGACGGCGGGGAACGCGACGGTCCGGGCGCGAAGGTCGGCCGCGACGTCCAGCGACCGCGTGAAGCAGGAGGCGAGCAGCGCGGGGTCGGTCTGGCCGGCGTGCCGGTTCGGGCCGACCGTGTGGATCACCCACGCGGCGGGCAGGTCGAAGCCGGGCGTCGCGACGGCGTCGCCCACCGGCAGGCCGTCGGGCAGCGTGCTGCGGCGCAGCTCGCGGCACGCCTCCAGCAGGCGCGGGCCCGCGGCGGCGTGGATGGCGCCGTCGACCCCGCCGCCGCCCAGCAGCGACGAGTTCGCGGCGTTGACGATCGCGTCCGTGGCGACGGTCGTGAGGTCGCCGCGTTCGAGGGTGAGCTCCACGGCTCCTCCTGGTGGGTCGGGAACGGGTCCGGCGTCAGGCCGTGCGCAGGGCCTTGTCCTCGTCGGGCATGAGGATCCACAGCACGATGTAGGCGAGCACCTGCGGGCCGGGGATCAGGATCGACGCGACGGAGAGCACGCGGACGAGGCCGCGGCTCCAGCCGAGGTAGTCGGCGAGGCCGGCGCAGACGCCGCCGAGCACGCGGCCGTGCTTCGGTCGGAACAGCTTGCGCCTCGGTGCCGGGGAGGGCTGGACGTAGGGGGTCGAGGTCGGTGTGGTCATGCTTCGACGGTACGAGCGGCGGGCCGGGCTCGGTATCGGGTGGTCCCCCGGTTCGACCCTGAGCGGCCCTGAGCCTGCCTCAGATGGCGCGCGAGCCGAGCTCGCGGGCCGTCTCCGCGAGCGCGCGGATCTCCGCGTTCTCCCGCTCGCGCAACCAGACGAGCACCCACTCGGTGTCGGGGACGTCGACGAGAGGGACGTAGACGACCCCGGGGTGCGAGTAGTAGCGCGTCACGTGCGCGTTGAGCGGTGTGACGGCGTCGCCCGACGCCACCGCGGTCAGGGCCTCGTGGAACGTGCGCACGGCCGGGCCGCGGAGCACCGCCCGGCCGGCGGGCGTCCTGCGGGGGACCATGGCCTCCTCCCAGTACCCGGGCACCGCGGGGCCGAGGTCGAGCACCGTGTGGTCCCCGAGCACCTCGACCGGCACACCCTCCTCGGCCGCGAGGGGGTGGTTCGAGGCGACGGCGAGGACGCGCCCCTCGGTGAGCACCCGAGGGCCCACGACGACATCGGGCTCGCGCACGGGGGCCCATGTCACCTGGGCGTCGGACGCGCCGTCGCGCAACCCCCCGAACGGGTCGGAGAAATGGAACTCGCGCCGCTCGACCGCGCATCCCGGGTGGCGACGCGTGAACGCGTCGACCAGGGGGCGCAGCTCGTGGCCGATGATGCCCATCGAGGCGAGCCGCAGCGTCCCTTCGGGCCGCGTGTCGGCGCGGCTCGCCGCCGCGATGCCGGACTGGATGAGCTCGTAGCCCTGGCGCAGGTCGTCCCGCAGGCGGGCGCCGACCGGGGTCAGCTCGACGCGCCGGCTGGTGCGCGTGAAGAGGGTTGTGCCCATGCGCCGCTCCTGGCGGCTGATCGCCTGGCTCACGCGTGCCGGCGACACGTGCAGGCGTTCCGCGGTGCGCCCGAAGTGGAGCTCGTCGGCGAGCGTCAGGAAGATCTCGATGTCCTTCAGGTCCACGCGGCGGCCTCTCGTGTCGTCGTGCCACATCGTTCGTCTCCGGTGAACGATGGCGACAGGATGCGTCATTGATGCGGGTCCTGCGGAACTCGACGCTGGGAGGCATGAGACGACTCACCTACTTCGTGGCCATCTCGATCGACGGCTTCCTCTCGGGGCCAGATGACGAGGTCGACTTCTACCCTTCCTCCGACGCGTACAGCGCACGCATGATCGAGACCCTCCCGGACGTGCTGCCCAGCCATGTCCGTGGGCAGCTCGGGGTGGCCGACGAACCGAACCGCACCTTCGACACCATCGTCATGGGGCGGCGGACCTACCAGCCGGCCCTCGACATCGGGGTCACCAGCCCGTACGCCCACCTGCGCCAGTACGTGGTGTCGTCGACGCTGCCGGACCTCGACCCGGCGGTGACGGTCGTGCGCGACGACCCGGTGGAGCTCGTGCGCCGGCTCAAGGCCGAGGACTCGCCGCTCGACATCTATCTCGCGGGCGGCGGGCTCCTCGCGGGGGAGTTGCTCGGCGAGATCGACCGGCTCCTCGTCAAGCTGTACCCCGTGGTCGCGGGCGCGGGCAGGAGCGCGTTCGGCTCGTCGGGATTCCGGCCCACGACCTACGACCTCACCGACGCCATCACCTTCGAGGGCGGCAACGCCGTGCTCACCTACGACCGTGCCTGAGCGCGCTCCGGCCCGGCCGGCCCAGCCCCGGAGGCGAGCGGCGCCGGTCCTCCCGGCGCGCGCGGTCCGCCCGCGCCGGCTCCTGCGGCCGCGCTGTCGACGTCGCGCGCCGCGCCGGCGCCGCGCCGATGTCACGACGTGCGCCGAGCCGACGGACGCGCGGCCTCAGTCCGTGACCGCCGCGGCGACGCGCCGCTGGGACGCCCGGGCGAACTGGGGCCAGCGGTCCCAGTAGTACGGCAGGGCGATGATGCCCTGCACCAGCACCCACCCGCGCCCGCGCTCCCAGGCGCCGTCGTCCAGGTCGCCGCCGGGACCGGCGCCGGCCGCCTCGCGGAACGCGTCACGGTCGCGGCCGGCGAGCAGCCACCACGCGGGCGGCAGGTCCGCCGCCGGGTCGCCGACCCCGAGCGCGCCCCAGTCGATGACGGCGGTGAGCCGTCCGCCGTCGGCGAGCAGGTTGCCGGGCATGAGGTCGCCGTGCAGCCACGCGCCGGGCACGGGGGCGGACGCGGCCTCCAGCGCGCGGTCCCAGGCCTTGAGGACGGCGGGCCCGTCGACGCGGTCGCCGGCCTCGGCGGCGGCGCGGCGGACGTCGTCGTCCAGGCGGGCGAGCGGGACGCCGCGGCCGGTGCCCTCCTTGACGGGCCCGTCCGTGGGGTCGACGGCGCGCAGCGCGGTGACGAAGGCGCCGAGGTCGACGGCGGCGCGGGCGGGGTCCAGGTTCGGGACGGCGTCCGGGTCGAGCGGGTCGGACGCGGCCGCGCCGGGCACCCACGGCACCACGGACCAGTGGAACGGGTACGCGTCGTCGGGCTCGCCGACGGCGAGCGGCGCCGGCACCGTCAGCGGGACGTGGGGGGCGATCCGCGGCAGCCACCGGGCGTCGGCGAGCGCGTGCTCCCCGGACCATCCCACCTTCGGCATCCGCGCCACGAGCTCGTCACCGAGGCGGAACAGCAGGTGGTCGGTGCCGGACTCCCGTACCGGCGTCACCGGCAGCGCGGCCCACCGCGGGTGCTGCGCCGCGACCAGGCGGCGCACGTCGTCGGCGGTGACGGGGACCTCGTCGTCGTGCAGCGGCATGGGCCGACCGTAGGCGCGCGTCACCCGCCGCAGCCAGGTGATACTCGGGGCATGCGACGGACGAGGGCGGTGCTCACACCTGTGCTGGCGGGCGCGCTGGCGCTCGCGGCGACGTCGTCCTGCACGTCCGGACCGGCGGCCTCGTCGTCGCCCGCGACCTCCGGCACGACGCCGGAGGTCGCGCTGCCGCCGACGAGCGGCACCTTCGACTACCAGCTCGGCGGCGCGTACGACGAGGTGGAGGCCGGGGACGGGCCGACGGCGATCGACGTCGTCGTCCGTGACGCGACGGCCGACCCGCTGCCCGGGGCGTACTCCGTCTGCTACGTCAACGGCTTCCAGACGCAGCCCGGCGAGGACGACCTGTGGGCCGGCCACGAGGACCTGCTGCTGCACGACGCCGACGGCGACCTCGTCGTCGACCCGGACTGGCCGGACGAGCACGTGCTGGACCCGTCGACGGCCGAGCAGCGCGCGGGGATCCTCGAGGTGCTGGGGCCGGTGGTGACGGGGTGCGCGGAGGCCGGCTTCGACGCCGTCGAGCTCGACAACCTCGACACGTGGACGCGGTTCGACGAGATCGACGAGGCGGGGGCGCACGCGTTGGCCCGCGCGTACGTCGACCTCGCGCACGGCGCCGGGCTCGCGGTCGCGCAGAAGAACGCCGCCGAGATCACCCGGACCGCCAAGGAGGACCTCGGCTTCGACCTCGCCGTCACCGAGGAGTGCGCCGCGTGGGACGAGTGCGCCGCATACACCGACGTCTACGGCGACCACGTGCTGCAGGTCGAGTACCCCGACGCCCTCGACGAGGCCGGCCTGACCTTCGACGACGTCTGCGCGCGGGACGACCGCGCGCCGCTGACGGTCCTGCGCGACCGGGACCTCGTCGCCGCCGGCGAGGACGGCTACCTGTACGACGCCTGCTGACGTCGTCGCGCGGCCTCAGCCCTGCGCGAGGTGGGCGACGAGCTTGCGCGTGACGCGGTCGAGGTCGGCGCGGTCGCGGCTGGTGAGCGGGGCGACGGCCTCGGCCTGTCCGGCGGCGTGCTTCGTGACGGCCTCGTCCACCAGGCGCCTGCCCTCGGGGGTGAGCTCGACGTCGAGGCTGCGCCGGTCGTGGGCGCTCGGCACGCGCACGATCCAGCCGCGCTTCTCCAGCCGGTCGAGGCGGCCCGTCATCGTGCCCGTGGTCATGAGGAGCGCCCGGGCGAGGCTGGTGGGGGACAGGCGGTACGGCTCGCCCGCGCGGCGCAGGGCGAACATGACGTCCCCGTCGCCGCGGTTCACGCCGTAGCCCGCCGCGACGCTCTCGGTCCGGGCGTCCACGAGCGCCGCCGCGCGGGTCAGCCGCGCGAGGAGCGCCATCGTGTCGCGGTCGATGTCGGGGCGCTGGTCGGCCCACTGCTGGACCAGGGCGTCGATGCGGTCGTTGTCGTCCACCCGGCCACTTTAGCTTGCGCGCGAGTTACTTGGGGTCTAGCTTCGTTCCAAGTCGCTCGTACGCAAGTAACTTGAGGAGGAGCAATGACGACGACGCTGACGCTCAACGGGTCCGAGTCCCTGGTGGTGCTCGACTCCGCCGCCGACCGCTTCGAGGTCGAGGCCACCTACGAGCCCCGGGGCGAGCGACCCCCGAAGCACGTGCACCCGCACCACGACGAGGAGTTCACGGTGCTCGCGGGCACCATCCGGGTCGGCTTCGCCGACCGCGAGCGGGACTACGCCGCCGGCGAGTCGTTCCTCGTCCCGCGCGGCACCGCGCACCACATGTGGAACCCGGGGGACGAGCCGGCCGTGCTGCGCTGGCTCAGCACCCCGGCCGGCCGCGTCGAGGAGTTCTTCACCGCCATGGACCGGCTGCAGCGCGAGGGCCGGGCCGGGCTGGTCCCGCTGGCCGGCGTCCTGCACCGGTATCGCGACGTCATGCGGCCGACGTCGCCCGTCACCCGCGCCGCCGTCCGCGTGCTCGGTCCGCTCTCCCGGGGCGGGCGCGCCTGATGCGCCGGCACCTGGCCACCGGCCTCACCGTGCTGCTCGCCCTCGGCATCGGCTACGTCGGCATCAGCTACCTGTTCTTCCCCGCGGCCACGGCGCCGCAGTTCGGCATGGCCGTCTGGCCAGAGGGCGACGCCGCGTCGTTCCTCGCCACCAAGGGGGCCCGCGACCTCGCGTCCGGGCTCGTCCCGCTCGCCCTCCTGCTCACGGGCCAGCGCCGTGCGCTCGGGTGGGTGCTCACCCTCTGGGCCGTGGTCCCGCTGGCCGACGCCGTCCTCATCCTGACGACCGGCGGGTCCGTCGTTACCGCGCTGGCCGTGCACGGGCTGACCGCCCTCGCGCTGGTCGTCACCGGCGTGCTGCTGCTGACGGAGAAGCCGGCACGGGCGACCCGGACCACCGCGCCGACCGCGGCTCTCCAGGGCGCTTCCAGCAGCCGTTGACCTGGCGCTATGCTCCCGCTCGGCGAGCGTGCGTCTTCGCCCTCGGACGGCGCCGTCCGGGTGTTCTGCCAGGAGCGGGGAGCACGATGCAGCAGCGAGGTCTGGCGCGCGGGCGTCTGACGCGGACGGCCCGGAGGCTACGACCGTTGTGGGTCGGCGTGAGCGCCCTGGCGGTCGTGACGGCCGGGCTCGGGCCAGCGACGGCAGCGACGCCCGCAGGGTTGCCGCCTGCGCCGACGGTGCTGGCGGTGAACGGCGAGGTGTGTCGTTCCGAGCCGCTGGTCACGACGTTCGAGGGCGAGGCCGACGACACGGTCCTCCTCGAGTTCGCGTTCGCCGACGCCCAGGTGACGACCGCACGCGTCGAGGTGCTCGAGCAGGACGGCGACGTCCGGATGGACGCGACGCAGGTCGAGGTGCGCGACCGTCGGGGTCGCGTGAGTCTCGTCCGCGGTACGCACGGGATCGTGGAGGGCGAGCGGTACACGTACCGGGTGCGCGGCGTGTCGGCCGAGGGGCCCTCCGAGGAAGCGCTCGACTGCGCCTTCGAGCTGCACGGCGGCCCGCACTGGCCGGAGGTCCTCCCGGTGCTCGGCAAGCCCGGGGTGTACACCTCCGTGAACAGCGGAGGCGTCGGCGTCCCCGGGGCGTTCGTGGCGGTCCCGAAGGTGCGAGGTGACGCCGTCGCGTTCGAGTACGGCTTCACCGACGCGGACGGCACCCAGCCCACCGAGCTGACGCAGATCGAGGCGAGCGAGGACGGGACCGCCGAGATCCCCGTCGTCCCGTCGACGCCCGGGACCCATTTCCTCGTGGTGGCGGGCATCGACGCCGACGGGGTGCGGGGGGCCTGGGAGACGCGGAGGTTCAAGGTCGCCGCAGGCAGCGCGGTCAGACCCGCACCGGCTGTCACCCTCAGCGTGGGGAACGACACCGCGCCGGATGACGGACGCGTCCCAGTCAACGTCAGGCTCTCCGCCGACCTCAGGGGCAGGGACGGCCAATCGTTCCCGATGGGCGAGGCCATCGTCCGCTCGTCGACGGGGGCGGAGCTCGGGCGCACCACCTTCGACTCGATGTCGGAGCCGGTGCTGGTCGACGAGGCGGCCCTCGGGACGGGGTTCCGCGACCTGCAGGTGGAGTACCGGCAGTTCGCCGGGGCCGCGCCCGTCGTCACGACGGCGCGGGTGTGCGCCGGCTCGTGCCCCTTCAGCGGCGGCAAGGTCTCGGTCGGCTCGGACAGCGGCAGGGTCAGCGTGACCACCGACCTGACGGCCCGAGTGTCCGGGTTCTCGCCCGCTCCGTGGTCCTACACCTACCAGTGGCTGCGCGACGGCAAGGCGCTCAAGGGCGCGACGACGAAGGACTACTTCGGTGTCCCGACCGATCAGGGCCACCGGCTCTCGGTGAGGGTGACCGCGCACGGCCCGCGCATGACGCCCCGCTCCGTGACGTCGTCGTCCGTCCTGGTGGGCGACCGCGACGAGATGCACGTCGACTACGGCGTGAAGTTCACGAGGTTCGACTGGGAGCACCGGTTCAGCTACCAGACCACCCACGACGGCGAGACGGCGGGCTGGCCCGGCAGCGGGTACACCGTGGAGATGCTGTCGGCGACGCCGCTGACCCGTGCCTACACCACGAGCACCGGCCCGGTCGACGGCTCCGCGATGTGGTTCGAGATCAGCGGCTACGTCGAGGGCCAGGGGTGGTCGGGGCAGAAGGTCCAGAAGACCGACAAGGTGCCCTACGTCGGGAGCATCGGTGGGAAGCGCCGGCTCGAGGCGATCCGCATCGACACGGCCGGGCCGGTCTCGCCGTACTACGACGTCTTCTACCGCGTCTACGTGCCGGGGCGCGGCTGGCTGGGCTGGGCGACGAACGGCGGCACGTCGGGCACGGTCGGCTACGGCAGCCGCATCGAGGCGGTGCAGATCAAGGTGCTGCGCCACGGGACGACGCCCACGGCGTCCGGGACGGGCAACGCGCCGTACTACTCGCGGACGACGCAGAAGCAGGTGCACGTCGAGGCGTTCATGCACCCGAGCAAGGTGTGGCGCGTGCCCATGGGCGGGGGCTCGACGGCGGGTCGCGCCGACAGCGTCAGCGCGCCCCAGCGGCTCAACGCCGTGCGGGTGGACCTCGACGGCCGGTACTCCGGCAGCGTGCAGGTCTCCGCCAAGGTCAAGGGCGACGGATGGCGGCCGTACGTCGGCAACGACCGCACGGCCGGGTCGACCGGCTACGGCTCGCCGACCTCGGCGTACCGCATGCGGCTCACGGGTGCGATGGCGGACCACTACCGCCTCTACTACCGCACGTACGTCCAGGGCGTCGGCTGGCTGGGCTGGGCGCACGACGGCGCGGCGTCCGGCACGTCGTCGTACACCACGCGGCCAACGGCGGTGCAGGTGCTTCTGGTGCCGAAGGGCGAGGCCGCGCCGCGCAGCGGGTACGGGAGGGCCGCCTACCGCAGCTGACGCGGCGTCGGGGCCGGGTCACCAGCCGTTCGGGCTGAGCACCTTGCGGATGCGCTTCTCGCTGACGGCGCCGTCGGTGCCGAGCTGCTGGGCGAACAGCGAGACGCGCAGCTCCTCGATCAGCCAGCGCACGTCGGCCAGCTCCGCCGCCCGGACCGGGTCGGCGGGGCCGGCGGCGTACGCGGCACGGGCCTTGTCGTAGGCCTCCGTGACGTCGTGCACGCGCCAGGCGAGCTCGGCGTCGCGCGCCGGGTTGGTCTGCGCCTTCTCCAGCCGGTACGACGCCGCGCGCAGGTAGCGCACCAGGTGCGGCACGCGGCGCGGGGGCGTCTGGGCGATGAAGCCGTCGTGCACCAGCCCGGCCACGTGCTCGCGGATGTCCTGCAGCGTGTTGAGCAGGGCGAGCGACGACGACGAGCGCACCTCGCCCTCGACGGTCCGCCAGGCGGTGAGCGCGGCGACGACGTGCCCGACGACCCGGTGCACCTCGTCCTCCAGGTGCCGGCGCACGAACGCGCGCGCCTCGGCGTACGCGTCCGCGTCACGGACCTGCGCCGCCACGGGGCCACCGGTGGGTGTGCCGGGGGCCTTCTCCGCGTCGGGGCTGGTCAGCGCGGTGACGGCGGCGAGCCGGAGGTCGGCGACCAGCGACTCCGTGTTCCGGTACGGCGCCGCGGCCAGCGTCAGCGACTGCGACGACGACCAGCGTGACGTGACGCGCCCCGTCTGCAGGGCGGTCTCCGTCAGCAGCAGGCGCCGGACGCCGCGCGCGTGGGCGGCGTCGCGCCCCGAGGCGTCGGCGAGCACGCGCAGCGCGACGGACGGCTTGCGCCGCGCATCCTCCTCCTCGACCAGGGCGGGGTAGCCGCGCACGACGACGCCGCCCCCGAGGTCCGTCGACACCGCGTCGGGCAGGCGCCCGTCGGGCAGGCCCTCCGGCCACGTCGTCAGGTCCGTCTGCTCGGGGACGACGGAGCTCGCGCCGGGCGCGGAGGACGACGCGCCGGGCTGGGGCGCGGGGCGTCCCGGCGTCGGCGCGGGGGTCGGCGAGGCGGGGCTGCCCGCCGAGCGCCGCGCCTCCTCGAGCGCCAGCCCGACGGCGCCCTTCACGGCCGCGCGGACGGCCGCCTCGGCCTGCGCCGCGAGGCGCTTCTGCAGGGACAGCAGGTCCTTGGACTCGTCGAGCGGAGCCGGGGCGGGACGCCGCCCCTGTCCCCTGCCGCGTCCCTTGCCCTTCGCGGCGCCCCTCGACGGCGCGGGCGCGGCATCCTCGACCCGGAACGTCATGCGCAGGTGGGCGGGCAGCCGCTCGACGCGCTCGGCGTCCCACACCTCGTCGGGGATGACGACGTCCCGCAGCGCGCGGACGGCGCGCGAGAACGCGACGTGGAACGGCTCGGCCATGTCGCCCGCGCGGGTCATGTCCTCCCACGCCGGCGTGTTCTCCCGCAGCCAGCCGGCGACGGCGCGGCCGACGTCCGGCGCGGGCACGAGCTGCACGCGCACGGCCTTGGGCAGCGACTTGATGGTCGCGACGCACAGCTCGTCGAGCAGGCCCGGCACCATCCAGTCGAAGCCCTCGGGGGCCACCCGGTTGAGGATCGACAGCGGGACGTGCACGGTGACGCCGTCGGCCGCCGCGCCGGGCTGGAACTGGTAGGTCAGGGGCAGCGTGACCTCGCCCTGCGTCCAGGTCTCCGGGAACTCGGACGTGTCCACGGCACCCGAGTCGACGAGCTGGTCGAGCGTGAAGGTCAGCAGGTCCGGCGTCTCGCGCTGCGCCGTCCTCCACCAGCGGTCGAAGTGGGCGGCGCTGACGACGTCGTCGGGCACGCGCTCGTCGTAGAAGGCGAACAGGTCGTCCTCCGACGCGACGAGCCCGCGCTGCCGCGAGCGCGCCTCGAGCTCCTCCGCCTCGGCGAGCAGGCGCCGGTTCTCCGCGAAGAACTTGTGGTGCGTGGTCCACTGCCCCTCGACGAGCGCGTGCCGCACGAACATCTCGCGCGCCGCCTCCGGGTCCACCTTGGCGTAGAGCACGGGCCGGTCGGCGACGATCGGCACGCCGTACAGCAGCACCTTCTCCGTGGCCATGGCCGCGCCCTGCTTGGTGGACCAGTGCGGGTCGGAGTACGTGCGCTTGGCGAGCGGGCCCGCGAGCTCCTCGGCCCACTCCGGCTTGATGCGGGCGACGTCGCGCGCCCACAGGCGCGACGTCTCCACGAGCTCGCCGGCCATGATCCACTCCGGCGGCTTCTTGCTCAGCGGCGAGCCGGGGAAGATCGCGAACCGGGCGCCGCGCGCGCCGACGTACTCGTTGCGGGCGCGCTTCGCGGCCTGCCGCAGCGCGCGGGCGCGGGCCTCGCCGCGCAGGTGCGCCACCGACGACGCCTTGATCTCGCCCGTGTCCTGCATGCCGATCTGGCTGAGCAGCCCGGCCAGCAGCGACCGGTGGATGGTGTCGTCGTCCCACGTGAGGCGGTAGTCGGTCTCGGTGGTCCCGACGGGCTCGGCCGGCCCGGACGTCCGCGGCTTGAACGACATGTCGATGCCGAGCGGCTTGGCCATCTCGCGCAGCTGCGCGACGACGTCCTGCCACTCGCGGATGCGCAGGAAGTTGAGGTACTCGGCCTTGCACATCCGGCGGAACGCGGACGAGCCCATCTCGTGCTGCTGGCCGCGCACGTACTCCCACAGGTTCAGGGCCGTGAGGAAGTCGGACGTCTGGTCGGTGAACCGGGCGTGCAGCTGGTCGGCCTGCGCGCGCGACTCCGTGGGCCGCTCGCGCGGGTCCTGGATGGACAGCAGCGCCGCGACGATCGCCACCTCGCGCGCGACGCCGCGCTTCGATCCCTCGATGATCATGCGCGCCAGGCGCGGGTCCATCGGGAGCTGCGCGAGCGTGCGGCCGACGTCGGTGAGGCGCGTCGCGCCGTCCGTCGTCTCCAGCGCGCCCAGCTCGGACAGCAGCTGCACGCCGTCGCGCACGGCCCGCGTGTCCGGGGGCTCGACGAACGGGAACTTCGCCACGTCGTCGGGCGTCGTGACGACGCCGACCGAGATCATCTGCAGCAGCACGGACGCGAGCGACGTGCGCAGGATCTCCGGCTCGGTGAACTCCGGCCGGTTCTCGAAGTCGTCCTGCGAGTAGAGGCGGATCGCGACGCCGTCGGCCACGCGGCCCGAGCGCCCCGACCGCTGGTTCGCCGACGCCTGGCTGATCGGCTCGATCGGCAGCCGCTGCACCTTGGTCGCCTTGGAGTAGCGCGAGATGCGCGCCGTGCCCGGGTCGACGACGTAGTGGATGCCCGGCACCGTCAGCGACGTCTCCGCGACGTTCGTCGACAGCACGATGCGCCGGCCCGGGTGCGACTGGAACACCCGGTGCTGCTCCGCCGCCGACAGCCGCGAGTACAGCGGCAGGATCTCGACGTGGTCCGGGCGCTTGGCGTCGCGCACGCGGTCCTTGAGGTGCCCCTCGAGCGCGTCCGCGGCGTCGTGGATCTCCCGCTCGCCGGACAGGAACACGAGGATGTCGCCGGGGCCCTCGCGCATCAGCTCGTCGCAGGCCTCGACGATGCCCGTGACCAGGTCCTTCTCCTCGCCTTTTTTCTTGGTGGGGGAGTCGGGGTCGGTGTCCGGGGACAGGGGCCGCCAGCGGATCTCGACCGGGTACGTGCGGCCGGTGACCTCGACGACGGGCGCGGCGTCCGGCAGCACGTCGACGACGGCCTCGGGGGCCCCGCCGACCTCGGCGAGGTGCGACGGGGAGAAGTGGGCGGCGAAGCGCTCCGAGTCGATCGTCGCGGACGTGATGACGAGCTTGAGGTCCGGCCGCCGCGGCAGCAGCCGCGAGAGATAGCCGAGCAGGAAGTCGATGTTCAGCGACCGCTCGTGCGCCTCGTCGATGACGATCGTGTCGTAGGCGAGCAGGTCGGGGTCCCGCTGGATCTGGGCCAGCAGGATGCCGTCGGTCATCACCTTGACCAGCGTGTCGTCGCTGGACTCGTCGGTGAACCGCACCTGGTAGCCGACGACGCCGCCCAGCGGGGTGGCCAGCTCCTCCGCGACGCGCTCGGCGACGCTGCGCGCCGCGATCCGGCGCGGCTGCGTGTGCCCGATCTGGCCCTTCCGGCCGCGGCCGAGCTCGAGGAGGATCTTCGGCAGCTGCGTCGTCTTGCCGGACCCCGTCTCGCCCGCGACGACGACGACCTGGTGGTCGCGGATCGCGGCGGCGATGTCCTCCCGCCGCGCCGAGACCGGCAGCTGCTCGGGGTAGACGATCGGCGGCACCTCGACGGCGGCGCGCAGCGCGGCGGCCTTCTCGAGCTGCTCGCGGCTCACCCGGCGCGGGCCGGTGCGCTGCGGGCCGCGCCGGTTCCCGGCGTTCCCGCGGCCCTGCCCCCGCCTCCGACCACGGCCGCGACCCCGACCGTGCTCCCGGTCCTGGGGACGACGCGCACCGCCGTCGTCCGACGACGACTGCGGTGCGGGGCTGGGCTCGGTGCTCACGACGTCCCATTCTCTCAAGCGCCGCAAGGTGATTCGTGCCCCGCTACGCGGCGGCCGCCACCCCGGCCGCCGGGCCCGTGGCCGCGCCGTCGTCGGACCGGGCCAGGTGGCGGCGCAGCGCGACGAACGCGACCGCGACGACGACCACCAGCACCACGGTGAGGTACACGCTCGCCTCCGTGCCGAACTCGCCGCCCGTGAGGGCCGCGCTCGACCCGTCCGCGGGGGCGAGCCGCACGAGGGTGTTGTCCCGGCCCT
The DNA here is from genome assembly GCF_042792795.1 of Isoptericola sp. NPDC056605. NCBI lineage: Bacteria > Bacillati > Actinomycetota > Actinomycetes > Micrococcales > Promicromonosporaceae > Isoptericola > Isoptericola sp. NPDC056605. The sequence continues at coordinate 106,651 of NZ_JBHTVT010000011.1, read as the reverse complement.
CACCGCTCACCGCGATGCCGAGCACGTTGCCCTGCACCATGTTCCAGCCCGCGTGGATCCCCATCGCCGTCCACAGGGTGCCCTGCCGCAGCACGAGCAGGCTCACGAAGATGCCGAACAGCGTGATGTTGAGCTTGGCCAGGAGGTTGCCGCCGGGGTGGATGAACGCGAACAGCGCCGCGAGGAACACGACGGCCAGCCAGGCGGGCCACGAGTACAGGTGCCGCTGCAGCAGGAAGCCGCGGAACACGATCTCCTCGCTGCTGCCCTGGATCAGCCAGATCGGCAGGGTGGCCAGCACCAGACCGAGCGCGGCGGTGCCGTCCAGGGTGCCCGGCCCGCCCTCGGTCACGACCAGCTGCCCGGACAGGATCGACGGCAGCGCACCGAGCGTGACGAGCACTCCGCCGAGCACGAGACCCACCAGCATGCGGGCCCACCACCGGCGGTCGCGCAGGCCGAGCGACCCCGCCGGGCGCCGCTCGTAGAGCACCACCCACAGCAGCACGATGACGATGGGCCACAGGTCGGTGACGCCCTCGATCACCTGCGACGCGAAGCTGGACAGGTCGGTGCTGTGGCCGGTCGCGAGCCGGATCCCGGCGCCGATCAGCACCTGCACCACCAGCACGGCGAGCAGGATGCCGACGACGTACGTCAGCCAGATCGGTGTGCGGCGTCGCCCCTCGTCGATCGCGCGGACGAACGGCAGGTCACGGACGCGCACGGTCGGCGCCCTCCGCCTCGACGGCAGCGGGCGCGTCGGCCCCCGTGCGCTCGTCGGCGCCGCGGATCACCCACGCGACGACGGCGAGCCCGAGCAGGCCGATCAGCGGGGTGGCGAGCCCGGCGACCGGGACCGTGTCGTCGTCGACGAAGTTCACCGTGAACACCGACACGTCCCACAGCCCGTGCAGCACCATCGCCCACACCAACGAGCCGGTGACGCGACGCAGGATGTAGAACACCGTGCCGGACCCGGCCGCGATCAGGGCCTGGAGCAGCGCCTTCTCGGGCGCCAGCCCGGAGAGCGAGTTGGCCAGGTGCATCGCGCCGAACAGCAGGGTGCTCAGCAGCCACACCCCGACCTCCCGGTAGCGCGACCGCAGGGCGACCAGCAGGACGCCGCGCGCGGCCAGCTCCTCGCAGAACCCCACCCCGACGCCGAGCAGCAGCAGCGCGATCAGGAACGACGCGTCGAACGCGGACCACTCGGTCTGCGCGAAGCTCACCAGCGCGAGCAGCGCCATGAGGACGGGCACGACGATCGGCCACCGGCGCGCGCTGGGGTGCCGGTCGTGCAGGGCGGGCCGCCACCAGCCGAGGGCGGTCGTCACGGCGACGAGGTAGACCGCGCCGACCACGAACGACGGCACCGTGGAGCGGTAGATCGACTCCGCGCTCGTCCCGACCTCGTCGAACGGCACGCCGGCGATCGCGCCCACCACGACGACGATCACCAGGTACCCCAGGAGCACCGCCACACCGATCCATGCACGAGGCCGTACGCGCACGACACCACCGCCTTCCGCTCGACGTTCCCGGACCGTGCAGGGCGGCGCCGCCGCGCTCTTATCGTCGGGGTGGTCGGCGCCTCGCGCGACCGGGACCTCAGGGCATCCGGCTGACCGCGACGTCGCCCGGCGGCGGCCCGGTGAGGCGTACGGGCGAGGCGACGAAGAGCGCCGCCGCGAGCAGCGCGAGCACGGTCCCGGCGACGCACCACCGGGTCACGACCGTGGACGTCCGGGCCCGGAGCGTGCGGCGCGCGAGGACGACGACGCCGAGCCCGGCGAGGCCGCCCGCGGTGTTGACGACGACGTCGGTGACGTCCGAGCTCCCGACGGCCAGCACGTACTGCGCGACCTCGAGGAGCGCGCTCGCCCCCGCGAGCGTGGCCGCCGCACGCCACCACGGCCACGACGGCGCGAGGAGCCCGAGGTAGACGCCGAACGGCAGGAAGATCACGAGGTTCAGGACGAGCTCGACGGGTTCGCTGGCGCCCGCGTGGGCGGTGGCCGCGAACGGCACGAGCTTGACGACGCGCTGTCCCGCCTCGCCGGTGAACGGCACGTCGAGCTTCCACAGGACGGTCCAGGCGACCAGGGCGAGGTACGCCGCGAACAGCAGGGGCAGCAGGAGCCGCGGGCGCGGCACGGGGGCGGTCATCGCCCCAGCCCACACGTCGCCATGTTGCGAGAGCGTATGCAGAACGCGAGCCCGCCGGTCACCGCCGGGAGCTCACGCTCGACGCGCGGACCGTGAGCGTCGGGTCGAGCAGCAGGCGGTGCGTCGGGCGGCGGTCGCCCTCCGTGAGCCGGGCGACCATGGTCTCCACGGCGAGCCGGCCGACGTCGTACGTCGGGGGGCGGACGGCGGTGAGGGGCGGGTCGCCCAGCTCGGCGACCTCGTCGTCGTAGGCGACGATCGCGAGGTCGTCGGGCACGCGGACCCCGTGGTCCTGGCAGTACTGCGCGAAGGTCAGCGCGAACGGGTCGGAGTGCAGCAGCAGGGCGGTGGTCCCCGTGCGGCGGAGGTCGTCGAGGGTCGACGCGAGGCGCTCCGCGCGGCCCGGACGGTCGAAGCCGTCGCTGTGCCCCACGACCTGCTCCTCCGGGTCGATCCCCAGGGAGCGCAGCGCGTCGCGCCATCCGCGGCCCACGGCGCGCGACGTCGTCGTCCCCGCGATCGACAGCAGCCCGATGCGGCGGTGCCCCTGGGCGTGCAGGTGCCACACCGCGGTCGCGGCGCCGGACGCGTGGTCGGACACCACCCACTCCAGGCGCCGGAACGGGCTGATCTCCGGCGGCCGGCGGTCGGCGAGCAGCACCGGCGTGCGTAGCCGGTCGAGCCAGCCGAGGAGCTCGCCACCCCGCGGCCCGTCCAGCGTGGGGGTCACGACGAGCCCGTCCACCCCCGCCTCCGCGAGCCGCCGGCACTGGTGGCGGTCCTCGTCGGGGTCGTAGGCCGTGGTGCGGATGACGAGCCTGACCCCGGCGGGCGCGGCGGCGGCCCGGGCCCCCGCCACCACCCGGGGGAAGTAGTAGTCGAGCTGCGGGACGACGAGCCCCACGGTCAGTCGTGACCCGCGGGCGGCGGGCTCGGGCGTGGGGGAGGGAGCGACGCCCGCGGACGGCTCGGGCAGCGCGGCGCCGCCGTGCACGCGGACCAGGAGCCCCTTCGCGGCGAGCGCGTTCACGTCGCGCCGCACCGTCATCGCGGACACGCCGAGCTGGGCGGCGAGCGCGCCGACCGCGACGGTCCCGCGGGTGCGCAGCTCGCGCATGATGTGCTCGCGCCGCGCGGTGCCGGACGCGGGCCCCGTGGTGGGTGGCAAGGGTGCCTCCTCGGCGCGGCGGAACTGCCTGTTCGAGTGTGTTCATTTCTAGCCGATGTGCGAGCTCTCCGTCCGTCGCTGTCCGAGACTCGGGCACGTCCGTGCCGACGGAGGCCGACGAACAGGAGTCGAGATGACCGTGCGAACGCACACGCAGGACCGGTGACGGCCGAGCTCGACCGGGGCGCGCTCGACTTCACGCCCTGGCGGTTCTGGGCCGACGCCGACGACGGGCAGCGGGAGCGTCAGCTCGCCCTGCAGGCGGAGCTGGGCCGCGGGCGCGGGTACGTCCTCGGCGAGCGGTGCTTCGTGTCGGAGCAGGCGTCCGTGACGAACGAGGTCCTCGAGCTGGGCGACCGCACCTACGTCGCCGCCGGCGCCTACGTCAGCGGCACGCTGCGGGCCGGCCGCGACTGCAGCCTCAACCCCTACACGGTGGTGCGGGGCGACGTGCGGCTCGGCGACGCCGTCCGCATCGGCTCGCACACGTCCGTGCTCGGCTTCAACCACTCGATGGAGCCGGAGCCGGAGGTGCACCGCCAGCCGCTGACCTCCGCGGGGATCACCGTCGGGGACGACGTGTGGATCGGCTCGCACGTCGTCGTGCTCGACGGCGTCACCGTGGGGGACAAGGCGGTGCTGGCGGCCGGGGCGGTCGTCACCAAGGACGTGCCCGCGGGGGCGGTCGTGGGCGGCAACCCGGCGCGGCTGATCCGCTGGCGGGTGCCGCCGGCACCCGCGGCCCGGCCCGGCGGCGGCCTCGCGCAGGCGGTGCGCGTCCTCGGCGCCACGGCCCGCGAGGAGGCGCGCGCGCTGCTCGACCGGTGCTGGGACCCCGCGGCTTGCCTGTTCGTCGACGCGCCCGGCAGGACGCCGACGGTCCGGGCCCAGTGCGACGCCGTGGAGATCGCCGACCTGCTGCTCGGCGGCCCTCCGCCGCAGCTGCCGGCCGAGGAGCAGGTCGCGCGGCTGCGGTCCTGGCAGGACCCGGCCACCGGGCTCGTGGGCGAGCTGGTGGGCGGGCTGGTGGGCGAGCACGGGGAGGACCTCGCGCCCGCGACCCCGCGGCCGGGCCTGTTCGACCCCGCCGCCGGCTACCACGTCCTGTCCGTCGGGTACGCGCTCGACCTGCTCGGCAGCGCGTTCCCGCACCCGGTCGCCGTCGTGGCGGACGCGACCCCGGGCGAGGTGATCGCCGGCCTGGAGCGGCAGGACTGGCGCACCGGCGCGTGGTCGGCCGGCCACTGGGTCGACATCCTCGGCACCGCGATGCACTGGAACCGCCGCGCCGGCGTCGCCGGCTCCCCGGGGGCGCAGGAGGCCCTCCTCGGGTGGCTGCTCAGCCGGGCGGACCCGCGCACGGGTATGTGGGGCCAGCCGGGCGGGGCCGACGGGCTGCTCCAGGTCGTCAACGGCTACTACCGCGCGTCGCGGGGCACGTTCGCGCAGCTCGGGCTGCCCGTCCCCGCGCCGGAGCGCGTGATCGACACGGTGCTGGAGCACGCCCGCGACCCCCGGTTCTTCCGGCCGGAGCGCCACAACGCGTGCAACGTGCTCGACGTCGCCCACCCGCTGTGGCTCACCCGGGGTACCGGCCATCGCGGCGACGAGGTCGTCGAGCTGGCGAGAGGGCTCCTCGGGCACGCGCTGCGGCGCTGGTCGGCCGGCGAGGGGTTCGCCTTCCAGGCCGCCCACCCGTCCACCGCCGGCGCCCCCGCGACGACGCCCGGCCTCCAGGGCACGGAGATGTGGCTGGCGATCGTGTGGCTGCTCGCCGACCTCGCGGGTCTGTCCGACGAACTCGGCTACCGGCCCCGCGGGGTGCACCGGCCGGAACCCGTCGATCGGTGATCGGTGACGGGTCCCGGCCGGTCGCGGCTCAGGGCACGCGGTACCCGGCGGCCCGGAACAGCTCGTACCACTCGGCCCGCGTGAGCGGGAGGTCCGAGCCCTGCGCCGCGCCCGCGACGCGCTCCGGCGTCGTCGTGCCGAGCACGACCTGCATCCCCGCCGGGTGGCGCGTGATCCACGCGACCGCGATCGCGATGGGCGGCACGTCGTACTTCGCCGCGAGGCGGTCGATCACCGCGTTGAGCTCGGGGTAGTCGTCCGAGCCGAGGAACACGCCGGTGAAGAACCCGGCCTGGAACGGCGACCAGGCCTGCACGGTGATGTCGTGCAGGCGGCAGTAGTCGAGGATGCCGCCGCCGTCGAGGGTGAGCGACTGGTCCTCGCCGGCCATGTTGGCCGCCACGCCCTGCGCCACGATCGGCGCGTGCGTGATCGAGAGCTGGAGCTGGTTGGCGACGATCGGCTGCCGCACCGAGCGCTTGAGCAGCTCGATCTGGCCGGGCGTGTGGTTGGAGACGCCGAAAGAGCGCACCTTGCCGGACGACTCCAGCTCGTCGAACGCGCGGGCCACCTCGTCCGGCTCGACGAGCGCGTCGGGGCGGTGCAGCAGGAGCACGTCGAGGTAGTCGGTGCCGAGCGCCGTGAGGGAGCCCTCGACGGACTCGACGAGGTGCTCGTACGAGAAGTCGAAGTACGGCCCCTCGCGCACGATGCCGGCCTTGGACTGGATGGTGAGCCGCTCGCGCTCGGACGGCGTCAGCTGCATGGCCTCGGCGAAGCGGCGCTCGCAGCCGTGCAGGTCGTCGCCGTAGACGTCGGCGTGGTCGACGAAGTCGATGCCGGCGTCGCGGCCGGTGCGGACCAGCTCGCGGACGGCGTCGTCGTCCAGCTGCTGGATGCGCATGAGGCCGAGCACGACGTTCGGGACCTGGCGGCCGGTGGGGCCCAGGGGGACGGTTCGCATGGATCCTCCTCGATCGGGGGAGAGGTGGGTCGGTGGGTGCGGTGGGGTCAGGAGCCGGAGAGCTCGGCGAGCTCGTCGGCGGTGAGGACCAGGTCGACGGCCCGGGCGGAGTCCTCGATGCTCGCCGGTCGTGACGCCCCCGGGATGGGGACGACGACGGGCGCGAGCGCGAGCTCCCACGCGAGGGTGACCTGCTGCGGGCTGACGCCGTGGGTCTCCGCGACGCGGCCGAACGCGGCGTGCGCGGTGCCGACGTCGCCCGCCCGGCGGATCCCGCCGAGCGGCGACCAGGGCAGGAAGGCGATGCCGAGGGACGCGCAGTGCTCGAGCTCGACCAGGCTGGAGCGGAACGCGGGCGAGAACTGGTTCTGCACGGACGCGAGCCGTCCGCCGAGCACCTCGTTCGCCTCGTCGATCTGCGCGACGTCCGCGTTCGAGATGCCGGCCTGGACGATGACGCCGTCGTCGAGCAGCTCGACCAGCGCGCCGATCGACTCGGCGTAGGGCACGGCGGGGTCGGGGCGGTGGAGCTGGTAGAGCCCGATCGCATCGACGCCGAGGCGTCGCGCGGACTCCCGGGCGGCCTTCTTGAGGTGCTCGGGGCGTCCGTCCTGGCTCCACGACCCGTCGCCGGGGCGCAGGTGGCCGCCCTTGGTGGCGACCAGGACGGCGGACGCGTCGCCGCCCCAGGAGCGCAGCGCGCGGGCGATGAGCTCCTCGTTGTGGCCGACCTCGTCGGCGTGCAGGTGGTAGGCGTCGGCGGTGTCGATCAGGGTGACGCCCGCGTCGAGCGCCGCATGGATCGTGGCGACCGAGCGTGCCTCGTCGGGGCGGCCCTCGATGGACATCGGCATGCCGCCGAGCCCGATCGCGCTGACGGTCTGGGTTCCGATCGTGCGAGCTTCCACGGCTCTCCTTGTGTCGTCGGTGCCTCCGACGATAGGAAGAGGGCGGTTGATGAGTCCAACAACTGGACGTCATGGGTTTCAGCACCGGGAGCGATCAATGGAGCTGCGGCAGATGGAGTACCTCGTCGCGGTGGCGGAGGAGGGCCACTTCACGCACGCCGCGGCGCTCTGCGGCGTCACGCAGTCCGGCCTGTCCGCCGCGATCCGCAACCTCGAGCGCGAGCTCGGGGCCGACCTGTTCGCGCGCACCACGCGGCAGGTCGCGCTCACGGACGCCGGGCGGGCGCTGCTGCCGTTCGCGCGGCGGATGCTCGCCCAGGCCGCCGCGGGCCGCGACGCCGTCGTGCGGGCGAGCCACCAGCTCTCGGGCCGGCTGCGGCTCGGCGCCGAGCAGTGCCTCGGCGTGGTCGACGTCGCGCCGCTGCTCGAGCGGTTCCGCCTGCGCTACCCGCTCGTGGACGTCCAGTTCACCCAGGCCGGATCGCGCGAGCTCACCGCGCAGGTGCGGGCGGGCGACCTCGACGTCGCGTTCGTCGCGGCCACCGAGCACCTCGGCTCCCTGCGCCGGCTCGAGCTCGGCCGCCGCCCGATCGTGCTGCTCACGCACGCGACCGATCCGCTCGCCTCGGCCCCCGAGGTCGCGTGGGAGGACCTCGTCGACCGCGACTTCGTCGACTTCCGCGAGCAGTGGGCCATCCGGCGGCTCGCCGACGACGCGTTCGGCGCCCGGCACCTCGAGCGCCGGGTGCGGATGAGCGTCGACGACGTGCACACGCTGCTCGACTTCGTGCAGCGCGGCCTCGGCATCGCCGTCGTCCCGCAGCACGTCGCGACCAAGCCGCAGGCCGCGGGCCTCGCGGTGCTGGAGCTGCCCGAGCGCGGGACGCCCGAGTGGGTGGTCGCCGCGATCGCGGCGCCGACGGCCGAGCCGACCGCCGCCCGCCTGCTGGAGCTCGTCGGGGAGGCGAACCTGGCGGTGGCGCAGCCGGCCTGAGCCGGCGGTGCGCACAGGTCAGGGCTTGCGGGCGGTGCAGCGGAAGCGGACCTGCGTGACGTCGACCGGGCCGGAGCCGTGCAGCTCCACGAGCCGCTCGACCTGCGTCGCGACGTCGAACCCCGGCACCGTCCACGGGGTGAGGGCGAGATAGGTGACCACCGCCTCGACGTCGGCGAAGCGGAGCCGCCCCCGCCACTCGTCGGCGGCGTCGACGGTCAGCCCCGCCCGCTCCAGGTCCGGGCGCGCACGGTCGAGGCGGACGTGCGGGTAGAGGGGCTGCGCACCGAATGCGTCGCGCAGCTCGAACGCGTCGCGCCCGTCCACCTGCTGGGTGAGGAACGCGCCGCCCGGGGCCAGGACGCGCGCCACCTCGGCGGCGTCGTACGCCTCGTGCCGCGCCATGAGGACGTCGACGGAGCCGTCGGCGAACGGCATCCGCGGGTCCGCCTCGGCGTCGTACGCCAGCACCGGCACGCCGTAGGGCGCGAGCCGCTCCCGGGCGACCGGCTCGTTCGGCGCCCAGCCCTCCGTCGCGACGACCGTTGCCCCGGACCCGGTCGGCAGCCGGTCCAGCAGCACGGACAGGCGCTCGCCGCCGCCCGTCCCCAGGTCCACGACGGTGCCTCGCCCCGCGTGCTGCATCGAGGCGAGGCAGTCGGCCCCGAAGTCCCACGGCGGGTCGTCGGAGGTCGTCGCGCCCGCGAGGGCGGCGAAGTCCCAGCCGACCATGGTCGTGCGGCGGTACAGGTCGACCAGCCTGGTCACCAGGTCGTCGGCACGGTCGTCGGCACGGTCGTCGGCACGGTCGTCGGTCATCCGGCGAGGCTAGCCACGCACGCCCGCGAGCGCGCCGCCATTTCCCGGGTAGCGTCGGCACCGACCGAGAGCCGGGCCGAACGAGGAGGTCACCGTGCGCGTCGCCGTCCTGGACGACTACCAGCGGGTCGCCCACCGCTTCGCCGACTGGGCGAGCCTGGGGGCCGAGGTCGACTTCCTCGACCGCCCGCTGCCCGACGACGACGCGGTGGTCGCCGCGCTCGCGGGGTACGACGTCGTCGTCGCCCAGCGGGAGCGGACGCCGTTCACCGCGGCGCGGCTGGCGCGCCTGCCCGACCTGCGGCTCCTCGTGACCACCGGGCGGCAGAACGCGGCGATCGACCTCGACGCGGCACGCGAGCGCGGCGTGGTCGTGTGCGGCACGGAGTCGCCGGCGAACGCGACGCCCGAGCTCACCTGGGCGCTGGTCCTCGCCGTCCTGCGACACGTGCCGGCCGAGGACCGCGCGATGCGCGAGGGCGGCTGGCAGCACACCGTCGGCGGCGACCTGGAGGGTCGACGGCTGGGCATCGTCGGGCTCGGGCGCATCGGCGCGCGCGTGGCGCGGGTCGGGCGGGCGTTCGGGATGGATGTCGTCGCCTGGAGCCAGCGCCTCGACCCGGCGAAGGCCGCGGAGGCGGGGGTGCGCGCCGTCGCGAAGGACGAGCTGTTCGCGACGTCGGACGTCGTCACCGTGCACTACAAGCTGAGCGACCGCAGCCGCGGCATCGTGGGCGCCGACGACCTGGCCCGGATGAAGCCGACCGCCGTGCTCGTCAACACCTCGCGCGGCCCGCTCGTGGACACGGACGCCCTGCTCGCCGCGCTGCACGACGGCCGCCTCGGCGGTGCGGGCCTCGACGTGTACGACGTCGAGCCGCTGCCCGCCGACCACCCGCTGCGCTCCGCTCCGCGCACCGTGCTCACGCCGCACCTCGGGTACGTCACCGAGGCGACGTACCGCACCTTCTACGGCCAGGCCGTGGAGGACGTCGCCGCCTGGGCGGCGGGCGCGCCGGTACGGGTGCTGACGTAGGCGTCAGACCGACATGCCCGCGCTGTCGAGGGTCGCGGTGCCCGTGGAGAAGACGGTGAGCAGCCCGCCGAACACGAACAGCATCGCGAACACGACGTAGAGCACCGCGAGCGACGTGAAGATGATCGACAGCCACAGGCCCCACTTGCCGAGCGGGTTGTCGACGCCGGCCTTCTTCGACTCCGACAGCGCCATCGCGGACACGACGATGCCCGCGGGGGAGATGACGAAGGCGAGGATGAAGCCGACGATGCCCATCGTGCGGCCCGGCGGCTCCGGGGCGTAGGCCGGGTACGCCGGGTACGGCGCCTGGGGGTACTGGCCCTGGTACTGGCCCTGGGGGTGCTGGCCCGGTGCGGCCGGGTAGCCCTGCTGCCCGTACGCCTGCTGCGGGTAGGGCTGCTCGGCGTAGCCGGGCTGGGGCTGCTGCTGGCTCGGCTCCTGGTACGGCTGGCCGGGCTGGTACGGATCGCTCACCGGCACAGTCTGACGCAGCGCGGGGTGCAGGTCGAGGGCGCCGTCAGCCCGGGACGGCGCGGGCGTAGCGCGCCGCCAGCACGCGCAGGTGCTCGACCAGCTCGGGCGGTCCGGTGACGTGGAAGTCGAGGCCGAGCAGGCCGATCCAGACCGCGACGACCTCGGCGCTGTCGCCGCCGGTGACGAGCACGGACCGCCCGTCGGGCAGGGGCTGCACCGTGCCGACGGCGGGGTTGATCCGCGCCAGCACCTCCTGCGCCGGCGCGTCGACCACGACGCGCGCGTGGAACGCCCACCCCGTGCGCGCGACCTCCTGCACGACGAACGTGGTGAGGTCGCCGGGGAAGGGCGCCGGGGCGAACCGTCGCCCGCCGGGGGTGCGCAGCCGCAGCCAGTCGACGCGGTAGGGCGCCCAGGCACCGGTGGCCGGGTCGCGGGCGACGAGGAACCACCGCTGCTGCCACGCGACCAGGTGGTGGGGCTCGAGCTCCAGCGGCTCGCCCTGGTAGTCGCAGCGCACGCCCTGGTGGTCGCGGATCGCCGCGGCCAGCGCGGTCAGCTCCTCCGGGTCGACCCCGGGCTCGTCGGTGTACGGGCCGGTGTTCGCCGGGCCGGCCGTCGACGCCGTCCGGAGCGCCGAGACCTGCCGCCGCAGCCGGTCCGGCAGCACCTGCTCCAGCTTGGTGAGCGCGGACTGCCCGGACTCCTCGAAGCCCGCGGTGCCGGTCGCGGCGCGCAGCCCGACGGCGACGGCGACCGCCTCGCCGTCGTCGAGCAGGAGCGGGGGCAGCCGCGCGCCCGCGCCCAGCCGGTAGCGCCCGCCCGGGCCGCGTACGGCGTGGACGGGGTAGCCCAGCTCCCGCAGCCGGGCGACGTCGTTGCGCACCGTGCGGCCGGTGACGTCGAGGCGCTCGGCGAGCTCGGCGCCCGACCAGTCGGGACGCGACTGGAGCAGCCCGAGCAGGGCGAGCAGCCGTGCGGACGTGGAGCCCATCGTGACCTCCGGGAGGGTCGCCGGGGACGTGCCGAGAACACGTCGGAACTCGTCCAGAGTAGAGGAAAGAACCCTTCCTGAACCGTTCCTATCGTGGGGTTCAGGAGCAGGGGCACGGGCCCCGCTCACGACCTCGGGAGAACGCCATGAACGCCATCCGCCTCGAGACCAGCCCCTTCACCGTCGCCGTCCCGCAGGCCGACCTGGACGACCTGCAGCAGCGCCTCGAGCGCACCCGCTTCGCGCCGGCCGCCCCCGGCGACTCGTGGGAGTACGGCACCCCCGAGTCGTACCTGCGCGACATGGTCGAGCGCTGGAAGGCCTTCGACTGGCGCGCCGTCGAGCGCCGGCTCAACGCCTTCCCGCAGTTCACCACCGAGATCGACGGCCAGCCGCTGCACTTCCTGCACGTGCGCTCGCCGCACCCGGACGCCACGCCGCTGCTGCTCGCCCACACCTACCCCGGCTCGGTGCTCGACCACCTCGACATGATCGACCCGCTCGTCGACCCGGTCGCCCACGGCGGGCGCGCCGAGGACGCGTTCGACGTCGTCGTGCCGTCCATGCCCGGCTTCGGGTTCTCGACGCCGCTGGTGGGCGAGGGCTGGACGATGGCGCGCGTCGCGCGCACCTACGACGCGCTCATGCGGGGGCTCGGCTACGACGCGTACGGCATCCACGGCAGCGACGGCGGGGCGATGGTCTCGCGCGAGCTGGCGGTCCTCGACCCCGAGGGCTTCCTCGGGGCGCACGTGCTGCAGCTCTTCTCGTTCCCGTCCGGCGCGGAGGGGGAGATGGACGGGTTCGGCGAGAAGGAGTTCGCGGCCCTCGGCCACCTCCAGTGGTTCCAGTCGGTCGGCGGGTACAACGTCATGAACGCGTCGCGCCCCCAGACGATGGCGGCCGGCCTGGCCGACTCGCCGGTCGCGACGCTGGCGTACCACGAGCTCTTCGAGAGCTTCGGCAACGGGACGTCGCTCGTGCGCCCGGAGCAGGTGCTGGCCCAGGCCACGCTGTACTGGCTGACCAACACCTATGCGACGGCCGCGCGGTACCACTACGCGGAGCAGCGCTCCGGCGCCGAGCCGGTCGTGAGCACCGGGCGGATCGGCGTCGCCGTCTTCAAGGACGACTTCCAGACGATCCGGGCCCTCGCCGAGCGCGACAACGCGCGGATCGAGCACTGGTCGGAGTTCCCCCGCGGCGGCCACTACGCCGCCCTGGAGGTGCCCGACGACGTCGTCGCCGACCTGCGGGTGTTCTTCGGCTGAGCCGGCCGGACCGTCACTTCGGCAGGCAATGGATCTGTTCGGCAGGGCGACGTGCCGAACAGATCCACTCCTTGCCGAGCAGATCGTCGTGGTGGAATCGACAGGTGTTCACGCGACCCCGCACCCCGCTCGACCTGGTCCCCCGGCGCGTGCGTGTGCACGCCGTCACCGAGCTCACCGGCACACTGCGCCGCATCACGTTCCGCGACGTCGACGGCGCGGAGCCCGGCGCCCAGACGTCGCTCGCGGCGCTGCGGGCGCCCGGACCGGAGGACCACGTCAAGGTCTTCCTGCCCGACCCCGCCACCGGGGAGCTGCACGCGCCGGTCCTGGCCGCGGACGGCGGGTTGCAGCGCCCGACCGGCGTCGTCTCCATCTCGCGGGACCTCACCGTGCGTGCCGTGCGGACGGTCGACGGCGCGGCCGAGGTCGACGTCGACTGGGTGCTGCACGGCGACGAGGGGCCGGCGTCCGCCTGGGCGGCGCGGGCGGCGGCGGGCGACGAGGTCGTGCTCGTCGGGCCGCGCGGCAGCGTGGGCGTGCCGGACGGGATCGGCCGGCTGACCCTGGCCGGCGACGAGACCGGCCTGCCGGCCCTCGCGCGCTGGGTGGCCGCCGTCGGGGCCGACGTGCCGGTGACCGCGATCGTCGAGATCGGCGACGACGTCGAGGAGGACGTCGTCGAGGGGGAGCTGGGGCGCGCGGACGTCGAGATCCTCTACCGCGCCGACGGCCCCGGCCAGCTCGCGGAGGCCGTGCGCTCGCTCGGCGGGCTGGAGCCCGACGAGCTGTTCGTCGGGCTCGGCGAGGCGGACGACCTCGTGCCCGTGCGCCGCCACCTCCGGCGCGAGCTGGGGCTGCCCGCCGAGCAGGTGCACGTCTCCGGCTACTGGCGGCGCGGCACGGTCAACCTCGACCACCACCTGCCCCTCGACCCGAGCGACCCGGACTGAGCCGGCGAGGAGTCAGGCTGCGGCGCTCTCCGTCTCGCCGCGCAGGGCGTCGATCTGCTCCTGCAGCGTGGACAGCAGGTCGGCGACCTTCTCGGAGCCGCTCTCCCGCGCCTCGTCGGTCACGTGCTTCACCTCGGCGGACGCCGCCTCGAGCGCCACCTGTGCGTCCTCGAGCGCGACCACGGCGCCGTCCTGGGACTGCTCGGCCCGCGCGAGCGCGTCGCGCGCCTCGTCGGTCGCGGCCTGGGCGGAGGCCATCGCGTTCGTGACGTCGGTGCGGAGCTCGTCGGGGATACCGGTCACCTGCTCCTCGATGCGCTGCAGGTCGGAGTCGATGGCCTCCGCCTGGCTCTGCGCGTCGGCGATGAACTGTTCGACGTCGGCGGGCGCGGAACACGCGCCGAGCATCATCGCGAGGGCGAGGAGGCTCGCCGCGGCGAGACGGGTCGTCGTCTTGCCCTTCGTGGTGCTCGTCGTCGCTGACGTCATGGCCACGATTCTGCCCTGCCAACCTGAACATTCCCTTATAGGGCCGTGGAGATCTTGCACACAGGTGGCCCTCCCGGCTGACCAGGACGGCAGCGCCGCGCGGCGGCAGGATGACGCCATGACCGCGCTGACGACGCCCGAGCTGACGGACCTCTACACCGACCTGCACGCCCACCCGGAGCTCGGGTTCGCCGAGCACCGCACGGCCGGGATCGTGGCCGACCGGCTGCGCGGCTGGGGCTACGACGTGCACGAGGGCATCGGCGGGACCGGCGTCGCCGGGGTCCTGGCGAACGGCGCCGGGCCGCGCGTGCTGCTGCGCGCGGACATGGACGGGCTGCCGGTCACCGAGAGGACCGGCCTGCCGTACGCGTCGACCCAGGTCACGACGGCCGCCGACGGCCAGGAGACCGGCGTCATGCACGCCTGCGGCCACGACGTGCACGTCACCTGCCTGCTCGGTGCCGCGGCCGAGCTCGCCGCGCGCCGGGGCGAGTGGTCGGGCACGCTCCTGCTCGTCTTCCAGCCGGCGGAGGAGCTGGGCAACGGCGCGCGGGCCATGCTCGACGACGGCCTGTACGCGACCGTCGGCGGCGCGCCCGACGTCGTGCTCGGCCAGCACGTCATGCCCACGCCCGCCGGCGTGGTGAGCGTGACCCCGGGCGTCGCGATGTCGGCCACGGACTCCCTGCGGATCACGCTGCACGGCCGCGGCGGGCACGGGTCGATGCCGGAGACCACCGTGGACCCGGTGCTCATGGCCGCGGCCACGGTGCAGCGGCTGCAGGGCGTCGTGTCCCGGGAGGTCGCGGCGGGCGACTCGGCAGTCGTGACGGTCGGCGCGATCCGCGCCGGGACCCAGCCGAACATCATCCCGGACCGGGCCGAGCTGCTGGTCAACGTGCGGACCTTCACGGAGCCGGTGCGCGAGCGTGTGCTCGGCGCGATCCGTCGCATCGTGGCGGCCGAGGCCGCCGCCTCGGGCGCCACGGAGGAGCCCGACGTCGAGACGATCACCACCTTCGCGGCCATGGTCAACGACCCCGAGGCGGCCGAGCGCACCCGGCCGGTGCTGGCCGCCGCGCTCGAGGGCCAGCGGGCGCTGATCGAGGCCGTCGGCGGCCGGCCCGTCGTCCTCACCCTGCCGCCGATGGCGGCGTCGGAGGACGTCGGCGAGCTGGCCACCGACGCCGGGGCGCCCCTCGTGTACTGGTTCCTGGGTGGCTTCGACCCGGCCCGGTTCGCGGGCGTCGACCTGGCGGCCGGCCGGCTCCCCGAGGGCGTCGCGTCCAACCACTCGCCGTTCTTCGCCCCCACGCCCGAGCCGACCCTCGACCTCGGCGTCGCGACCCTCGTCGCCGCCGCCCAGGAGTGGCTGGACTGAACCGCTCGACGCTCCTCGGGTGGGTCAGCGCGCGCCCAGGCGGCGGCTGATCTCGGCGGCGGCACGGCCGGCCGCGGCGGCGAGCTCGTCGCGCCGGGCGGCGTCGACGTCGTCGGACCAGAACGTCAGCGCGACCCCCGCCACGGGGTGGCCGGTGTGGTCGAGCGCCGCGTGGGCGACGGACGCGAGGCCGGTCGTGACCTCGCCGTCCTCGGTGGCGTGGCCGCGGCGGCGGGTGTCACGCAGCACCTCGCGCAGGTCGCGCAAGGTGCGCGGCCCGACGCCGGTGCGGTCGGCGAGCGCCGCGGCCGACGGAAACAGCGCCCGCACCTGCGGGGCGGGCAGCAGCGCCAGCACCGCGCGCCCGCTGGCCGTGAGGTGGCTGGGGAGGCGCACGTCGACGTCGGTCACGAGGCTGGGCCGGTGCGGGGCGCGCTGCTCCACGAGGTACAGCACCTCCCGCCCGTGCAGGACGGCGAGGTGCGCGCTCTCGCCCGTCGTCTCGACCAGCCGCGCGACGACGGGGCGCGCCAGCCGGGCCAGGGGCGCCTGCCGCGCGTACGCCGAGCCGAGCGACAGCGACGCCGTCCCGAGGCCGTACCGGTGCTCCTCCGGCAGGTGGGTCACGAAACCCTCGTCCACCAGTACCGACAGCAGGTGGTAGACGGTGGACCGCGGCAGGGCCAGGTGCTGCGCGACCGCCGCCGCGGGGACGGGCCCCGCCTGTGCGGCCAGGTACGTCAGCACCCGGAGCGTGCTGCGCGCCGCGGGGACGTCCGCCATCGTGCGCTCTCCTCGAACTACCTCGGCGAGAACGGAACTACCTCGGTGCGGTAGGTGTCTGGGATCTCAGACTGAACCTCGCCGGAACCCGTGTCCAACGAGGCATCGACGGTGTGTGCTGGCCGCATGACCGTCACCACCACCCGTGCCGTCGTCGAGCTGAGCGGCGACCCCCTGACCGTCGACGCCGTCGTCGCGGTCGCCCGCCACGGCGCGCAGGTCCACCTCACCGACCGCGCGCTGGCGGGGATGGCCGCGAGCCGCGCCGTCGTCGAGGACCTCGCCGACGACGCGCGCCCGCACTACGGCGTCTCCACCGGCTTCGGCGCCCTCGCGCGCCGCCACATCCCCACCGACAAGCGGGCGCAGCTGCAGCTCGGGCTGGTGCGCTCGCACGCCGCGGGCAGCGGGCCCGAGGTGGAGCGCGAGGTGGTGCGTGCGCTGCAGCTGCTGCGGCTGGCCACCCTCGCGACCGGCCGGACGGGAGCCCGCCCGGTGGTCGCGGAGACGTACGCGGCGATGCTCAACGCCGGCATCACGCCCGTCGTGCACGAGTACGGGTCGCTCGGCTGCTCCGGCGACCTCGCGCCGCTGGCGCACGTGGCCCTCGCTGCGCTCGGGGAGGGGCCGGTGCGAGGAGCGGACGGCGAGCGCGTCGACGCCGCCGAGGCGCTCGCGGCGGCGGGGATCGCGCCGGTGGAGCTGCGCGAGAAGGAGGGCCTGGCCCTCATCAACGGCACCGACGGCATGCTCGGCATGCTGTGCCTCGCGCTCGACGACCTGCACCGCCTGCTCACGACGGCGGACGTCGCCGCGGCGTCGAGCGTGGAGGCGCTGCTCGGCTCGGACGCGCCGTTCGCCGAGGACCTGGTGGGCATGCGGCCGCACCCGGGGCAGGCGGCGTCCGCCGCGAACCTGCGGGCGCTGCTCGCCGGGTCGCCCGTCGTCGCGAGCCACCGCACCTTCGACGCCGAGGGCCGGCCCGAGTGCACCCGCGTGCAGGACGCGTACTCGCTGCGCTGCGCGCCGCAGGTGCACGGCGCCGCGCGGGACACGGTCGAGCACGCGGCGTCGGTCGCGGGGCGCGAGCTCGCGTCGGCCATCGACAACCCCGTCGTCACCGTGGACGGCCGGGTCGAGTCCAACGGCAACTTCCACGGCGCGCCCGTCGCCTACGTGCTGGACTTCCTCGCGATCGCCGTGGCCGACGTCGCGAGCATGAGCGAGCGCCGCACCGACCGGTTCCTCGACGTCGCGCGCAACGAGGGACTGCCCGCGTTCCTCGCGGACGACCCGGGCGTCGACTCGGGCCTGATGATCGCCCAGTACACGGCCGCCGGGATCGTCTCGGAGCTCAAGCGGCTGGCCGCGCCGGCGAGCGTCGACTCCATCCCCTCGTCGGCGATGCAGGAGGACCACGTGTCCATGGGCTGGGCCGGGGCGCGCAAGCTGCGCCGCGCCGTCGACGGCCTGGGCCGCGTGCTCGCCGTCGAGCTCATGACCACCGCCCGCGCCCTCGACCTGCGCTGCACCCCCGAGACGGGCCTGGCGCCCGCCGCGGGCACCGGCGCCGTGCACGCGCTGCTGCGCACCGCCGTCCCCGGGCCCGGGCCGGACCGGTTCCTCGCCCCCGAGATCGAGGCCGTGACGCGGCTCGTCGCCGACGGCGAGGTCACCGCCGTCGCGAGCGCCGCCGTCGGCCCGCTCCGCTGACCGCCCCGAACGACCTCCCGAAGGAGACGACGATGTCCCACGCCATGTCCTACGACCGGGGGACCCCCGTCCCCGTCCGTGCGCCGCGCGGCACGACGCTCACCGCCCGCAGCTGGCAGACCGAGGCGCCGCTGCGGATGCTCATGAACAACCTCGACCCGGAGGTGGCGGAGCGTCCCGACGACCTGGTCGTCTACGGCGGCACCGGTCGCGCGGCGCGCGACTGGCCGAGCTTCCACGCCATCGTCCGCACGCTCACGACGCTGGGCGAGGACGAGACGCTGCTGGTGCAGTCCGGCAAGCCGGTGGGCGTGCTGCGCACGCACGAGTGGGCGCCGCGCGTGCTCATCGCGAACAGCAACCTCGTGGGCGACTGGGCCACGTGGCCGGAGTTCCGGAAGCTCGAGGCGCAGGGCCTGACGATGTACGGGCAGATGACGGCCGGGTCGTGGATCTACATCGGCGCGCAGGGCATCCTCCAGGGCACGTACGAGACGCTCGCCGCGGTGGCCGCGAAGCGGTTCGGCGGCACGCTCGCCGGGACCCTCACGCTCACCGGCGGCTGCGGCGGCATGGGCGGCGCGCAGCCGCTGGCCGTCACGCTCAACGGCGGCGTGTGCCTGGTGGTCGACGTCGACCGGTCGCGCCTGGACCGGCGGGTGCGCGAGCGCTACCTCGACGAGGTCGCGGACGACCTGGACGACGCCGTCCGGCGCGTCGAGGCCGCGAAGGCGGAGCGCCGGGCGCTGTCCGTCGGCGTCGAGGGCAACAGCGCCGAGGTCGTGCCGGAGCTGCTGCGCCGGGGCGTCGCGGTGGACGTGGTCACGGACCAGACGTCGGCGCACGACCCGCTGTCGTACCTGCCCGTCGGCGTCCCCGTCGACGAGTGGCACGACTACGCGGCCGCCAAGCCGCAGGAGTTCACCGACCGGGCGCGCGAGTCGATGGCGCGGCACGTGGAGGGCATGGTCGGCTTCCTCGACGCGGGCGCGGAGGTGTTCGACTACGGCAACTCGATCCGCGACGAGGCGCGCCGCGGCGGCTTCGACCGGGCCTTCGACTTCCCGGGCTTCGTGCCGGCGTACATCCGGCCGCTGTTCGCGCAGGGCAAGGGCCCGTTCCGCTGGGCCGCGCTGTCCGGCGACGCGCGTGACATCGCCGCCACCGACAAGGCCGTCCTCGACCTCTTCCCGGACGACGACCACCTGCACCGCTGGATCCGCGCCGCCCAGGAGCGCGTCGCGTTCCAGGGTCTGCCCGCCCGCATCTGCTGGCTCGGGCACGGCGAGCGCGACCGCGCGGGGCTGGCGTTCAACGACCTCGTCGCGTCCGGCCAGGTGAGCGCGCCCGTCGTCATCGGGCGCGACCACCTCGACTCCGGGTCCGTCGCCTCCCCGTACCGGGAGACGGAGGGCATGGCCGACGGCTCCGACGCCATCGCCGACTGGCCGCTGCTCAACGCGCTCGCCGCCGCGTCGTCGGGGGCCACCTGGGTGTCGCTGCACCACGGCGGCGGCGTCGGGATGGGGCGGTCGATCCATGCCGGGCAGGTGTCGGTCGCGGACGGCACCGACCTCGCGGCGCAGAAGCTCGCGCGGGTGCTCTCCAACGACCCGGGGCTGGGCGTGCTGCGGCATGTCGACGCCGGCTACGAGGACGCCGCGGCCGCCGCGTCGCGGGGCGGGCTGCGCGTGCCGATGCGAGAGTCGTAGGCATGCGCGAGGTGGAGCACCCGGGCGGGTCGCACCCGGCCACGCTGATCCTGGGGATCGGCGAGCTGACGACCAACGACCCGTCGCTCGGCGACGCCGGCGACCCGACCGGCCTCCTCCGCGACGCCGCGCTGCTGCTCGACGGCGGCCGCGTGGCCTGGGCGGGCCCGGAGAGCGCGTGCGCCGACGGCGTGGAGCAGGCGCTCGGCCGCGCGCCGGACCGCGTCGTCGGGGTGGACGGGCGCGCGGTGGTCCCCGGCTTCGTGGACTCGCACAGCCACCTGGTGTTCGCCGGCGACCGGTCCGCGGAGTTCGAGGCGCGGATGGCCGGCCGGCCGTACGCCGCGGGCGGGATCCGCACCACGGTCGCGGCGACGCGGGCGGCGTCGGACGACGCGCTGCGGGCCGGGCTCCGCCGGCACGTCGACCAGGCGCTGACGCAGGGCACCACGACCCTCGAGACCAAGAGCGGCTACGGGCTGAGCGTCGCCGACGAGGAGCGTGGCGTGCGCCTCGCGCGCGAGGTCACCGACGAGGTGACGTTCCTCGGAGCGCACGTGGTGCCGCCCGAGTTCGCCGGCGACGCCGGAGGGGCCGACGCCTACGTCGACCTCGTCGTCGGGGACATGCTCGCCGCCTGCGCCCCGCACGCGCGCTGGGTGGACGTGTTCTGCGAGACGGGTGCCTTCACGCCCGAGCAGTCGCGTCGCGTGCTGGAGGCCGGCGCCGCCGCGGGCCTCGGCGTGCGCGTGCACGCGAACCAGCTCGGCCCGGGGGAGGGCGTGCGGCTCGCCGTCGACCTGGGAGCCGCCGCCGTCGACCACTGCACGTACCTGTCCGACGACGACGTCGCGGCGCTCGCGGGCTCGTGGTCGGGGTCCGGTGACGCGCAGGGGACCGTCGCGACGCTGCTGCCGGGCGTCGAGTTCTCCACCCGCCAGCCGTACCCCGACGCGCGCCGCCTCCTCGACGCCGGTGCCGTCGTCGCGCTGGCCAGCGACTGCAACCCCGGCTCGTCGTACACGAGCTCGATGCCGCTCATGGTGGCGCTCGCGGTACGGGAGATGGGCATGACCGTCGCCGAGGCCGTCTGGGCCGCCACGTCCGGCGGTGCCCGCGCCCTGCGGCGCGACGACGTGGGGCACCTCGCGCCCGGCGCCCGCGCCGACGTCGTCGTCCTCGACGCCCCCAGCCGCACGCACCTCGCCTACCGCCCCGGCGTCCCGCTGGTGCACGGGGTGTGGCACGCCGGCCGGGAGGTCGTGCACCCGCCGAGGTAGCTCCCTCCGTGCCGAGGTGGTCCAGATCCTCGCGAGGTAGCTCCCTTCCCGCCGAGGTAGCCCCGTTCGTGGGGGATAAGGGAGGTTTTGTCCCTTGAGTCCGAACTACCTCGGCGCGGATCGAACTACCTCGGCGGGAAGGGGGCTACCTCGGGCGGAGGGCGACGCCGGCGAGGACCTCCAGCACGCAGAGGGCGGCGAGGCGGACGGTGCGGCCGTCGGGGGCGTCGGCGGTGGCGTCCACCTCGGCGAGGTCGACGGAGCGGACGCGCGGGTCGGCGGCCGCGGCGCGGACGAGGGCACGCAGCTCCCAGGCGGCGAGCCCGCCCGGCACGGACGCGGGGCAGCCGGGGGCGACGGAGCGGTCGCAGACGTCCACGTCGACGTCCAGGTGCACCGGCCCGCCCGCGGCGCCGGCGACGTCCAGGGCCTCGCGGACGACGTCGGCCAGCCCGGCGGCGCCGTTGCCGCGGGCGCGCAGGTCGTCGAGCGTCACGACCGTGATCCCCAGGTCGCGCGCCCGGCGCGCGTAGGCGGCGCTGTTGGCGAAGTCCGCGATGCCGACCTGGACGACGCGCGCCGGGTCCAGCCCGGCCTCGACCAGCCGCCGCACCGGCGAGCCGTTGGAGACGCCGTCGCGCAGGTCGTAGTGGGCGTCGAACGTGACCAGCCCGGCCGTCGGGAGGTCGTCGCCCCACGCGCCGAGGGCCACCGGCACGGTGAGCGCGTTGTCCCCGCCCAGCGCGACGACGGCGCGGGCGCCCGCCAGCGCTGCCCCCACCACGGCCCGCGCGCGGGCCTCGCCCTCTGGGCCGTCGGGCTCGTCGACGTCGCCGTGGTCGACGACGTCGAGCTCGCCGAGGTCGACCGGCATGCCGTCCGGCCCGGTGATCAGCGCGGGGCTGTAGCGGCGCAGCGCGTCGCGCACCGCGGCGGGCGTCGCGTGCGCGCCCGTCGTCGACAGCGAGGTGCGCCAGGTGGGGACGCCGACCAGGGCCAGGTCGGTGCGCGAGCCCGTCGGTGCAGGCCAGCCGCCCGCGCGGGGCCAGAGCGGGTCGTGGGGCAGGGGAACGGAGGTCACCTGCCGACCGTACGACCACGATGAGGTGCCTCACATACCCAGGGCATCTTCTGTGATTCGTGGTGGGCCGCTGCTAGGGTGCGATATTCGTAGGTTCGATACCTTCGTTCGATCATGTCGATCATTCGATCGCCTGATCCTCCCCTTCCTCGATCGTGCATGGAGCTCCCGTGACCGTCAGCGTCCCCGAGAGGACCGACCTCACCGCGCGTCTCGACGTCGACTTCCGTCGCGTCGCCAGTGCGCTGTGTCGGTGAACCCTCCGCGTCGCTGACCGCGCGCTGACCGTCGTCGCCGCCGACGACGCCCCGCGACACGCACCCGCCCGAGAGTCACGGGCCCGTGGCGTGTCACCGCACCTCCGTGCATCCCCCGATCACCCGGACGGCAGCGTGCTGCCGCCGTCCACACCCCGGCGCCCTCCGGCGCCCGAGGCGAAAGGTTCCTCCCGTGTCCTCCGCAACCAAGGTCCCCGGCGCGCAGCCGCGCGAACGCAAGGGGCTGCGCTTCCCGTCGTTCTCGGTCCAGATCCTGCTGGGCCTCGCGCTCGGCGTGCTGCTCGGCTGGCTGGCGCTGTCCCTCGGCCCGCAGGCCGACGGCGAGACGCCCAACGGCCTGACCACGACGCTCGACACCATCGGCTCGTCGTTCGTCACCCTGCTCAAGGCGATCGTGCCGCCGCTGATCTTCACGGCGATCGTCGCGTCGATCGCCAACCTGCGCACCGTCACGAACGCGGCCCGCCTGGCCGGTCAGACGCTGCTCTGGTTCGCCATCACCGCCGCGATCTCCGTGGCGATCGGCATCGGCCTGGGTCTCGTGTTCCAGCCCGGCCACAACACCACGCTGTCGGTGGCCGACGGCGCGGAACCGTCCAGCACCGGCACCTGGATGGACTTCCTCAACGGCCTCATCCCGACCAACGTGCTCGGGCTGGGTGCCTCGACGTCGGTCGAGGCCGGCGCCGACGGCGCGCTGAGCGCCGAGACCGGCATCAGCTTCAACGTGCTGCAGATCCTCGTCGTCGCGCTGGTCATCGGCATCGCCGCGCTGAAGTCGGGCGCCAAGGCCGACCCGTTCCTCGCGTTCAACAGGTCCGCGCTCTCCATCGTGCAGAAGGTCCTGTGGTGGATCATCCGCCTGGCGCCGCTGGGCACGATGGGCCTCATCGGCAACGCCGTCGCCACCTACGGCTGGGAGTCGCTGCGCTCGCTCGCCTCGTTCTCCGTGGCGATCTACGTGGGGCTCGCCCTCGTGCTGTTCGTCGTCTACCCGGTGCTGCTCAAGGCCAACGGCCTCGGCGTCGTCGCCTGGTTCAAGGGCGCGTGGCCCGCGATCCAGCTCGCGTTCGTCTCGCGCTCGTCGGTGGGCACGATGCCCGTGACGCAGCGCGTCACCGAGCGCAACCTCGGCGTGCCGAGCGAGTACGCGTCGTTCGCCGTGCCGCTGGGCTCGACGACGAAGATGGACGGTTGCGCCTCGATCTACCCGGCGATCTCCGCGATCTTCGTGGCGCAGATCTTCGGCATCGACCTGTCGGTGACCGACTACCTGCTCATCGCGTTCGTGTCCGTGGTGGGCTCCGCCGCGACCGCCGGCCTCACCGGCGCGATGGTCATGCTGACCCTCACGCTGTCCACCCTGGGCCTGCCGCTGGCCGGCGTGGGCCTGCTGCTGGCCGTCGACCCGATCCTCGACATGGGCCGCACCGCGGTGAACGTCGCGGGGCAGACGCTGGTCCCGACCATCGTCGCCAAGCGCGAGGGCATCCTCGACCTCGAGCAGTACCGCGCCGCGTCGTCGGAGCACCTGTTCGACGAGGACGAGGCCGAGCAGGACGGGGTGCAGGACGGCGTGCAGGACGGCGTGCAGGACGGCGCCCGCGAGCCGGTCGGCGCCGGCGCGAAGGCCTGACGCCCCGCAGCACGTGACGGAGGCCCGGCAGGGGACACCTGCCGGGCCTCCGTCGTGTCCCGGGACGGGCTACCGCAGGAGGTCGGCCGCCTCGACCAGCCCTGCGCACGGGATCGCGAGCACGTCACCGCGCCGCAGGTCGCGGGGCAGGCGGACGATCGGCCCGCCGCGGCCCGGGGCCGGGTGCACGGTGAACGGGCGCAGCGGCTCCGGCGACGACCGGCCGACGAGCCGCGCGTGGTCGAGCAGGACGGCGCACCCGCCGAGGTCGGCGTCGAGCCAGGCCTGCCGCGCGTCGTCCCCGAGCCTGGGGACGGCGTCCACCACGTGCGCCAGCACGACCGTCCGCGGCGCGGCGTCGCCCCAGTAGCGGTCGACCCGCGTGACGTCCGCGCCCACCGGGACGTAGAGGCGCGGGGTGGGGTAGTGCTCGGCGAGCCGGGCCAGGCTGGTGCGGTCGACGAGCACGTCGTCGCCGGTGAGCTCGGTGCCGTCGGGCCACCCCTCGAGCGCTGCGTGCCGGGGGTGGACCAGGGTGGTGAACAGCGTCGTGAGGCTCATGCCTCCGGTCTACTGCGGCTCGGGCCCGCGGGACCCGGACCTCACGGAACGCATACGGGGACGGGGCCGATCCTCACGACCGTCCGCCGTCCGGGTCGAAGCGGTACCCCATGCCCGCCTCGGTGACGAGGTAGCGCGGCGCGGTGGGGTCGGGCTCGAGCTTCTTGCGCAGCTGCGCGACGTACAGGCGGAGGTAGCCGGTGTCGGTCACGTGCTCGGACCCCCAGATCTCGGTGAGGAGGGTCTGGCGGGTGACCAGCTTGCCGGGGTTGCGCACCAGGCGCTCGAGCATCTGCCACTCGGTGGGCGTGAGGCGCACGTGCTCCGACCGCCCCTCGCGGTCGCGCGTGACGCTGTGCGCGGAGAGGTCCACGGTGACGTCGCCGAACCGCACCACGGGGTCGGAGTCCTCGTGCGCCACGCGCCGGGTGAGGGCGCGGATCCGGGCCAGGAGCTCCTCGATCGAGAACGGCTTCGTCACGTAGTCGTCCGCGCCGGCGTCGAGCGCCTCGACCTTGTCGGCCGCGCCCGTGCGCCCGGACACCACGAGGATCGGGGCGTCCGACCAGCCGCGGACGGCGTGGATGACGTCGATGCCCTCCAGCTCCGGCATGCCCAGGTCGATCATGAAGACGTCCGGCCGGTGGTCGATGGCGCGGGCGATGGCCTGCGTCCCGGTGGTCGCCGTGACGATCTCGTACCCCTGCGCGGTGAGCGTGATCCGCAGGGCGCGCAGGATCTGGGGGTCGTCGTCGGCGATGAGGATCTTCACGGGGCGCTCGCCTCCGGCTGGTCGGGCTGGTCGGGCTGGTCGGGGTCCTCGGGGTGGTGCGTCGTCCCCGCGGCGGGGAGCGCGACGACCATGGTGAGGCCGCCGCCGGGGGTGTCCTCCGGGGTGAGCGTGCCGCCCATGCCCTCGACGAACCCCTTGGACAGCGCGAGGCCGAGCCCCAGGCCGGTCGTGTTGTCCGTGTCGCCGAGCCGTTGGAAGGGCACGAACACGTCCTCGCGCCGGTCGGCGGGGATGCCGGGGCCGTGGTCGACCACCCGGATCTCGACGGTGCCGGCGAACGTGCTGGTGGAGACGCGCACGCGCCGCCCGGCGGGCGAGTGCCGCAGCGCGTTGGCCAGCAGGTTCACCAGCACGCGCTGGAGCAGCACGGGGTCCGCGGCGACGCTCGGCGCGGTGAGGTCGAGGTCCAGCTCCACCTCGCCGGGGCCGACGCCGAGCTCGTCGAGCGCGGGCAGCACCACGTCGGCGGTCTCGACGGGCGCCGTCGAGACGGCGAGGACGCCCGCCTCCAGGCGGCTCACGTCGAGCAGGTCGGTGATGAGGGTGGCCAGGGCCGTCAGGCTCTCGTCGGCCGTCTCCAGCAGCTCGTCCCGGTCCGCCTCGCTCAGGGCGCCGCGGGCGGAGCGCAGCCCGCTCACGGCGGCGGCCGCGGAGCTGAGCGGGCGGCGCAGGTCGTGGCTCAGCGCGGACAGCAGGGCGCTGCGCACGCGGTCGGACTCGGCGAGCTGGTCCACCTCGCTCGCCACCTCGGCCAGGTCGCTGCGCTCCAGCGCGGCCTGGAGCTGGACCGCGATGACGTGCAGCAGGCGGCGCTCGGAGGCCGCGAGGTCGCCGCCCGACAGCTCGAGGACGGCGCGGTCGCCGACGTCGATGGTGGTGCGCGGGCCCGCCGGGTCGTCCTCGCCGTCCGCGGCCAGCACCGTGCCGCCGGCGACGAGCCGCGCCCCGGTGAGGCCGAACGCCTCCCGCGCCCGGCTCACCAGCGCCTGGACGGCGTCCTGCCCGCGCAGCACGCTGCCGGCGACCGTCGCCAGCACCTCCGACTCGGCCGCGGCCCGGTGGGCGGCGCGCGTCGTGCGGGCGGCGCGGTCCACGACGACGCTCACCAGTACGGCCGTGACGACGTACAGGACGAGCGCGACCACGTGCAGCGGCTCGCCCACGGTGATGGTGTGGATCGGCTCCACGAAGAAGTAGTCGAGCGTGATGCCGGACAGGATCGCGGCGTACACCGCGGGCCCCGCGCCGCCGACCAGCGCCACCACGACGACGAGCAGCTGGTAGGCGAGGACGTCCGAGACGATGGACTCCGCGCTGCGGAGCGTCACCAGGCCCCACGTCAGCAGCGGCCCGCCGAGGATCGCGAGCAGGAAGCCCGCCAGGCGACGCTTCGCCGACAGCGCGCCGCCCATCCGGGGCAGGCGGGCGCGCCCTCCGGCGGCGGCGTGGTTGACGATGTGGACGTCGATGTTGCCGGCCTCGCGCGTCACGGTCGCGCCGATGCCGGGCCTGCTCAGCGCCGCGGCGACCCGGCCGCGGCGGGAGACGCCGATGACGAGCTGGGTCGCGTTGACGCCGCGCGCGAACTCCACGAGCGCCGTCGGGACGTCGTCGCCCACCACCTGGTGGTACGTGCCACCGAGCTCCTCGACCAGCATCCGCTGCCGCGCGAGCGCGCCGGGGGTCGCGCCGCGCAGCCCGTCCTGGCTCGTGACGTGGACGGCGAGCAGGTCGCCGCCGGCCGACCGCGCCGCGATCCGCGCCCCGCGCCGCAGCAGCGTCTCGCCCTCGGGGCCGCCGGTGAGCGTCACGACGACGCGCTCCCGGGCCTCCCAGGTGGAGTCGATCCCGTGCTCGGTGCGGTAGTGCTGCAGCGCCGCGTCGACCTCGTCGGCCAGCCACAGCAGCGCGAGCTCGCGCAGCGCGGTGAGGTTGCCGAGGCGGAAGTAGTTCGACAGCGCCGCGTCCACCCGCTCGGCCGGGTAGACGACGCCGGACGAGAGCCGGTCGCGCAGCGCCTGCGGGGCGAGGTCCACGACCTCGATCTGGTCGGCGGCGCGCAGCACGGCGTCGGGGATGGTCTCCTGCTGCGCCACCCCGGTGATCTTCTGGACGACGTCGTTGAGCGACTCGATGTGCTGGATGTTGACGGTCGAGAGGACGTCGATGCCGGCGTCGAGCAGGGCGTCGACGTCCTCCCACCGCTTCGCGTGCCGCAGGCCGGGGGCGTTGGTGTGCGCCAGCTCGTCGACCAGCGCGACCTCCGGCCGCCGCGCGAGGACGGCGTCGAGGTCCAGGTCGGTGAGCTCGACGCCGCGGTGCACGACCGTCGCGCGCGGCACGACGTCCAGCCCCCGCGCCATCGCGGCCGTCGCGGCGCGCCCGTGCGTCTCCACGAGCGCGACCACGACGTCCCTGCCGTCGTCGCGCAGCCGCTTGCCCTCCTCGAGCATGGCGTAGGTCTTCCCCACGCCCGGCGCCGCGCCGAGGAGGACGCGCAACCGTCCGCGACCCATGCTCACCTCCCGAGCTCGGCCGTGCGCTCGTCGAGGGCCACGTTGAGCTCCAGCACGTCGACCACGGGCTCCCCGAGGTATCCCAGGGCGCGACCCTCAGTGTGCCTCGCCACGAGGGCCGTGACCTCCTTTTCCGGCAGGTCGCGGGCGGCGGCGACCCGCGCGACCTGGAGGTCGGCGTACTCCGGGCTGATGTGCGGGTCCAGCCCGGACCCGGACGCGGTGACGGCGTCGGCCGGGACGTCGGCCGGGTCCACGCCCTCGAGCGCGGCCACGGCCGACCGCCGTTCCTCGATCGCGGCGACCAGGTCGGGGTTCTCGGGGCCGAGGTTCGACCCGGACGACGCGGCGCCGTCCCAGCCGTCGCCCGCGGCCGAGGGCCGTGGCTGGAAGTACTGCGGCAGGGGCTCGCCGTCGGCGTCGGCGAAGCCCTGGCCGATCAGCGCGGACCCGACGACGGTGCCGTCGCCGTCGCGCACGAGCGAGCCGTCGGCCTGCGCCGGCAGCACGAGCTGCCCGACGCCGGTGATCGCCGCCGTGTAGCCGACGCCGAGCAGCAGCGTGAGGGCGATCATCGCCCGGACCGCGACCCCGAGGGTGCGGCCGGTGCTGCGGGTGGTGGCGTTCATGGGTGCCTCTTCTTCTTCCTGCTCGGTCCTGCTCAGAATCCCGGGACGAGGCGCACGACGAGGTCGATGAGCCAGATGCCGACGAACGGCGCGACGATGCCGCCGAGCCCGAAGACCAGGAGGTTGCGCCCGAGGGTCTTCGACGCGTCCATGGGCCGGTACCGCACGCCCCGCAGCGACAGCGGGATGAGTAGCACGATGACGAGCGCGTTGAACACGATGGCCGACACGACGGCGGACGACGGCGAGCTGAGGCCCATGACGTTGAGCGCCTCGAGCCCGGGGAACACGCCCATGAACATCGCGGGGATGATCGCGAAGTACTTGGCGATGTCGTTCGCGATGGAGAAGGTCGTCAGCGCGCCGCGGGTGATGAGCAGCTGCTTGCCGATCCGGACCACGTCGATGAGCTTGGTGGGGTCGGAGTCGAGGTCGACCATGTTGCCGGCCTCCTTCGCGGCCGACGTGCCCGAGTTCATCGCGACGCCCACGTCGGCCTGCGCGAGCGCGGGGGCGTCGTTGGTGCCGTCCCCGGTCATCGCGACGAGGCTGCCGCCCTCCTGCTCGCGCCGGATGAGCTCCAGCTTGTCCTCGGGCGTCGCCTCGGCGAGGTAGTCGTCCACGCCGGCCTCGGCGGCGATGGCCGCGGCGGTCAGCGGGTTGTCGCCGGTGACCATCACGGTGCGGATGCCCATCGCGCGCAGCTCGGCGAAGCGGTCGGCGATGCCCTCCTTGACGACGTCCTTGAGGTGCACGACGCCGAGCACGCGCCCGGCCCCGTCCGGCGCCCGGACCGCGACGACCAGCGGCGTGCCGCCGGACCGCGCGACCCGCTCCACCGCGTCCTCCACCTCCGCGACGACCGGCGCGGAGGGAGCGCCGCCGTCGGCCAGCCACGCCATGACCGCGCTGCCGGCGCCCTTGCGGATCTGCGTGCCGTCGGGCTCGTCGAGGCCGGACATCCGGGTCTGCGCGGTGAACGGCACGACCTCGCCGGGCACCGCGGTGCTCTCGTGGCCGCTGCCCACGTCCACCCCGGCCTTGACGGCGAGCGCGACGATCGACGCGCCCTCCGGGGTGGGGTCCGCGAGGGACGAGAGGGCGGCGGCGCGCACCAGGTCGCGGGCGTCGACGCCGGCCAGCGGCAGGAACTCGCTCGCCTGCCGGTTGCCGTAGGTGATGGTGCCGGTCTTGTCGAGGAGCAGGGTCGTGACGTCGCCGGCGGCCTCGACGGCGCGGCCGGACATCGCGAGCACGTTGCGCTGCACGAGGCGGTCCATCCCGGCGATGCCGATGGCGGACAGCAGCGCGCCGATCGTCGTCGGGATCAGGCACACCAGCAGCGCCACGAGCACCGCCACGCTCACGGGGCTCGCCGCGTACGACGCGATGGGGTTCAGGGTGAGCGCCACGACGACGAACACGATCGACAGCGACGCGAGCAGGATGCTCAGCGCGACCTCGTTCGGCGTCTTCTGCCGGCTGGCGCCCTCGACGAGCGCGATCATCCGGTCGACGAACGTCTCGCCGGGCTTCGAGGTGATGCGCACGACGATCCGGTCGGACAGCACCCGCGTGCCGCCGGTGACGGCGGACCGGTCGCCGCCGGACTCGCGGATCACGGGCGCGGACTCGCCGGTGATGGCGGACTCGTCCACGGACGCGATGCCGTGCACGATCTCGCCGTCGCCCGGCACCAGGTCGCCCGCGGAGACCACGACGACGTCGCCGAGGTCCAGGTCGGCCGACGACACGTCGTCGAGCGCGGCGCGCAGGGCGTCCGGGTCGGCGGCGGTGTCGTACCCGGCGACGCGGTGCGCGACGGTCGCCGTCCGGGTCTGGCGGAGCGTGTCCGCCTGGGCCTTGCCGCGGCCCTCCGCGACCGACTCGGCGAGGTTCGCGAACACCACGGTGAGCCAGAGGAACAGCGCGATCACCGCGGTGAAGGAGCCGGGGACGACGGTGCCGCCCGAGGTCACGGGCCCGCCGAGGAACGGCTCGACGACGGCGAGCACGGTGGTCAGCGCGGCGCCGACCCACACGACGAACATCACGGGGTTGCGCCACATCCGGCGCGGGTCGAGCTTGCGGAACGCGCCCGGCAGGGCGTCGCGTACCTGGGACCAGGAGAAGACCCCGCCCGGCGTGCGGGAGGTCGTCGAGGACGAGGGATCGGGTGACGACGGGGAGTCGGTCACGGTGGTGAGGGGAGTGGTCAGTGGGGTGGACATGGTCAGACGAGCCCTTCCGCCAGGGGACCCAGCGCGAGAACGGGGAAGTAGGTGAGCGCGGTGAGGACGACGACGACCCCGACGAGCAGCCCGACGAACAGCGGGCGGTGCGTGGGCAGCGTCCCCGCGGTGGCGGGCACCTTGTCCTGCCGGGCCAGCGACCCGGCAAGGGCGAGCACGAGCACGATCGGCACGAAGCGCCCGAGCAGGATCGCGACGCCGAGCGCCGTGTTCAGCCACGGCGTGTTCGCCGTCAGGCCGGCGAAGGCCGAGCCGTTGTTGTTGGCGGCCGAGGTGAACGCGTACAGGACCTCGGACATGCCGTGCACGCCCGGGTTCCAGATCGACGTCGAGGTGACGCTCTCGCGCAGCGGCGGGATCGCGAAGCTCAGCGCGGTGCCCGCCAGCACGAGCGTGGGCGTGACGAGGATGTAGAGGCTCGCGAGCTTGATCTCGCGGGGCCCGATCTTCTTGCCCAGGTACTCGGGCGTGCGGCCCACCAGCAGCCCCGCCACGAAGACCGCGATGACGGCCAGCACGAGCATGCCGTAGAGCCCCGACCCGACGCCGCCGGGCGCGACCTCGCCGAGCATCATGTTGAGCATCGGGACCATGCCGCCCAGCGCGGTGAACGAGTCGTGCATCGCGTTGACGGCGCCGGTCGACGTCGTCGTGCTGGTCGTCGCGAAGAGCGTGGTCCCGACGATGCCGAACCGCGCCTCCTTGCCCTCCATCGCGCCGCCGGCGAGCTGCGGGGCGGTGCCGTTCCCGGCCGACTCGAGCGCCGTCAGCGCGGCGAACGAGGCCACGAAGATCACGCCCATCGCCGCGAGGATCGCGTACCCCTGCCGGAGGTCGCCCACCATCCGCCCGAACGTGCGGGGCAGCGAGAACGGGATCGCCAGCATGAGGAGGACCTCGACGAGGTTCGTCCACGCCGTCGGGTTCTCGAACGGGTGCGCCGAGTTCGCGTTGAAGAACCCGCCGCCGTTGGTGCCGAGCAGCTTGATGGCCTCCTGGGAGGCGACCGGGCCGCCCGGGATGCTCTGGGCCCCGCCGGCGACGGTCGTCACGTCGGTGAAGCCGGCGAAGTTCTGCACGACGCCGCCGACGATCAGCACCACCGCGCCCACCACCGAGATCGGCAGCAGGATGCGCAGGCAGCCTCGGACCAGGTCCACCCAGAAGTTGCCGATCGTGCCCGTGCGGCGGTGGGCGAACCCGCGCACCAGCGCCACGGCCACGGCCATGCCGACCGCCGCGGAGACGAAGTTCTGCACCGCCAGCCCGGCGAGCTGCACGGTGTACCCCAGCGTCTGCTCGGGGGAGTACGACTGCCAGTTCGTGTTCCCCACGAACGACGCGGCCGTGTTGAACGAGAGGTCCGGGGACGGCGCCGGCAGCCCCAGCGAGTACGGCAGCCACTGCTGCGTGCGCTGGAGCGCGTAGACGATCAGCAGCCCGACGACGGAGAACGCCAGCACGCCGCGCGCGTACGCCTGCCAGGTCTGGCCGGACCGCGGGTCGACGCCCAGGACTCTGTAGAGGCCCCGCTCGACGCGCCAGTCGCGGGGGGTGGTGTACACGGTCGCCATGTAGTCCCCGAAGGACCGGTGGACGGCGGCCAGGACGAGGGCGACGGTCCCGAGCGCGAGGACCGCCCCGACCCAGCCCATCAGAACCTCTCCGGCTTCACGAGGGCCACCACGAGGTAGACCAGCGCGGCCACGCCGAGCGCCGCGGCGAGGAGCTCGACGACGATCACAGCTTCTCCACCGCCTTCGCGATCCCGGCCACCAGCGCGAACAGGGCGATCACGCCCAGCACGTAGACGACGTCAAGCACCAGCACGTCCCCACTTCGAGTTCGACGGCCGGCCTCCGGAAGGGGGTCGTGCCGGGCGCCCGTCCCGGGTGCCGACGTCGATGCAACACCCGCCGGAGGCGCCTGAGGCCCGTCCTCACGGGATCCATACGGCGCCCGGGCGCACCCTGACGGAAGCCCTACGGGCGAGGGCGCCGCCGCGGAAAAACGGGGCCGCGCGCCGGTCGGCCGTGGCAGGGTGCGCGCATGGACTCCGTCGACGACGACACCCGGGCCGCGTGGGCCATCGCCTCGCGCAAGTACACCGACGAGTACGACGACCACCTCGAGCTGGCGCGCACGGTCGAGCTGCTGCCCGTGGAGGTCGCCGTGCTGGGGGAGATCGTCCCCGGGGCCGACGTCGTGCACCCGATGAGCGGCAACGGCCTGGACGACGTGGCCCTCGCGCGCCTCGGGGCGCGGTCGGTGCACGGGCTGGACTACAGCCCGGCGCCGGTGGCGAGCGCGCAGCGCCGGGCCGACGAGCTGGGCCTGCCCTGCCGCTACACGCGCGCGACGCTCCCCGACAGCGGGCTCGACGACGGGTGCGCGGACCTCGTCTACACCGGCAAGGGCGCGCTCATCTGGGTCGCGGACCTGCCGGCGTTCCTCGCCGAGGTGCGCCGGCTGCTGCGGCCGGGCGGGTGGTTCTTCGTGTACGAGGCCCACCCGCTGGTGCCGCTGTGGGCATGGGACGAGGACGAGGCCCGGGTGCGCCCGGACCGGGGGTACTTCGAGGCGTCGCACGTCAACGACACGTTCCCCGGCCACGGCGCGGTGGAGCGGCAGCGCACGCTCGCCGAGACCGTCATGGACTGCCTCCGCGCGGGGTTCGAGATCGAGCACCTCGAGGAGCACCCCGAGCCCTTCTGGCGCCCCGACGGCATCGACGCCGCCGCCTGGGACGGCCGGGTCCCGAACGCGTTCAGCCTGCTCGCGCGGAGGCCGTGAGCACGACGCCGCGCCCGCCCCCCTGGTGGGGAGCGGGCGCGGCGGGGGCGGTTCAGGAGGCCGCCGGCTCCTCGTGGTCGGTCGGGGTGTGGACGATGTCGTAGTAGACGTCCGCGTTCCCCTCCTCGGGGAACACCCGGTAGGTGAACTCCTCGTCGGTCAGGGTGACGATGTCGGAGTCGCGCTCGAACTGCACCTCGCCGGCGTCGTCCTTCGCGACGATGTGGCGGGTCGTGCCCTCCTCGTCGACGGTCCAGTCGCCCTGCATCTTCGGGCTGTCGTCCAGGTTGTACATCGTGAACGTGCCGTCGGCGTCGAAGTAGGCCCAGCCCACGAAGGTGCTGACGTTCTCGTCGTCGAGGGCGACGTCCTCGCCGTCGGCGTCGGTCGCGCCGGTGGTCTCCCACGCGGTCGACGCGAGCACGTCCGACGGCGTCTGCGCCTCGTCCGCCGTCGCGGCCTCGTCCGCCGCGACGGTGCCGGAGCCCGCCGCGTCGGCCTCGCCGGTGCTGCAGGCGGTGAGGGCACCCAGCGCGATCAGCGCCGAGAGGGCGATCGTGGCGGGCTTCGTCGACTTCGTGAGCTTCATGGGGGCTGTCCTTCTCTCGTGGCCGGGGCCGTGGTGCGCGTCCCGGGAGGTCGGTGCGTCGGATCCATCGTGGTTCCGGCCGCCGGCCGCCCACATCGCCTGGCGGGCTCGACGGAGATCAGCCGAACGGATGAGGCGGGAGCGCTCCGCCGGTCTGCCAGGATGTCGCCCGTGGTGAGCCATGTGGCGCGGTACCGGGCCGGGGAGCAGGACGACGTGTGGCGCGACCTGCGGGCCCTGGGCCTCCGGGTCTTCGACGAGCCGCACCGCGAGGACGCGCTCGCCGTGGCGCGCGAGATGGCGCTGCGCGCGCGTCGCAACGTCGAGGTGCTGGTGGAGCGGCTGGAGGCGGACGGGTTCGCCGCCGCCTGCAACGACGACGACGCGACGCCCCGCCCTGCGCACGTGCCCCCGGGGCCCGACGCGGAGGCCCTGGCGGCCTGGATGGAGGAGGAGCTCGCGCCGTTCCCGATGACGGTCGCGGCCTGGGTGCGGCACGTCGGCGACGTGTGGCTCGTCGGGGACCACCCGCAGTGGCCGGAGAGCGTGCTGGCCGACCCGCTCGTCGTCGAGCTGGAGCACTCCACCCATGGCGGTGGCGCGCGCGGGTACTACGCGCAGGAGTGGAGCCGGTGGCGCGCCGACCCCGACCCGGTGCAGGCCTTCCAGGTCGACTTCGCCCCCGACGCGCTCCACAAGGCGAACATCAGCGGTGACGGGCCCTACGGGATCCTGCTGCCCGGCGAGGGCGTCGACGGCCGCGTGGGGCCGGCCCTCTGGTTCGTGGACGACCTCAACACCGCCTTCGCCGCCGGCGGCTTCCCGGAGGAGCTGCGCGACGAGGGCTACGTCGACCCGCCCGCCGGGCTCCGCGAGACGCTCACCCGGGACCTCCTGCGGCTCTGAGGCCCGCAGCCGCGGGACCTCACCGGCGCGGGCGCGCAGGCACGAACCGCAGCAGCGCGCCCGGCGGCAGCTGGCCCAGCAGCCACAGGTGGGTCGACGCCACGGCCGCGATCACGGGGTAGCCGCCCGTGAGCGGGTGGTCGACGCCGAACAGCACCGGCAGGCCGTCCGGCGGCACCTGCAGCGCGCCCGTCACGCAGCCCTCGCTGGGCAGCTCGCGGGCCCGCGCGTCGGCCGTCCGGGTCAGGGGCGCGCCGTCCAGCCGGAGGCCCACCCGGTCCGAGCGGTCGGTCACCCGCCACTCCTGGTCGAGCAGCGTGGCGTGGTCCGCGAACCAGTCGTCGTGCGGGCCCCGCACGACGGGGAGCGTCGTGACCTCGCCCGGCGCGGGCAGCGTCGCCGGTTCCGGCGCCCCGACGTCGTCCACCGCCACCGCCGGGATCCCGTGCGCGGGCGTCCGGCCCCGCCCGACACCGACACCCGGGCCGGAGGCGCGCCCACCGCGCAGAGGCGTGCCCGGGGCGAGGGGGGAGGGGCCCAGGTGGGCGAGGGTGTCGGTGGCGCGCGAGCCGAGCACGGGCCACGCGTCGATCCCGCCGCGGACGGCGACGTACGTGCGGTGACCGCGGGCGGGGGCGCCCAGCGCGAGCTCGTCGCCGTCGCGCAGGCGGAACGCCCGCGCCAGGGGCGCGCGGCGGGCGTCGTCCGGGTGGTCGCCGCGGTGCACGACGGCGCCCGCGTCCGCCCCGGCGAGCGCGACGACGACGTCGGCGCGGGCACGCAGCCGCAGCCCGCCGCCCACGGCCTCGACGGCGGGCGCCCCGGCCGGGTTGCCCACCGCGCGGTTCGCGGCGCGCAGGCTGCGCGGGTCGGCCGCGCCCGACGCGGACACGCCGAGGTGCGCCAGCCCCGGGCGGCCGAGGTCCTGCACCAGCGCCAGCAGCCCCGGCGTCACGACCTCCAGCGCCGTGGCCGACGTCGGCGCGGCGGCCCCGGGTCGCGTCGGCGGTCCGGGCCGCCGCGCCGGGCCGGAGCTGCCCCCCTGGACCGGCCCGGCGCCCCGGACCGACTCGCGCACGGCGACGAACCGGACGCGGTCGCCGGGAGCCCACGGGGTGGGCGGGTCGCGGTCGGGGTCCCAGGTGACGACGTCCGTGCGCCCGACGAGCTGCCACCCGCCCGGGCTCGCGCGCGGGTAGACGCCCGAGTACGGGCCGGCGAGCGCCACGGAGCCGGCGGGCACCCGGGTGCGCGGCGACTCGCGCCGCGGCACGACGAGCCCGGCGTCGTCCCCGGTCAGATAGGCGAACCCCGGGGCGAAGCCGACGAACCCCACGACCCACGACGCCCCCGTGTGCCGCCGCACCACCTCTTCCGGGGCGCACCCGAGCAGCCGTGCGACGTCGGCCAGGTCCTCGCCGTCGTACACCGTGGGGATCTCGACGAGCCGCCCGCCGGCCGTCGTCCCGGCCCCGTCCCCGGCCGGGCGACCGGCCGCGGACGCCCGCGCGCGCAGCTCGTCCGCGAGGCGTGCCGCGGGCAGCCGCCACGGGTCGAACGGGACCAGCAGCGTGCGCGCGCCGGGCACGGGTTGCCCGACGCCGGCGACGGGGTCGTCGCGCAGCGACGCGTCCAGCGCGAGCGCGTGCGCGAGGCCGTCCACCTCGACGAGCAGGGCGTCGTCGCGCACGGGCAGGACACGCACGGGCAGGACGCGCGCCGGCCCGCTCACTCAGGCTCCCGTCGTCGCCGGGGCGAACGGGGCGAGGGTGACGCCCGCGTCGTCGAACACCGCGCGGACCCGCCGCGCCATCGCGACCGCGCCCGGGGTGTCGCCGTGCACGCACACGGAGTCCGCGGGCACCCGCACCACGCTGCCGTCGACGGCCTCGACCACGCCCTCGGTGACGAGCCGCAGCATCCGCCGGGCCACGACGTCCGGGTCGTGCAGGACGGCGCCCGGCTCGCCGCGGGGCACCAGCGTGCCGGCGGGCGTGTAGGCGCGGTCGGCGAACGCCTCCGCGGCGGTGGACAGGCCCGCGGCCTCGGCCGCGGCGAGGGAGAGCGTGCCCGGCAGCCCGAGCAGCACGAGGGCCGGGTCGACGGCGGCGACGGCGGCGGCGACGTCGTCCGCCACCCGCCGGTCCACGGCCGCTCGGTGGTACAGCGCGCCGTGCGGCTTCACGTAGGTGACGCGGGTGCCCTCGGCGGCGGCCAGGGCCTGCAGCGCGCCGATCTGGTAGACGACGTCGGCCCGCAGCTCGGCCGACGGGACGTCGATGTCGCGTCGTCCGAAGCCCGCGAGGTCGCGGTACCCGACGTGCGCCCCGACGGCCACGCCGCGGACGGCGGCCAGTGCGACCGTGCGCCGGATCGTGGCCGGGTCGCCGGCGTGGAAGCCGCACGCCACGTTGGCCGACGACACGACGTCGAGCATCGCCTCGTCGTCGCCCAGGGTCCAGCGGCCGAAGCCCTCGCCGAGGTCGCTGTTGAGGTCGACGGTGGTCATGCGTCCAGTCTGCCGCGCGGCATCTCCGCGGGCGGGGCCGTATCACCGCGCCGGACGGTTGCTCCGGTCATGGTGTGCGGATGAGCGGTGCGTGAACTCTTGTCGCAGGGGTGGCAGGAGCGTGGAGCGTGACGCACAGTAAAGGGACGGTCCTGTCGCCCGTGTCACACGACGACCCCGGGGTGTGACAGGATCCGAGCGCTGAGCAGTGCCGATGGGGGAGGTTCGTCGTCGTGAGGTCTCCGAGGGACACCGGACGGGGCGTGCGTGTCGGCAGGTTGCTCGCAACGGCGACGGCGACGTGCGTGCTCGCGACGGGGTTCCTCGCGGCCCCCGTGGCCGGCCTCCCGTGGAACGACGGCCGCCTCCAGACCCTCGCCGCCGACCAGCACACCCCCGACGTCGGGGCCGGCAGCCCGGTGGGCGAGGGCGTCTCCGTGGGTGTGGTCGGGACGCCGACGTCGACCGGCCCGGCCACGCTCCAGGAGGTGCTGGGCGTCCTCGAGCGTGCGGAGCTCGCCAGCCAGGACGCGGGCCGGAGGGTGACGCCCGCCGTGGACCAGGCCGCCGCCGAGCTCGGCATGCTGCTCAGCACGTACCTCGCGCAGCAGGCCGCCAGGTCGTCCGACCGCCCGTTCGCGGCCGCGGACGTCGAGACGCCCTCGCCGGTGCTCCCGGCCCCAGCCACCGAGCCGGACGCGACCGAGCCGGACGCGACCGAGCCGGAGGCGGTGGCCGTCGCACGCCAGGTCGCGATCGACCCCGCCGACGAGCCCTCCCCCCTGGCCACGGGGGAGCAGCCGGACGCCGAGCAGCCGGACGCCGAGCAGCCGGACGGGAAGCCGGCCGACGAGAGCGCGCACGACGGCGACAAGGTGACGTTCGACGACCTCGTCGTCGCCGCCACCCGCCTGGCGACGCTGCTGGACCCGGCGACCACGACGCTCGAGGCGGGCATCCTGCCGGCGGGGGCGGACGGCACGGTCGCCGCGCGCGCCACGCTGACGGCGAGCCTGCTCGAGGTCGTCGACCGCTACGGCCGGAGCACGGCGGGCTACGCCAACGGGCGCATCCCGACGTCGGCGCTGTGCCCGCTCGACTTCGCTCCCGGACACATGCTGCGCTGCGACGCCGCCGAGCAGCTCTCCGCGCTCAGCAAGGAGTACGAGAAGGAGTTCGGGGTGCCCATCCCGATGACCGACTCGTACCGCTCGCTGGAGCTCCAGATCCGCGTCAAGGCCACCAAGGGCTGGCTCGCGGCGACGCCGGGCACGTCGAACCACGGCTGGGGCCTCGCCGCCGACCTGGGCTACCCGATCTCCACCTTCACGTCCGCCGAGCACGCGTGGATGCGCGTGCACGCCCCGGACTACGGCTGGGACAACCCGTCGTGGGCGCGCCTCACGGGCTCGAAGCCCGAGCCGTGGCACTTCGAGTTCTTCGCCGCCGGCCCCGTGCCCGACCGGGCGTGGGAGTCCGACGACGTCGCGACCGGCGGCGGCCCGTCCCCCGCCGAGCGCGCGGACAAGGGCGCCGCGTCCGGCAAGGGCTCGAAGGCAGGGTCCACGGGCGGCTCGAAGGACGCGAAGGACACGTCCAAGGACAGGTCCAAGGACAAGGACAAGGCTGCCGACGAGCCAGGGAAGTCGTCCGGCACCGACCCGAAGGGCTCGGGCAAGGACAAGGGGTCCGACGACGGCGAGGGCTCCGGCAAGGGCGACGGCGGGTCGGGCTCCGGGTCGGAGACACCCGCGAAGGTGAGCGTGCCGAACCTCGCCGGCGAGACGCTCGCCACGGCCGAGAAGAAGCTCAAGGCGCTCGGGCTCAAGGTGACGACGAAGGAGAAGCCGGACCCGAAGGCGCCCGAGGGCACGGTCGTCGAGACGCGGGGCGCGGGCACGAAGGTGTCGAAGGGCTCGACCGTCACTCTCGTGGTCTCGAGCGGCCCGCCGGCACCGGCCACGGTGAAGGTCCCGGACGTCACCGGGTGGACCGTCGCCGACGCGCGGGCGAAGCTCAAGGGCCTCGGGTTCGTGGTGGCCCTGGACCCGGCGGACGGTGTCGAGGACGGCGACCTGGTGGTCGCCACGAAGGGAGCGGGCAGCGCGGTGCCGAAGGGCTCGACCGTCGTCCTGTCCTGGGGCGACGCGGAGTCCGTCCCGGACGTCGCCGGGAAGTCGGTCGCCGACGCGCGGGCGGAGCTCGAGGCGCTCGGGTTCGACGTGAGCACCGACCCCGTGGAAGGTGTCGCGGACGACGACGTGGTCGCGAAGACCGTGGGCGCGGGGACGGTGGCGCTGACGGGCTCGACCGTCACGCTCGTGGTCACCGTCGACGGCTCCTCGAAGGACCCGGACGCCGAGGACACCGAGGAGTCCGCGGACGCGACGGACGCCGGGTGACGGTCGGGGGGCCCGCCGAGCCGCCCACCGAGACCCCCGGAGAGCGGCGGACGCGCGAGGCGCTGGAGGCGTCGGGGATCGCGTTCGACATCGTCCGGCACGGCCCGGTGCGCTCGCTCGCGGAGGCCGCGGCCGCGCGCGGCGTCACGCCGGCGCAGGTGGTGAAGACGATCGTCGTGCGCCGCGGGGACGGCGACTTCCTGTTCGTGCTGGTGCCGGGCGACCGCACCATCGCGTGGCCGCGGCTGCGGTCGCTGCTCGGGGTGTCGCGGCTGTCGATGCCGGACAAGGAGGTGGCGCGCGACGTCACCGGGTACGAGCGCGGCACCATCACGCCGTTCGGCTCGCTCACGGCCTGGCCGGTGGTCGCGGACTCGCGCATCCCGGAGGCGGGGCCGGTGTCGGTCGGGGGCGGTGGGCACGGGGTCTCCGCGACGGTCGACGGCGGTGAGCTGGTGCACGTCCTCGACGCCCGGGTCGCGGACGTCACCGACCTGGACGACCCTGGACCGGCGGGCCCCGCCCGCGCGGCGCCGGCCGGACCGGCGTCGACCCGCCAGGATTGAAAGGATGCTGGACGAATCCGCCTGACGGGGGAACACTCGACGCGGGCCGTTCGCTGTACAGAGAGGACGCAGACGGCGTCCCCAGGCCGCACGGCCCCACGCACGGGAGCATCACGACCACATGGACATCGACAGCAGCAGCGATCCGGGCCCGAGCTCGGGGATCGCGTCCCGTACCACCGACCAGGCGACGGTCCTCACCCTGTGGGGCGAGGTCGACGCGGCGCTGCGCGAGGCGGCGAGCGACGCCATGGCGGCGCTGGCGGCGCGGGGCAGCGCGCACCCCATCGTGCTGGACACCCGGGACGTCACGTTCATCGACTCGTCCGGGGTCGCGTTCATCCTGCAGGTGTACATGCTGGGCCAGGAGACCGGCACGTCCGTGAGCCTGTACCAACCGTCCGAGGCGGTCGCGGAGGTGCTGGACATGGTCGGCATGGGCGGCCGCATCCCCCTCGCGGAGGCGGCGCCCGCCGGCCGGGCCGGCTGAGCGGGTGGCCGCCCAGCTCGACAGCGGCGTCGACGAGAGCACCGTCCGGGCCGCGCGCCTCGCCGCCACCGGTCTGCGCGAGCAGCGCCTGCCCGACGCGCCCGCCGTCGTGGACGCGCTCCTCGCGGTGCAGGGGCAGGAGCTGCAGCCCGCGCTGTGGGGCCTCTCGCGGCGGGTGACGCCGTCCGCGCGCCC
This sequence comes from Isoptericola sp. NPDC056605, assembly GCF_042792795.1. Taxonomy (NCBI): domain Bacteria; kingdom Bacillati; phylum Actinomycetota; class Actinomycetes; order Micrococcales; family Promicromonosporaceae; genus Isoptericola; species Isoptericola sp. NPDC056605. Next base: position 65,490 of record NZ_JBHTVT010000011.1, on the reverse strand, counting down.
CGGCCGCGCCGCCCTCAACGCGGCGCTCGCCGACGGCGAGCTGCTGCGCACCCACCTGCTGCGCCCCACCTGGCACCTGGTGCGGCCGCGCGACGCGCGGTGGCTGCTCGAGCTCAGCGCGCCGCGCGTCGAGAGGCTGATGGCGTCGACCGAGCGGTCGTGGGACCTCGGCGACCTGGGCCCTGGCACGGACGCGGTCGCCGCCGCGGTCGCGGACGGGCCGCGCACGCGCGCGCAGATCAAGGCCGAGCTGGTCGCCCGTGGCGTGCTCGACCCCGACGCGCCCGGCCTCGCGTTCACCCAGATGCTCATGCACGCGGAGCTGCAGCGCCTCGTGATCAGCGGGCCGCCGCCCGTCGGCAAGGAGCTGCAGCACCAGTCGTACGCGACCTTCGACGACCGCGTGCCCGCCGGCTACGGCCCGCTGGGCGAGCGGTTCGACGCCGAGGCGGCCGTCGTCGAGCTGTGGCGCCGCTACCTGCCCGGCCGCGGCTTCGCGACCCTCAACGACCTGCGGCTGTGGGCCGACGTCACCGTCCGCGACCTCGCGCCGGCGCTCGCGGCGCTGACGGACGCGGGGGAGGTGGTCCAGGTGGCGGGCACGGGCGACCTCGACGGCCTGACCCTCGTCGCGACGGCCGCCACCGCCGCCCGGTGGGCCGGCGGGGCGCCCCCGGCCGACCAGGGGGCCGACCCGGGGGCCGACCAGGGGGCCGACCCGGGGGCCGACCCGGGGGCCGACCGGGCGGCCGAGGACGGTCCGGTCGCCGACCTGCTGCAGGCCTACGACGAGCTGCTGATGTCGTACCGCGAGACCCGGCACGTCGTGCTCGACCCGGCCCTGCCGCCGCAGGACCGCGCCGGGGCGTACGTGCACTCGGCGGCGGTGGACGGCGTCGTCGCCGGGCGCTGGCGCTGGCCGGCGGGCGTCGGGCAGCGCGTCGACGTGCAGTGGCTGCGCGACCCGGCCCCGGCCGAGCGGGCCGCGCTGGACGCCGCCGTCGCGGACCTCGACGCGTACCTGGACTGAACCTGGACCGGGCCGCCGCGCGCGCCGTCCGGATGGCAGGGTGGTGCCGTGCATCTCAACTGGGCCGGCAACCTCACGTACTCCGCACGCTCCGTCGTGCGCCCCGCGTCGCTGGAGGAGCTCGCCGACGTGCTCACCGCCGGCGGACCGGTGCGCGCGCTGGGGTCGCGCCACTCGTTCAACGACGTCGCCGACACGGACGGCGTGCACGTCCAGGTGGACGGTCTCGACGACGGCCGCCCCGCGGTGGAGCCGCTGACCGGTGACGACGGGGCCGAGGGCGACGTCGTGTCCGTGAACGCGGGCCTGCGCTACGGCGAGGTGTCCCGCGCCCTGCACGCCACCGGACGCGCGCTGGGGAACCTGGCGTCCCTGCCGCACATCTCGGTGGCGGGTGCGGTCGCCACGGCCACGCACGGCTCCGGCGACACGAACCAGAGCCTCGCGAGCGCGGTCGAGGGCCTGGAGATCATGACGCCGGGCGGCGAGCTGCGGCGCATCACGCGCGCGAGCGACCCCGACGTCTTCCCCGGCACGGTCGTGTCGCTCGGGGCGCTGGGCGTCGTGACGCGCGTCGAGCTGCGGACGGTCCCGGCATACCTGGTGCGGCAGGACGTCGCGGCGGAGGTCCCGTGGGACACGTTCGTCGCGAGCTTCGACGCGATCACGTCCGCCGCGTACTCGGTGAGCGCCTTCACCAGCTGGGACGAGCCGGCCGTCCGCCACGTGTGGTTCAAGTCCGTGGCCCGCGCCGACCGGCCCGAGGTGCGCGGGCTCGCCCCCGACTTCCTGCGCTGGTCGGACGTGCCGGTGCACCCGCTGCCGGGCGTGGACCCGTCGGCGTGCACCGAGCAGCTCGGCGTGGACGGGCCGTGGCACGAGCGGCTGAGCCACTTCCGGCTGGAGTTCACCCCGTCGGCCGGCGACGAGGTGCAGTCGGAGTACCTGCTGCCGCGCCGCAACGCGGCCGCCGCGATCGAGGCGATGCGCCGCCTCGGCCCGACGGTGGCGCCGCTGCTGCAGACCAGCGAGATCCGCACCGTCGCCGCCGACGACCTGTGGCTCAGCCCGTTCGACGAGCCCTCGGTGGGCTTCCACTTCACGTGGCTGCCGCGCGAGGACGAGGTGCGGGCCGTGCTGCCCGCCGTCGAGCAGGCGCTGGTGCCGCTGGGGGCCCGGCCGCACTGGGGCAAGGTCAGCACGCTCGACGCGCCGACGACGACGGCGATGTTCCCCCGGTTCGACGACTTCCGGCGCCTCGCCGCGCGGTTCGACCCCGAGGGCCGCCTGCACGGCGGGCTGGTGGGCCGCCTGCTCGCGTCCTGACCTGCCCGGCAGGTCAGTCGTCGTCGCGGTTCTCGCGGACCTTCTCCACGCCCTCCTTGAGGAGGAAGAGCGGCAGGACGAAGGCCGCGAGCATGCCCGCCAGCCACACGATGACCGGGCCGATGATCCAGCCGGCGACGCCGCCGACGTCGAGCCCGTCGGTGAAGACCACCGCCACGATGAGGGCGACGAACGTCGAGAGCAGGCCGACGCCGCCGACGAGCGCGGGGGCGTTGTTCCGGGCTGCCTTGGTGAGGAACGGGGAGATGATCGCCTGCGCCACGGCGAAGATGACGATGGCGAGGATGAAGCCGAGCGGCTCCGACCAGTTGATGGAGAACGTCTGCAGGTCGAAGGCGGCGAAGATCCCTGCGGCGACGAGCACCCCTACCGTCGCCGCCAGCAGAAACACGGCCGTGCGGAGCAGGAACCTGATCATCTTCGGAGCATATGGAGACGCTGGCCACACGGCACCTCGGGGGTTTGCCGGGGGGTATACCGAACGTGTAAGAGAGGAGAGAACTCCAGAGAGGTGATTGATGCAGCTGTTGCCGTCCGACACGGAAAAGCTCCTGCTGAGCGTCGCGGGCATGGTGGCCCGTGACCGCCGAGAGCGAGGGGTCCTCCTCAACCATCCGGAGGCCGTGTCGTTGTTGTCCTGCTGGGTGATCGAGCGCGCGCGGGAGGGCGCACGGGTCGCCGACCTGATGAACGACGGCCGCACCGTGCTCGGCCGCCACGAGGTGATGGACGGGATCCCGGAGATGATCCCCAACCTCCAGGTCGAGGCCACCTTCCCCGACGGGCGCAAGCTCGTGACGATCACGGAGCCGATCCAGTGATCCCCGGCGAGATCCGCACCCGCCCCGAGCCGCTCGAGCTGAACGCGGGCCGCGAGCGCCAGAGCGTCGTGATCCTCAACGGCGGCGACCGCCCCGTCCAGATCGGCTCCCACCTGCACCTGCCCGACGCGAACCCGGCGCTGCGCTTCGACCGTGAGGCCACCCGCGGGTTCCGCCTCGACGTGCCCGCGGGCACGTCGGTCCGGCTGGAGCCGGGCGTGAGCCGCACGGTGCACCTCGTCGCCCTCGGTGGCCGGCGCTTCGTGCCCGGCCTGCAGATCCGCGACCTGTCGCGCGAGCCGGAGTCCGTCGAGCGCGAGCCGCGACCGGTGGTGCCGTTCGGCACGCCCGGCGTGGACGTCCCGGAGCCGCAGAACGCGTCGGCCACGCCGATGCGCGTGGGCGAGGTCGAGGCGCACGACGGCGACCCGGCCGACGTCGAGCCCACCGATCCTGAGTCCAGCCCCCCCACCCACCCGACGAACGGCCCGACGAACGGCCCGACGAACGGCCCGACGACCACGGAGGAGGACCGGTGACCCAGATCGACCGGCGCGCGTACGCGCAGCTGTACGGCCCGACGACGGGCGACCAGGTGCGCCTCGCGGACACGGACCTGTGGATCGAGGTCGAGCAGGACCTCACCGCGGGCGGCGACGAGGCGACGTTCGGCGGCGGCAAGACCATCCGCGAGTCCATGGGCCAGGGCGTCACGCTGCGCTCCGAGGGCGCGCCGGACCTGGTGATCACCAACGTCCTGATCCTCGACCACTGGGGCATCGTGCGGGCCGACGTCGGCGTGCGCGACGGCCGCATCGTGGCGATCGGCAAGGCCGGCAACCCCGACGTCATGGACGGCGTGCACCCCGACCTGCGGATCGGGCCGAGCACGGACGTGATCGCGGGCGAGGGCAAGATCCTCACCGCCGGCGCCGTCGACACGCACGTGCACTTCCTCAGCGAGATCGAGATGCGCGAGGCGCTCGTCACCGGCACGACGACGGTGGTGGGCGGCGGCACCGGCCCGACGGAGGGGTCCAAGGCCACCACGGTGACGCCGGGCGCCCGGTCGCTCGCGATGATGCACCGCGCCCTGGACGACCTGCCGCTCAACGTGCTGCTGTTCGGCAAGGGCAGCACCGTCTCGCAGGACGCGCTGGCCGAGGAGGCCCTCGCGGGCGCCGGCGGCTACAAGGTGCACGAGGACTGGGGAGCCACCCCGGCGGCGATCGACGCGGCGCTGCGCGCGGCGGACGAGTTCGGCCTCCAGGTGGCGCTGCACGCCGACAGCCTCAACGAGACCGGGTACGTGCAGCACACGCTGGAGGCGATCGGCGGGCGCGGCATCCACGTCTTCCACGCCGAGGGCGCGGGCGGCGGGCACGCGCCCGACATCATCGTCACGGCGGGGGAGCGCAACATCCTGCCGGCGTCGACCAACCCGACGCTCCCGTTCACCGTGAACACGGTGGACGAGCACCTCGACATGCTGCTGGTGGTGCACCACCTCAACCCGCGCGTGCCGGAGGACCTCGCCTTCGCCGAGTCGCGGATCCGCGCGTCGACGATGGCGGCCGAGGACGTCCTGCAGGACATGGGCGCCCTGTCGATCACGTCGACGGACGCGCAGGCCATGGGCCGCATCGGCGAGCTGATCTGCCGCACCTGGCAGGTGGCGCACGTGATGAAGAACCGGTTCGGCACGCTCGGCTCCAGCCTGCCGGCGGACAACGAGCGAGCCCGCCGGTACGTCGCGAAGTACACGATCTGCCCGGCCGTGGCGCACGGCATCGACCACGAGGTCGGCTCCGTCGAGGCGGGCAAGCTGGCCGACCTGGTGCTGTGGGACCCGGCGTTCTTCGGCATCCGCCCGGCCGCCGTCATCAAGGGCGGCGCGGTCGTCGCGGCACCCCTCGGCGACCCGAACGGCGCGGTGCCCGCGCCGCAGCCGGTCTTCATGCGGCCCGCGCTCGCGGCGCAGGCGTCGTCGGCGCCCGGCCTGTCCGTGACCTTCGTGGCGCAGGCCGCGCTCGACGACGGGCTGGAGGAGCGGCTGGGGCTGCGGCGCCGGCTGGAGGCGATCCGCCCGACGCGCGACGTCACCAAGCTCGACATGCCGAACAACACGGCGCTGCCGCGCATCGACGTCGACCCGGAGACGTTCGCCATCAGCATCGACGGGGAGCCCGTGCGGGCCCAGCCCGTGGACGTGGTGCCGCTGGCCCAGCGGTACTCGATGTTCTAGATGGCGAGCAGCTTGACCAGCACCGCTGCTCCCGCCGGGGCGGCCGGCCTCGGCGCGCTGCTGCTCGCCGACGGCCGGCTCCCGGTGGGCGGCCTCGTGTACTCGGCGGGCCTCGAGCCCGGCCTCGCGGACGGCATGACGCAGGCCGACGTGCCCCGGTACCTGCGCGCCCGGCTGCGCACGGTCGGGCTCGTGGACGCCGCCGCGTCGGTGCTCGCGCACCGTGCCGCGACGTCGGACGCCGGGTTCGGGCTCGACGACGTCCAGGAGGCGCTCGCGGCCCGCACGCCGAGCGCGCCCCTGCGCGACGTGCAGGGCGTGCTCGGCCGCGGCCTGGCGCGCCTCGGCGAGCGGCTCCGTCCGGACCACCCGGCCACCGTCGCGCTGCGCGCGCTGGGCCGGGCGCCGCTGCGGCCCGTCGCGCTCGGGTGCGTGGCCGCCGCACTCGGCGTCGACGCGGAGGCGACCGCACGGGCGAGCCTCTACGACGACGCGCAGGCCGTGGCGTCCGCGGCGCTCAAGCTCGAGCCCGGCGACCCGGCGGACGCGGCGGCCTGGGTGCTCGCCGCCGAGCCGGACGTCGCCGCCCTGGTGCGCGCCGCCGTCGCCGTCCCGCACCCCGACGACCTTCCCGCGACCACCGCCCCCCAGGCGGAGGGCTGGTCGCTCACCCATCAGCACAGAACCAGGAGAATCTTCGTTGCCTGAGAACCACACCCCCACCCACGACCACGCCGCACCCGCCCGGGCGCTGCGCCTCGGCGTCGCCGGCCCGGTCGGCGTCGGCAAGTCCACGATCCTCGCCACGCTGTGCCGCGAGCTCGCGGACGAGCTGAGCATGGCCGTCGTCACCAACGACATCTACACGGACGAGGACGCGCGCTACCTGCGGTCCGCCGGCGTGCTGCCGGTCGAGCGGATCCACGCCGTCGAGACCGGCGCGTGCCCGCACACCGCCATCCGCGACGACGTCACGCCCAACCTGCTGGCGGTCGAGGACCTCGAGGAGCGGTTCGCGCCGCTCGACCTCGTCGTCGTGGAGAGCGGCGGCGACAACCTCACCGCGACCTTCAGCCCGGCGCTGGTGGACGCGCAGATCTTCGTGCTCGACGTCGCGGGCGGCGGCGACGTGGCCCGCAAGGGCGGCCCCGGCATCGAGCGCGCGGACCTGCTGGTCGTCAACAAGACCGACCTCGCCCCGTACGTCGGCGTGGACGCGGAGCAGATGGTCGCGGACGCGACGTCGGCCCGCGACGGCCGCCCGGTGCTCGCGCTGAGCCAGCGCGACCCGGAGTCCGTGACGCGCCTGGGCGACTGGGCCCGCGAGGTGCTGCGCAGCTTCCGCGCGGGCCGGCACGTGGCGCAGGACCCGGGCCCGATGGCGCCCCACACCCACGCCGACGGCACCACGCACGCGCACGCGTGACCGCGTCGACCGGCACCGACCGCGGCACGGCGCGTGATGCGGCGGAAGGCACGGCGGGCGCGGCGCGCGTGACCGTCGAGCTCGTGGACGGGCGCGCCCGCCTCGTCGAGCTCGTCGGCAGCGTGCACCTGCGCCCGCGGCCGGTGCTGGTCGACGGCCCGCTCGCGCGCGTCGCGCTGGTCGGCACGTTCGCCCTGCTGCTCGCGGGGGACGACGTGCGGGTCGAGCTGCGCGTGGGGGCGGGCGTCGTGCTCGAGCTCATCGAGCCGTCCGGCGTCGTCGCGTACGACGTGCGCGGCGGCGACGGCGCGTCCTGGGCCGTGCACGCGACGGTCGGCGAGGGCGGCGCGCTCGTGTGGAAGGGCGCGCCGTTCGTCGTGACGGCGGGGGCCGACGTCGAGCGCGGCACCGCCGTCGAGCTCGCCGCCGGCGCCCGGGCGCTCATCAGCGAGACGCTGGTGCTCGGCCGCGCGGACGAGCCCGGCGGAGGCCCGCTGCGGTCCCGGTTCCGGGCGCGGCTGGACGGCCGACCGCTGCTGGTCGAAGACCTCGACCTGCGCGACCCGTGGCTCGCCGCCTCGCCCGGCGTCGTCGGCGCGCACCGCGTCGTCGCCTCCGTCATGCTGCTCGGCACGCGGCCGGACGCCGCCGACGGGGAGGGCGAGACGCTCCTCGCCGGCCCGGGCGCGCTGGGGCGCGTGCTGGCGCCGCACGCGCACGAGGCGGACGCCGTCGTCGACGCGACGTGGGCGCGGTGGCGCCCGCTCGTCGCGGCCTGACACCGGGTACGACGCGACCTCTCAGAGCGCGAGCAGCGCGATGCCGGCCACGACGACGAGCGACCCGACGATCTTCACGGCCGGCCGCGGCTCCTTGAACAGCCACCACGCGAGCAGCGTGCCCACGACGATGCTCGACTCGCGGGCCGGCGCCACCAGGGCGATCGGCGACGTCTGCATCGCGACCAGCACGAGGATGTACCCCAGCGGCGACAGCACCGCGACCAGCGCGATCGCCCGGACGTGCCGCCGGCTCATGCGGACCGCCTCCGCGCGGCGGCCGCGGTCGCGCAGCACCGGCGCCAGCGTGAGCGACTGCCACACGGCGTTGCACGCGAAGTAGGCCACCGGGTCGAGGGCGAGCGTCGTGACGGCGTGCCCGTCCCAGAGCGTGTACGCGGCGATGGCGGCGCCGGTCGCGAGACCCCAGCGGACCCCCGCGAGGCCTCGCGACGCGTCCACGCCCGACGCGCCGGAGCTCGCGACCACCGCCACGCCCGCGATCACGACCAGGCCGCCCACCACGTTGACGGCGTCGACGTGCTCGCCGAGCACCACCAGCGCCACGAGCATCGTGAGCAGCGGGCCCGTGCCGCGCGCCGTCGGGTAGACGATGCCCAGGTCGGCGCGGGCGTAGCCGGTGTTGAGGGCCACGCCGTAGAGGTTGTGCAGCACGCCGGAGACCGCACCGGCGAGCAGGAGGGCGCCGAGGTCGGGCCAGCCGTCGCGGGCCAGGATCACCAGGCCCACCGGCACCCACAGCACCGCCGACGCGGTGGCGTAGAGCCAGACGAAGACGCGCGAGTCGCCGGTGACGCTCTTGGCGGCGACGTTCCAGATCGCGTGCAGCACCGCCGCCGTCAGCACGAGCGCGATGGAGGCCGGGGTCACCGGGTGACCGTACCCGCCGACCCTGCTCGCTACGTCGTCGTGACCGTCGCCGTGCCGGTGATCCACGCGGCGAGCTGCCGCGGCGCGTCGAGGTGTGCCAGGTGACCCTGCCCGGGGAGCACGTGCGTCGTCGCGTGGGGAACGACCCGTCGGACGTCGTCGAACGTCGTCCCGTACGGCGGTCGGCCCCGGTGGGCCCCGCCGACGACGAGGTCGACCCGGCCCGCCCGGCCCGCCAGCCCCTCCGGCAGGGCCGTGGCGTTCAGGGCGGCGGTCTCGGCGTGCACCGGTGCGGCGAGCCGCGTCATCGTCGCCCAGGCGGTCGGGTCGGCCCGCAGGGCCGCGACGTCCCGGGCCTCCAGGCGGGAGACCCGGCCGAGGACGATCTCGACGGTGGCATCGTCGTCCTCGTCCGCCGCGGCCTGCCCGAGCGCGGCGAGCGCGTCGGCCCCGAACGGCCGGGCGACCGGGTCGTAGGCGACGACGTGCGGCACCGGCTCGTTGCCCGCGAGGTGCAGCGCGATCAGGCCCCCGTAGCTCCAGCCGAACAGCGTGCGGACGCGCGTGAACCCGCGGAGCACGGCGGCGAGGTCGTCGAGCTCGGTCCGCAGCGAGTAGCCGGTAGGGAGGGGGCTCGACGGGTGCCGGCCCCGGCGGTTCACGACGGCGACCGTCGCCCAGCCCTCCAGGGCCCGCGCGACCGGGCCCCAGGCGGCGGCGTCGCTCAGGACCCCCGGGACCAGCACGATCGCGTCGTCGTCGGGCTCCCCGTAGACGTCGACGGCGACCCGGCCGCCGTCCCGCACGGTCACCCATTTCTGTAGCGTTCGCTCCATAACTCGGATTCTGCATCGATCGCTCTAGAATCACAAGGTGCCCACCCGAGCCGCCGGACGCCCCCGTACCTTCGACCGCGACCTCGCGCTGCGGGACGCGGCGCGTCTCTTCTGGCGGCACGGCTACTCCGGCACGTCGACGCGCATGCTCACCACGGCCCTCGGGATCTCCAGCTCGAGCCTCTACGCCGCCTTCGGCTCCAAGGAGCGGCTGTTCGACGAGGCCGTGCGCGCCCACACGGGCCGGTACGGGGACGTCTACGCGCGCGCCGTCCAGGAACCGGACCTGGCCGGGGTGATCGAGCGGGTCCTCGTCGGCTCCGTCGACGAGTTCACCCGGCCGGACGACCAGCCCGGGTGCCTCACGACGAGCGCCGCGATGGCGGACACGTCGGCGACGCTGGACGTCCGGGCCTTCGTCGTCGAGGCGCAGGGGGCCGACGAGGCGCTGCTCCGCGCCCGGGTCGAGCGGGCGGTCGTGGACGGCGACGCGCCGGCGGGCACGGACGCGGGGACCCTGACCGGGCTGGTCCAGACGCTCTGGCACGGCCTCGCGGTCCGCGCCGAGCTGGGTGCCGGCCGCGAGGAGCTCCGCGCTGCCGCCCGCCTCGCCGCGGCGCGGCTCGCGCCGCCGACGTAGCGATTCGTCGCCGTCAGCGCGCAGGACGACGACGATTCGCTACGTCACCTGGCTACGTCACCTGGCAGCAGCACCCGCTCGTCGGCGAGCGCGTCGACCAGCGGGTGGTCGTGGGAGACCAGCAGCACGCCGGCGCCGGCGGCGGCGAGCTCCCGCAGCACCTGCGCGGCGGCGGCGGTGGTGGCGGCGTCGAGCATGGCGGTGGGCTCGTCGGCGACGAGGTAGCGCGGCGCGGCCAGCAGCGCGCGGGCGAGGCAGGCGCGCTGGAGCTGGCCGTCGGAGACCTGCGCCGGGAGCCGGCCCAGCAGGTCCGGCGTCAGGCCGACCCGGCGCGCGGCGCCCGCCACCCGCGCCCGCCCGGCCGAGGCACCGCGCTCGCGGCGCGGCAGCGGCTCCGCGACGATCGCGCCGAGCGTCAGCCGCGGGCTCGTCGCCGCCCGCGGCGACTGGTGCAGCAGCCCGACGACGCCGGTCATGCGGCCCCGCCGCGTCGGCACGGGCTCGCCGTCCACGAGGACGGCGCCCTCCTGCGCCGGCTGCAGCCCGCACAGGATGCGCCCGAGCGACGACTTCCCCGCCCCCGAGGGGCCGGTCAGCCCGACGATCCGCCCCGGCTCGACGGCGAGGCTCACGCGGTCCAGCACGAGGGCGCCGGCCGGGCGCGGGGCGCCGGCGGGGTACCAGCAGCTCACGCCGTCAGCGACGAGCGCCATCAGGCACCTCCTCCTCGACGACGTGCGCGGCCTGGCCGGCGGCCCCGAGCCGGTCGGCGAACGACGTCGCCGGGTCGAGGTCCGTCAGCTCGGGCGGGGTGCCGGGGACGGGCACGAGCCCGCGCGACGGCAGCGCACCGAGCAGCGCGGCCGTGTAGTCGTGGCGCGGCGCGCGCAGCACGCCGTCGGCGCCGCCCTCCTCGACCACCCGGCCCGCGTACATGACGGCGAGCCGGTCCGCGACGCCCGACGTCTCCAGCGCCTGCAGGTCGTGGGTGACGAGCAGCACGGCGGCGCCGGCGTCGGCGACCTCGCGCAGCACGCCCAGCACCTGCGCGGCGAGCTCGGGGTCGAGGCCCGCGGTGGGCTCGTCGGCGAGGAGCACGGCCGGGTCGCCGGCCAGCGCCGCGGCGAGGGCGGCGCGCTGCGCCATCCCGCCGGAGAGCTCGTGCGGGTACCGGTCGCCGTCGTCCGGACGGAGCCCGACGCGGGCCAGCAGGTCGGGCACGGTCGACTCCGGGTCCTCGGACGCCGCCCCGAGCGCCGCGAGCGTCTCGGCGAGCTGCGCGCCGACGGTGCGCACGGGGGTGAACGAGGCGGCGGCGGACTGCAGCGACAGCCCCACCACCCGACCCCGCAGGTCCCGCCAGCGGCGCTCGGGCGCGCCGAGCAGCTCGTCGCCCGCCACCCGAACGGACCCCGTGGCGCGGGTGCCGGGCGGCAGCAGCCCGCACAGCGCCGACGCGAGCACGGACTTGCCGCAGCCCGCCTCGCCGACCAGCGCGGTGATCTCGCCGGCGCGCAGCGTCAGCTCGACGTCGGTGGCGGCGTGCACCCATCGCCCGTCCGCGGGCAGCCGCAGCGTGAGGCCGCGCACCCGCACGACGGGCGCGTCGTCCGCCGTCGCCGTGGGGCGATGAGCGGGCGTCCGGCGCCCTCCAGGCCCGGACAGGGGGCCGGACGCCCGCTCGCGGCGCTCGACCGGCTGCCGGGCCGCGCGCGCGACGCCGGACACGGCCAGCGTGGTCAGCACGAGCACGCCGGCGGGGAAGGCGAGCGTCCACCAGGCGCCGGTGAGCACGTCGCCGCGGGCGATCTCGAGCAGGGTGCCGAGGCTCGCGCGGTCGGGAGGCAGGCCCAGGCCGAGGAAGCTCAGCGTGGCCTCGTGCCAGACGGCGTGGGGCACCAGCATGACCAGCGCGACGAGCGCCTGCGGGGACGCGGCGGGGACCAGGTGCTCGCGGGCCACCTGCCTGCGGGTGGCGCCCGCCAGGTACGCGGCGTCGACGTACGCCGACGACCGCACCGCCAGCATCTCGGCCCGCACCACGCGCGCGACCTGGGGCCAGTGCGTCACCGCGATCGACGCCATGATCGCGACGAGCGAGCCCGGGAAGAACGCGACGACCACGATGCCGAGCAGCAGGTGCGGCAGCGCGTTCACGCCGTCCGTCGCCCGCATCACGGCGGCGTCGACCAGGCCGCCGCGCGCCGCGGCGACGGCCCCGACGCTCACGCCCACCGCGACGGCGACGGCGGCGCACCCGAGCGCGACGACCAGCGACACGCGCAGCCCCTGCGCCACGCGCACGAACAGGTCGTGGCCGGAGTGGTCGGTGCCGAACGGGTGCGCGAAGCTCGGCGGTCGCAGCGCGGCGCCGAAGTCGACCGACGTCGGGCCCGCGAGCAGGGGCACCAGGACGGCGTACGCGACCAGGAGCGCGAGGAGGATCGCGGGCGGCAGGAACCGGCGGGCGTCACGCATCGACGACCACCCGCGGGTCGAGCAGCAGCTGCGCGACGTCGGCGAGGTAGGAGCCGATCAGCACGGCCGCCGTCGTCACGACCGTCAGCGCCGCGAGGAGCGCCAGGTCGAGCGCCTGCGCGGACGACACGACGGCGCCGGCGATGCCGGGCCAGCCGAAGACCTCCTCCACCAGCACGGCCCCGACGACGAGCTCCGGCACGCGCGCGCCCACCACCATGACGAGCGGGCCGAGCGAGACCGGCAGCACGTGCCGGGTCAGCACCGTGCGCGGGGGCAGGCCCCGGGCACGCGCGCCGCGCACGGCGTCGGACGCCGCGGCGCGGGCGGCGGCGGTGCGGACGCCGAGCAGCATCCAGGGCAGCATGGTCGCGGCGAGCACCGCGGCCGGGAGGGCGAGGTGCGCCGTCACGCCCGCGACGGTCGGCAGGGCGCCGGGCTCGGCGACGCCTGCCACGGGTGCCGCCTGGAGGGTGACCGCGAAGACCAGCACCGCGCCGAGCGCCACGACGAACGGCGGCACGGACTGCAGCAGCACGGCGAGCCCGCTGAGCGCGGCGTCGAGCCGCCCGCCGGGTCGCGTGCCCGCGACCAGCCCCAGCACGACGCCCAGCACGAGGGCGATCGCCAGCGCCGTCCCGGACAGGAGCAGCGTCCACCCGACCCGCTGCGCGAACACGTCCGCGACCGGCATCGTGAACACGCGCGACCAGCCCAGGTCGCCGTGCAGCAGGTCGCCCGCCCAGGCGAGCCAGCCGTGCCACCACGGGAGGTCGAGGCCGAGCGTGCTGCTCAGCGCCGCCCGGTCGGCCGCCGACGTGTCCTGGTAGCGCGCGCCGAGGTACGCGGCGAGCGGGTCGAGCGGCGAGTGCTCGGCCAGCACGAACACCAGCGCGGAGACGGCGAGCAGCACGGGCACCCCGAACGCGGCGGCGCGCAGCGTGACGCGGCGCAGGTCGCCCGACCGGCGCGCGAGGGCCGCGGCCCTCATCGCGGGCCCCGGCCGCTCACCGCCGCCAGCCCGCGACGTGCCACCACGGGCCCCACGAGACGCCGTGCGCGTGCGGCTCCAGCACAAGCGGTCCGCGGTCCCAGCCGGTCCCGGCGCCGTCGGCGTCGTCGTCCCGCGTCACGTACGTGTGCTCGACGAACGCGAGGAACACGTGCGTCGGGTGCTGCACGTACGCCTCCTGGACGGCCCGGTACGCGGCGGTGCGCTCGTCGGGGTCGAGGCTGGCGCGGGCGCGGTCGAGCTGCGCGTCGACGCCGGGGATCTCGACGTCCCCCGGGTTGTCGTAGGGGGACGTGTCGTCGGCGCGCGTGTGCAGCACGTCGAACAGCTGGGTGTCGAGGTCGTACGGGCGCTCGCCGCCGCCCAGCAGGATCGCGGCGTCCGTGAGGTGCCGGTCCAGCTCGGGCCAGTCGCCGCCGCGCAGCGTGACGTCGACCCCGATCGTCGCCATGTCGGCGGCGAAGGCGGCCGCCATGTCACGGCGCAGGCTGTCGGACGCCAGGTAGTAGAGGTCGAACTCCGCCCGCTCGCCGTCCCGGGCGCGGACGCCGTCGGCGGCGGGCCGCCAGCCCGCGTCGTCGAGCAGCCGCTCCGCGCGGGTCCGGTCGAAGGGGAACGTGGCGCCGGCGGCGAACGCGTCCCCGTAGACGGCGCTGACGGGCGTCGCGGCGGGGCTGCCGTGGCCGGCGAGCACGCCGTCCACGATCGTGGCCCGGTCGACGGCGAGGTTCATCGCCCGGCGCGCGGCGGGGTCGCTCGCGAACGCGTTCTCGACCGGCAGCGAGACGCCGCGCCAGTCCGCCGTCCGCACCGGCTGCACCCGCAGCCCGGACTCGTCCTCGAACGACGCGGCCAGCACGGGCGGCAGCACCGTGCCGTCGACGTCGCCCGCCCGGACCCGCTGGGCGCGCGCGTTGTCGTCCGGCAGGTACAGCGTGACGAGCTCCGTGACCTGGGGCGCTCCGCCCCAGTAGCCGGGGTTGGCGGCGAACACCGCCTGGTCGGCGTCGAGGCGCGTGAGCAGGTACGGGCCGGTGCCCACCGGCTCGGTGTTGAGCGTGGAGTCGCGGGCCGGGCCGCCGTCGAGCCGCTCCGACGGCGCGATCCCCAGCGTCAGCCGCGACGCGAACGCCGAGTACGGGTGCGTGAGCGTGAACCGGACGTGCCGGTCGTCGGTCGCCGCGACCGACCCGATCATCCGGTACGCGCCCGCCACCTCGGACGCCGATTCCGGGTCGAGCACCGCCTCGTACGTCGCGACCACGTCGGCGGCGTCGAGGGTCGTGCCGTCGGAGAAGGTCACGCCCTCGCGCAGCGTCACGTCCCACACCGTGCTGTCGTCGCTCACGGCCGGCGCCTCGGCGGCCAGCGCGGGCTCCAGCTCGGGCAGGCGGTCGTCGCCCGACGACGCGGGGCGCAGCAGCCCGTCGTAGAGCGGGGAGACGCCCGGCTCGCCGTACCCGTTGACCGGGTTGTAGCCGCCCAGCGGCTGCGCGTCGGCGAGCACCACGCGCGTGCCGTCGCCGCCGTCGTCGCCCCCGCCGCCGGCCGACGTCGCGCAGCCCGACAGGCCGACGGCGACGGCGAGGCCGCCGAGGGCGAGCCTCGAGGCGGGCGTGGCGAGGGACGACGGACGGGTGCGCGGCATACATCACTCCTGGGACGAGATCGGGCAGGCGAGACGGGGCCGCGGCGGCGCGGCCGACAAGGGGGGCACCCGCTCGACCGGCGACGTCGCCGGTCCGGACCGCGCAGGAGGCGGGAGCCGGGGTGCGGTCCGAGTGTAAGGGTGGAGGCATGCCCCGGAACGGGCCCCGCGAGTCGGGTTCGTCACCAGGCGGTTTGGAGAATAATTCCTCGGGCTGCATACTCATGCATCGACCCCCCGCACGATCCTCGGAGCCCACCATGCGCACCCGCCACACCCTCGCGGCGACCGTCGTCACCTCGGCCGTCGCCGTCCTCGCCCTCACGGGCTGCACCACGGCCTCGCAGGACCTCGGCCAGACGCCGGGCGCGTCCGAGGACAGCACCTCCGCCGCCGTCGACCTCGACGCGATCCAGAAGGACGACGCCGTCGCCGCGCTGGTCCCGGACGCCGTGGCCGAGGACGGCAAGCTCACGCTCGGCTCGAACCTCCAGTACGCGCCGGTCGAGTTCCTCGACGCGGACGGCACGACGCCGGTGGGCATCGACATCGACATCGCGACGGCGCTCGCCAGGACGATGGGCCTGGAGCTGCAGGTCGAGAACGCGGGCTTCGACTCGATCATCCCCGCCATCGGCAGCAAGTACGAGGCGGGCATGTCGGCGTTCTCGGTCACGCCCGAGCGCCTCGAGACGGTCAACATGGTCAGCTACTTCACCGCGGGCTCGCAGTACGCCGTGGCGAAGGGCAACCCGGAGGGCGTCTCGCCCGACGACCTGTGCGGCGTGAGCGTCGGCGTACAGACCGGCACCATCCAGCAGGACGAGCTGGCCGAGCTCAGCAAGGCCTGCACGGACGGGGGCAAGGAGGCCGTCGACGTGCTGCCCTACGACTCGCAGTCCGACGTCACGACCAACCTCGCCGGCGGCAAGCTCCAGGCCATGTACGCGGACTCGCCGATCATCGCCTACGCCGTCGAGCAGACCGGCGGCTCCGTCGAGGCGCTGGGCGAGATCACGGACGCCGCGCCGTACGGCGTCGTCGTCGCCAAGGACGACGAGGAGCTCGCGAAGGCCGTCCAGGCCGGGCTGCAGAAGCTCATGGACGACGGCGTGCTCGCCCAGGTCGCCGACACCTGGGGCTCCGGCGCGGCCGTGCTCGACACGGCCGAGCTGAACCCGGCAGGCTGAACCGCATGGAAGACCGACCGTCCGGCCAGCTGCCGGAGCCCCTGCACGCCCGGCCGGTGCCCCGGCCGGGCAGGTGGGTGTCGGCCGTGGTCGTCCTCGTCCTCGTGGCGATGGCCGTCAACGCGCTCGTCACCAACCCCAACTTCCGCTGGGACACGGTCTGGCTCTACCTGCGCGACGTCGTCGTCGTGCGGGGCGTGGGCTGGACGCTCGTCCTCACGTTCGGCTCGATGGCGATCGCCATCGTGCTGGCCGTGCTGCTGGCGGTGATGCGGCGCAGCGACAACCCCGTGATGCGGTCGGTGTCGTGGTTCTGGATCTGGTTCTTCCGCGGCACCCCGATCTACACGCAGCTCGTGTTCTGGGGCCTGCTGTCGGTGCTGTACCCGCGGCTGTCCCTCGGCATCCCGTTCGGTCCGGAGTTCTGGACCTTTACCACCCAGGACGTCATCACGGCGTTCTGGGCGGCGCTGATCGGACTGGCGTTCAACGAGTCCGCGTACCTGGCGGAGATCGTCCGCGCCGGCCTGTCGTCGGTGGACCCCGGCCAGACGGAGGCCGCGAAGGCGCTCGGCATGAAGGACGCCAAGATCCTGCGCCGCATCGTGCTGCCGCAGGCGATGCGCGTCATCGTGCCGCCCACGGGCAACGAGACCATCTCCATGCTCAAGACGACGTCGCTGGTGCTGGCGATCCCGTTCACGCTCGAGCTCACGTACGCCACCAACCAGATCGGCAGCCGCATCTTCCAGCCGATCCCGCTGCTCATCGTCGCCGCGCTCTGGTACCTGCTCATCACGTCGGTGCTCATGATCGGCCAGCACTATCTCGAGCGGTACTACGGCCGCGGGTTCGACGGCGGCCGCACCGGTCGTGGTGGGCCCGGCGGGCGTGGCCCCCGGGCCGGCCGCAAGCCGCGCAAGCAGGACCTCATCGGCGCGTCCGGCACCACCAAGGACGACCCCTTCCTGGAGGTGACCCCATGACCGCGACGAGCGAGAGCGCGGGCGCGACCGGCACCGTGATGGTCGAGGTCCGCGACGTGCACAAGGTGTTCGGCCGCGGCCACGACGGCGTGCACGTGCTCAAGGGCGTCTCCCTCGACGTCCCGCGGGGCTCGGTGACCGTGGTGCTGGGGCCGTCCGGCTCCGGCAAGTCCACGCTGCTGCGCTGCGTGAACGAGCTCGAGGAGATCACCGCCGGGTCCATCCACGTGGGCGGCGACCTCATGGGCTACCGCCGCGACGACAAGGGCGTGCTGCACCGCCTGCACCCCAAGGTGATCGCGAAGCAGCGCTCCCGCATCGGGATGGTGTTCCAGCGCTTCCATCTGTTCCCGCACAAGACGGCGCTGGAGAACGTCATGGAGGCGCCCGTCCAGGTGCGCGGGCTGTCCAGGGCGGAGGCCCGCCGCCAGGGTCTGGAGCTCCTCGACCGGGTGGGCCTCGGTGAGCGGGCGCAGTTCTACCCGGCGCAGCTGTCGGGCGGCCAGCAGCAGCGCGTCGCGATCGCGCGGGCGCTCGCCATGGATCCCGAGCTCATGCTCTTCGACGAGCCCACCTCCGCGCTCGATCCCGAGCTCGTGGGCGAGGTGCTCGCCGTCATGCAGGACCTGGCGCGCTCCGGCATGACGATGATCGTCGTGACGCACGAGATCGGGTTCGCCCGCGAGGTCGCCGACCATGTCGTCTTCATGGACGACGGCGTCATCGTCGAGGAGGGTGTGCCCGCCGACGTGCTGGACAACCCTTCCGAGCCGCGCCTGCGGGACTTCCTCGCCCACGTGCTCTGACGGGGGCTCTGGCGGGACTCTGACGGGGCACCGGCGGGACGGTCGCGCCGTCAGACGGCCGGCGTCCACGGGGGCGGGCCCGGCCGGGCCAGGCGCGGGGCGCGCACCACGGCGACGACCCACAGGGCCAGAGCGGCCGCCGCGGCGAGGGCCCACCCGCCGACGATCTGGCGCGCGAGGTCGCGGCACGCCAGGCGGTCGGCGAGCGCGACACCCTCGTCCGTCATGTCGAGGCTGTCGTCGAGGAGTCCCGCAGCCGCCGACCCCGACATGCAGGTGACCCCGTCGATCAGGACGGGGGACAGCACCAGCCACCAGCCGACGCCGAGCACGGCGAACGCCAGCACCGTGACGGCGACGAGCCCGCCGCCGACGTGCCGGCGTCGGCGCACGGCGACGACGATCGTGACGACGGGGACGGCGACCAGCAGCACCGTCCACACGACGAAGACCGCCACGCCCAGCCGGTCGCTCGTCATCGGGCACCTTCCGTCGTCGGTCGGGGCGTCAGAGCACCGAGCAGACGCCGCCCCAGTCGGTGTGGCCGATGGTGACCTTCTTCCAGATGTGCGCGGAGTAGCCGCCGGCCGAGGTGCGCGTCTTGGAGATGGTGCGGGTGTCGCCGTTGCTCCACGTGCTGGTGCCGCCGGTCAGCCAGGTGGTGCCGGTGGGGCAGCCGCTCGCGCCGGACGAGACGCGGTAGATGCGCAGGAACCCGGTCACGGAGCCCGACCCGCGGTACTGCCACGACGCGTAGATGCGGCTGCCGCTCTTCGACAGGCACATGGTGCCCGGGCCGGACGTGGACGCGCACCGGTTGCCGGACGGCAGCGCCAGGGTGCTCGCCCCGGACGCCGCGGACCGCGAGGCCGTGTCGCCGGCGACGGCGGTCGCGGCGTCGCCGCAGTCCTCGAGCAGGTCGACGCGGTGCGTCGCGAGGTCGGCGGGCGCGCCCATCGCGACGTTGTAGTCGCGGTCGACCTCGTCGGAGATCGTGACGTCTTGCAGGGTGCACCCGCGAGCCTCCGAGTCGGCCGCCCAGTCGGTGGCCTCGGCGGCGGCGCGCTCCTGCGCGGCCCACGCCTCCCACTCGTCCGCGGGGCTGCCGGGTGCGGGCACGCCGGGCAGGTTCTCCTCCGTGGGCGCGGCCTGCGACGGGGCGACCGCCGTGAGCGTCACCCCCAGCGCGAGAGCGGCGACGCCCAGACCTGCGGCGATGTTCTTCCTGACGGTCCTGCCTCGGCTCATGTCGCTCCTCGGTTGGGCTCCGGCGCGCTGGTGCGGCGTCGTCGTCGACCCCCGCGGTGACTACGGTGTAGCACTCGGGGGGTTGGCGGCAACTCCACTGGTAGGACGGAAAGGTTTCATCGTGGACGACGCCCGCGCCCGTGAGCTGCTGACGCAGATCTGGGTGGAGCAGCACGAGGTGGTCACACGATTCGTGGCGCGTCGGGTGGAGGCGGGGCTGGTGGACGACGTCGTGTCGGAGACGTTCCTGGTCGCCTGGCGCCGTCTCGGCGACGTGCCCGACGACCCGAAGCCGTGGCTGCTCGGCGTCGCCCGCAACGTGCTCGCGACCCACCTGCGCACGCACGGCCGCTGGCGGGCCCTGGGCGTCCGGCTCGAGCGGGAGCCGGAGGCGGGCAAGGAGGGCACCGACGACCTCGCCGCCGACCGGACCGACCTGCGCCGGGCCTGGGAGATGCTCTCCGACGCGGACCGGGAGGTCATCGCGCTGGTCGCGTGGGACGGGCTCACCGCCGTCGAGGGCGCCAAGGTCCTCGGGATCCGGCCGTCCACGTTCTCGGTCCGGTTGACCCGGGCCCGGAAGCGGCTGCTGGCCTACTCGGGCCTGAAGCCCGACACCGCCGACGTCCTGCGCAACCTCCAGGAGGCGCGATGAAGTCCCCCATGATGGTCGACCTCGCCGACCTCGACCCGGCGCGCGACCTCCGCGCGCCCGGCCGCCCCGACGACGAGGCGCTCCAGGCGATCCTCGGCACGGCGCGGCGAGCCACCCCGATCCGTCGCTCCGCGCGCCCCGCCGTCCTGGCGGGTGCCGCGGCCGCCGCCGTGGTGGCGGTGGCCGGCGTCGCCACGGTGTGGTGGCCGGGGTCGCAGGCCGCGTACGCGTCGTGGACCTCCGTCCCCGCCACCGTGGCTCCGGACGCGATGGACGCCGACGCGCAGGCGTGCGGCACGGTGGCGCACCGGATCACCGAGGGCGACGACGGCCCGCAGGTCGAGAGCGTGCCGATCAGCCCGGTCCTGGCCGAGCAGCGCGGCGACTACACGTACGTGCTGCTCACGGGCGACAGCGCCATCGGCGAGTGCCTGGTCACCACGCAGGCCTCCGGCGCGACCGACGTCGTCGCGGGGGACGCCGTGCTGAGGTCCGTGCCCGGCGAGCCCGGGCCGCGCGACGTCACGACCGTCCAGACCGGCACCGCGTCCTGGTCCGAGGGCGACACCGGCGACGGCGCGCTCACCTCCGCCTACGGGCGCGCCGGGTCCGACGTCGCGTCGTTCGCGCTCACCACCACCTCGGGCGAGCGCGTCGAGGCCACCGTCCAGGACGGCTGGTGGGCGGTCTGGGCGCCCGGGGAGGCGTCGCTGCGCCCCACCGCGGAGCTCACGTTCACCGACGGCGCCCGCGCGGAGGTCGTCGTCGGCCGATGAGCCCTCGCGGGTCCGTCCGGCCCGTCGCGCCTACTCGCCGTCCTCGCAGGCGATGCCGTTGCCGTTGGGGTCGAGCGCGCCACGGTAGGCGGGCTGGCCGTTCTGGATGGGTGCGGCGCCGGCCTGGCGGGCGGCGTTGCAGTCCCAGTAGAACCACGCGGAGTCCTGCTGCTGCTGCTCCTGCTGCTTCTGCTGCTCGGCCTGCTGCTGGTTCTGGGTCTGCTGGTCCTCGAACGCCTTCTTCTGGCTCGCGAGCTCGGTCTCCGCGGCCTCGGCAGCCTGCTCGCGCTCCTTCAGCGACTCCTCGCGCTTCTGGAGGTCGTCCTTCTGGGCGCTGAGGTCCTGGCGCTGCTGGTCCACCTCGGCCTGGGCCTGCTCGGCCGCGGCCTCCATGCGGTCGGCGTCCACGAGCGCCTGCGCGGCGTCCGAGCTGCGCACCATCGAGATGGAGACGCCGAGGATGCAGCCGAGGGCCAGGCACGCGACGGCGACGCCGGCGATCAGCGGGCCACCCCGCTTGCCGCGCCCGCGGGAGCCGGCGCGCGTGCGACCGGCCGAGAGCTCGGCCTCGGCCTCGTCCGCGGCCTGGCGCGCCGCCCGCCGCCCGCTGCTGGTGCGGATCCGGTCACCGACGGTGCGGAGCGCGGCGGAGACGGTCGCGACGGCTCCGCGGTCCTCCTCGGCGCCGGGGTGGCCGTACGGGGGAGCGGCGGCCGGGATCGCCGCGGGCGGCGCGGGCGGCGGGGGCGGCGGGGCCGAGACGGTCGCGACAGGGGCGCCGTACGTCGCCGTGGGCGACGGGGGCTGCGGGGGCTGCGGGGGCATGGCTGCGACGGTGGTCACGGCGGCCGGTGCGTACGTGACGGAGGCGGGCACGGGGGCCATGACGGTGGTCGCCTCGGCCGGGGTCTCGGGGCGGGCCGGACGCGCGGCGTCGTCCACCCAGTACTCCCAGCCCTGGGGTGCGGGCGGCCACGCGGGGTCGGGGACCCACCCCGCGTCGGGCCGGAACCCCGGGGGTACCCGCCATCCCGGGGGCGGGTTGAATCGCACAGCCATGACACTCCTTGGTCGTCGAGCGGCACCCACTATGTCGGAAACCGCCCTCCCCGGTCCATGCGCCCGCGATGCGTCAGGGACCGGGACGGGGTCGACGACGGCCGGTCAGGCCCCCGGGAGGTGCTTGCGGTAGTGCGCGACCACGACGCCCGTGGACACCGCGCCGAGCGCCACGAGGACGACGAAGAGCTGCGTCGTCGTGAACGGCGGGGTGATGGCGGCCATGATCGCGGGCGTGAGGAAGCCGGCGTACGCGACGGCGTAGAACACGCCCGTGAGGCCGGCGAGGTGGCGCGGCCCGGCGATGCGCTGCACCTCCAGGAGCCCTGACGACAGGCCGATCCCCATGCCCGCGCCACCCACGACGGCGGCCCCGACGCCCCACCACGGGGAGCCGGACACGACCACCGCGCCGACGCACGCCACCGCGAGCGTGAGGGCCCCGGCGGCGACGGCCAGCCCGCGCGCGGAGTCGACGGCGTCGAGCCGCTTGGCGGCGGGCTGCACCACGGCGGCCACGCCGAGCGCCACCACGGTGAGCAACGTGGCGTACGCCACGCCGAAACCCTGCGTCTGGTCGCGCAGCAGGACCGGCGCGTACCCGTAGGTGAGCGCCGCGACGACGAAGATCCACGGCGCGACGACCGCGACCACGCGCGTGAACCGGAGGTGGCCCGCCGGGGGCACCCGCAGCCCGCGCCACCACGGCCCGGCGTCGCCGCCGAACGCGTTCGACTCCGGCGTGCGGAGCACGACCAGCAGGAACGGCGCCGTGACGACCAGGTGCACCACGAACGGCAGCACCTCGGGCCACGGGCCCCACTGCGCCAGCGCCCCCGCGACGAGCGCGCCCAGGGCGGACCCGAGCGTGAACGCGAGGGACGCGCGGCGCGCGCCCGAGCCGGCGTCCGCCCCTCGGTCGTAGGGCACCTGCGAGAGCTCCTTGATCCAGCTCGTGCCGACCGATGTCGCCGTCCCGACCGTGATGCCGGCGAGCAGCCGCCCCACGTAGATCGGGACGGGGCCGAGGACGCCGAGCGCGAGCACGGCGCTCGCGACCATGCCGCAGACGGTCCCCACGAGCATCACGGGGCGGCGGCCGAACCGGTCGGAGAGCGTCCCGGCGACGAGCAGCGCGGGCGCGAGGCCGAGCACGTACACGCCGAGGAACGCGTTGACGGTGGCGTCGCCGTACCCCTGCACCTCCTCGTACATGAGCAGCACGGGTGTGAACTGGTTGCCGGCCCACGAGGAGACGAACAGCGCGGCGAACGCGCCGAGCCACGGGCGCCTCACAGGACGCCCCGGTGCCGGCGGACGTGGTCGTGCAGCAGGTCGCAGTACGTGTCGGCGTCGCCCTGCTCGACGGCGGCGAGCATCGCCTCGTGCTCGGCGAGCGCGGCCGCGACCTCGTCCGCCCCGACGTGCAGGTGCTGGAACATGAGCCGCAGCTGCCGGTCGCGCAGCAGCCCCATGAACTGGATCGCCGTCTGGTTGCGCGACGCCCGGACGAGCACGCCGTGGAACGCCGAGTCGGCCACGACGAACGCCTGGACGTCGTCCGCGGCGGCCGCGCGTCGCTGCGTGTCGAGGTGCGTGCGCAGCTCGCCGACGACGGCGGCCGCAGGGCGCCCGTGAGCCAGCGCGCGGCGGGCGGTCGAACGCTCGACGGCCTCGCGCATCTCGAGCACGTCGCGCGCCTCGTCGGGGGCCATCGGCACGACGGCGGCCCCCCGCCGCGGCGCGACGGCGAGCAGCCGCTCGGCGTCGAGCCGCAGGAACGCCTCGTGCACGGGGGTGCGGCTGATGCCGAGCTCCGCCGCGACGTCGCCCTCGGACAGCAGCACGCCGCCGGCCGCCTCCCCCGAGAGGATCTTCGCCTTGGTGTGCTGGTACGCGCGCTCGGCGGCGCTGAGCGGCGGCGCGGGGGTCGCGGAGGGTTCTGTCACCCGAGGCAACCTACGCTTGCATCCAACTTGCATGCAAGCGATCGAGCGGTGCCGGCCACGAGCCGGGCCAAGGACTGTCGGTCGCCGCTGGTAGACCGGGGGCATGTTCCTCCTGGACGCGGACCGCACCACCGAAGGCGGCGGCGAACCCGCCGTCGTGCACTCCGCGAGCGACCTGGTCGTGGCCGCCGAGTGCGAGTTCCGGCTGCTGCGCCGCCTCGACGAGCTGTTCGGCCGGGTGCCGCGGCGCGAGCGCGAGGCTGACGTGATGCTCGAGCGGACCGCGGCCCTGGGCGACGCGCACGAGCGCCGGGTGCTGGACGAGTACGTGGCCCGGTTCGGGCGCTCGGACGGCGGGCCGGGCGGTGTCGTCGAGGTCGGGCCGCCGGCCCGGCTCACGCGGGAGGGGCTGGAGGCGGCGCACGGCGCGACCCTCGCGGCGATCGAGGCGGGTGCGGACGTCGTCGCGCAGGCGACGTTCTTCGACGGCGAGTTCCACGGCCGTGCCGACTTCCTGGTCCGCGACCCGCTGGGCGACCTGGACGTCGGTCCGGGGCGTCCGGGGGAGCATGCCGCCGCCGCGCTGCCGCGCTACGCCGTCCTCGAGACCAAGCTGGCGCGGCGGGCCAAGGTGACCGCGCTGCTGCAGCTCGCGGCGTACGCCGACCAGCTCGCCGCCGCGCACGTCGACCCGACGGACACCGTCCACCTGGTGCTCGGCACCCGCGTCACCAGCTCCCACCGGCTCGCCGAGCTGTTGCCCGTGCTCCAGCAGCGGCGGGCCCGGCTGCGGGAGGTCGTCGCCGCGCACCGTGCCGACGACGGCCCCCTGGCCTGGGGCGACGAGCGGTTCACCGCCTGCGGCCGGTGCCCCGCCTGTGCCGAGGAGGCTGCCGCGCACCGCGACGTCCTGCTCGTCGGGGGTGTCTACGAGCAGCAGCGTGCACGCCTCCTCGCGGGCGGCATCACCACCATCGACGAGCTCGCGAAGGCCGAGGACCCGCCCGCCGGGATGCCGGCCCGCGGCTTCGACCGCGTGCGCGACCAGGCACGGCTGCAGCTCGGCACGGGGGAGTGGGACGGCGAGGTGGCCTACGACGACCACGGCGAGCCCGCCACGATCCGCTGGCAGCTGCCCGACACGTCCGCGGTGCGCCGGCTGCCGCCGCCCAGCCCGGGCGACGTCTTCTTCGACTTCGAGGGCGACCCTCTGTGGTCCGACCCGCAGGGCGAGCAGTGGGGGCAGCAGACCGGGCTCGACTACCTGTTCGGCCTGGTCGAGCGGCCCGACGCCGCGGGGGAGGCCCCGCCGTTCCGCGCGTTCTGGGCCCACGACCTGGCACAGGAACGGCAGGCCCTGGTCGACTTCGTGGACTACCTCGCCGAGCGGCGGCGACGGTACCCGGACCTGCACGTCTACCACTACGCGTCGTACGAGCGGGTGCACCTGCTGTCCATCGCCGCCCGGCACGGCGTCTACGAGGAGGAGGTGGACCAGCTGCTGCGCGACGGCGTGCTGGTGGACCTCTACGCCGTCGTGCGGTCGTCGCTGCGGATCTCCGACCGCTCCAAGTCGATCAAGAAGCTCGAGCCGCTGTACATGGGCGACGAGCTGCGGTCGGGCGACGTCACCACCGCGGCGGCGTCCATCGTCGCCTACGCCGAGTACACGGCCCTGCGCGACGCCGGCCGCGGCGGCGAGGCCGACGCCCTGCTGCGCGACATCGCCGACTACAACCGGTACGACTGCGTCTCCACCCTGCGGCTGTTCGACTGGCTGCGCGGGGCGGCCGACGTGGTCGACGCCCGGGCCGCCGAGGGCACCCCCTCGGCCGAGGCTGCGGTCCCGTCGCCGGTCGAGCCCACCGAGCCGGTCGAGCCCGCCCCGGAGACGCCGCGGCAGGCGGTGGCGCGCGAGTCGCGCGAGCGGCGGCTGGGCCTGGAGGCCGAGGTGCGCGAGCGGGTCGGCGAGGACCGCGGCGCCCGCGACGACGAGGCGCAGGCGCTCGCGATGATCGGCGCGTCGCTGGGCTACTGGCGCCGGGAGAGCAAGCCGTTCTGGCACGAGCACTACTCGCGGCTCGAGCTGCCGCCGGACGAGTGGCAGGGCCGCCGGAACACGTTTCACGTGGAACGCGCGACCGTGGTCCAGGACTGGCTCGTCGAGGACGGGCGGCGCGCGCCGGCGCGGGTGCTGGAGCTGGTCGGCCGGCTGTCGGAGGGCTCCGAGCTGGGTGCCGGCGCGGTGCCGTTCGTCCTCTACGACGACCCCGCGCCCGACGCGGTGACCGTGCCGGCGAACGCCGTGCGCGGGTTCCACGGCGGCGCGACGATCGTCGACGCCGTCCGGCGGCAGACCGAGGCGGGTGAGCGCGACGTCCTGCTGCTGCGCGAGCAGGTCCGTGTCGGCGCGGAGACGTTCGACGCCCTGCCGATGGCGCTCACGCCGTCGAGCGGGCCGCGCGCCGACCCGCAGGAGCAGGCGCTCGAGGACGCGGCGACGCGCGCGCTCGCGGCGTGGGATACCGATCGCGCGCTGCCCGACGGCCCGGCCACGGACCTGCTGCGCCGCCGGCCACCGCGTCTGACCGGGGGAGGGGCGCTGCCCGACGTCGTCGACGGCGACTTCACCACCGCGGTGCTCGCCGCGACGCGCGACCTCGACCGCTCCTACCTCGCGGTACAGGGGCCGCCCGGCAGCGGCAAGACGCACGTCGGCTCGCACGTCGTCGCAGCGCTGGTCGCCGAGGGCTGGCGGGTGGGCGTCGTCGCGCAGTCGCACGCGGCGGTGGAGAACATGCTGCGCGCCGTCGTCGAGAAGGCCGGCGTCCCCGCCGAGCGGGTAGCCAGGAAGCGGCCGTCCGACGGGGCCCCGCACGCCCCGTCGGACGCCGCGGTGTGCGCGGAGCTGCCGGGCGACGACCTGGCCGAGTTCTCCCGCCGCGGCCCGGGCGTCGTCGGCGGCACGGCCTGGGACTTCGCGCACCCCGGCCGCTGGCCGGACGACGACCTCGACCTGCTGGTCGTGGACGAGGCCGGCCAGTTCTCCCTCGCGTCCACGATCGCGGTCTCCCGGTCCGCACGTCGCCTGCTGCTCCTGGGGGACCCGCAGCAGCTGCCGCAGGTCAGCCGCGGGCGTCACCCCGAGCCCGTCGACCGGTCGGCGCTCGGCTGGCTCGCGGACGGCCGCGACGTGCTGCCGCCGGGGCTCGGCTACTTCCTGGCGCGGTCGTGGCGGATGCACCCCGCCCTCTGCGAGGCGGTGTCCCAGCTCGCGTACGAGGGGCGGCTGGGGGCCCACGAGACCGCGGCCCGGCGCCGGCTCGACGGCGTGGCCCCCGGAGTGCACCACGTGCCCGTCCGGCACGTGGGCCGCGGCGTCGCGTCGCCCGAGGAGGCGCAGGAGGTGGTGCGGCAGGCGGCAGGCGTCGTCGGGCGTGCCTGGACCCCGGGTGCCGGGCAGCCCGCACGCCCGCTGGAGCCGCGTGACGTCGTCGTGCTCGCCGCCTACAACGCCCAGGTGTGGGCCGTGCGGCGCGCGCTCGACGGCGCCGGGCTCGACGGCGTGCGGGTGGGCACGGTGGACCGGTTCCAGGGCACCGAGGCGCCCGTCGCGATCGTCACGCTCGCGGCGTCCTCCCCGCACGACGTCCCGCGCGGCACCGGGTTCCTGCTGTCCCGGCACCGCGTCAACGTGGCCGTCTCCCGCGGGCAGTGGTGCGCGATCGTCGTGCGGTCGCCCGAGCTCACGGACTACCTGCCGCACACCCCCGAGGGGCTCGGCCGCCTCGGCGCCTTCCTCGGGCTGTGCGAGCGGGCGGTCTAGAACCCGCCGAAGTCGCCTCCGCCGAAGTCCCCGCCGAAGTCGCCGAAGCCGCCCGCGTCGCCGCCGCCGTCGTACCCGGGGTCGGCGCCCGAGGCCTCCGAGTACCCGGCGTCGCCGCCGGCGTCCGCCCCTGCGTCGCCCCCGGCCTCGCCGCCCTCGGCTCCCGCCTCGGAGCCGGCGTCGCCGGCGAAGTCCTGCGACGGGTCGCCGAAGGCCGGGCCGAAGAGGGCGTTCGCCACGGCCGAGCCGATGACCACGCCCGCGACGGTGCCGAGCAGGCTGGAGCCGACCATCGAGCCGAAGCCCGGACCACGCGCGCCGGAGCCGCCCTGGCCGCGGAACGACCGCTCCAGCGTGCCGGGCCGGCGCATCTCGGCCCGGGTGGCCATGCGGGCGAGGGACTGCGGGTCGTCGGAGGTGGCCCGCTCGTTCGCGGGGAGGCCCGAGCCGACGTCCTCGAGCACGCGGCGCCGCTGCTCCGGCGTCAGGCGGGCGAACGCCTCGGCGTGCGCCTGCTCGACGGCGTCCGGCGGCGCGGTGCGCAGCAGGTAGCGGTAGCGCTCGACGGCCACCTCGTCGGGGTCGCGGTGTGCGGCGGGGCCGCCGGCGCCGGGCCGGCCGGCGGGCTGCTGGCCGGGGTACGGCGCGTAGCCGTGCTTCCCCGGCGCCTCACCCGAGTGCGGCCGGGCGTCGTCGGGCCGGCCTGGCACGCCGTGGTACGTGCGCTCGTCGTGAGTTCTGCCGAGGAGTCGGTCGAGGAATCCCATGACGGTTCAACGATCGCGTCGGGGCGGGCGTTCCCGCCAACGACGACGGCCCGCACCCCGACGAGCGAGGTGCGGGCCGTGCGACTCACGCGGCCGGCGTCAGCCGGCCGGGAGCGAGATCAGAGCGGGCGGACGTTCTCCGCCTGCGGGCCCTTCGGGCCCTGCGTGACGTCGAACTCCACGCGCTGCTCCTCGTCCAGGGACCGGTAGCCCTGGGACTGGATGGCGGAGAAGTGGACGAACACGTCGGCCGAGCCGTCCTCGGGGGCGATGAAGCCGTAGCCCTTCTCGCTGTTGAACCACTTCACGGTTCCGGTGGCCATGCTTACTCCTTCAAGAGGTGTCGACGACCTCGACCGTCGAGATCGCGCATCACGGTGAATCGTCGTCAACTCTTGAGACCAAGGTCCGCCGGGTGACCGCACCAGTCCTTCCGATGCGATCGCCGTGGCGCGGACGGGAACCGTCCGGATCGAGCGAGGCACTGCAACGGGGACAACGGTACGCGAGCGCGAGCACGGGCACCAGTGTTGCCGCACGGGCTGTCCACAGGGTGGTCACCCCGGTGGACGCGAGGTCGGGGGCGGCCGATACAAAGGTGTCATGACCACTTCCCCCGTGCCCTCCCTGCCCCTGTCCGGCGACGTCGAGATCCCCCAGGTCGGTCTCGGTGTCTTCCAGGTGCCCGACGACGGCACCCAGGCCAACGTCGAGCAGGCGCTCGAGCTCGGCTACCGGCACGTCGACACCGCCGCCGGCTACTACAACGAGGCGGGCGTCGGCGCGGCGCTGCGCGCGTCGGGCCTCCCCCGCGAGGACGTCTTCGTCACCACCAAGCTCCGCAACGGGGACCAGGGGCACGAGCAGGCGCTGCGCGCGTTCGAGGACTCCCGCCGCGCGCTCGGCGTCGACCAGGTCGACCTGTACCTGATCCACTGGCCGGTGCCGAGCAAGGACCTGTACGTCGAGACGTGGCGCGCGTTCGAGAAACTGCTCGCCGAGGGCGCCGTGCGCGCGATCGGGGTGTCCAACTTCCTGGTCGAGCACCTCGACCGTCTCGTCGCGGAGACCGACGTCGTGCCCGCGGTGAACCAGGTCGAGGTGCACCCCACCTTCCAGCAGGCCGCGGTGCAGCAGCGCTGCCGCGATCTCGGCGTCGCCGTCGAGGCGTACTCGCCGCTCGGTCGCGGGGCCGACCTGGACGCGCCGGCCGTCGTCGCCGCCGCGACGGAGCTCGGCGTCACGCCCGCGCAGGTCGTGCTGCGGTGGGCGGTGCAGCAGGGGCGGATCGTCATCCCCAAGTCGCTGTCCGCCGAGCGGCAGGCCACGAACCTGGACGTCTTCTCGTTCGAGCTGTCGGCCGCGCAGGTGGCGTCGATCGACGCCCTGGAGTCCGGTGTCGAGGGGCGCACGGGGGCGGACCCGGTCACCGCGTCGTTCACGCAGTTCCGCGCCTGATGCGGGGCCGCGAGAGGCCGAGTGTGACCTAGATAACAGGTTCGTCACGATCTGCAGGGAGTGACCCGCGCGACACGTCGGCGACATACAGTCTCGCTACGTTCAGCGGCACTGAATGCGGTGTTGAGCCGCGAATGTCCTACCTCCAAAAGGGGAACAGCATGATCCGACGCACCACGGCCGCCAAGGGCTTGGCCCTCGCGGCAGTCCTCAGCCTCGGCCTCGCAGCCTGCGCCTCGTCCGACGGCGGGAGCGGCGACAGCAGCGAGGGCGGCGGCGGCTCGGCCGAGCCGTTGAAGATCGGCACGATCCTGCCGGTCACGGGCACCCTCGCCTTCCTCGGGCCGCCGGAGATCGCCGGCGTCGGTCTGGCGATCGACGACATCAACGCCGCCGGCGGCGTCCTCGGCAACGACGTCAGCGTCGAGTGGGGCGACTCCGGCGACAGCACCGACCTCTCGGTGGCGACCAGCACGGCGACCGACCTCATCGGCAAGGGCGTCTCCGTCGCCATCGGCGCGGCGTCCTCCGCGGTGTCGCTCGGCGTGGTCGACCAGTTCGCCGAGGCCAGCGTCATGCAGATCTCGCCCGCGAACACGGCGGCGGACCTGTCGGGGTACGGCGAGTTCTTCGCCCGGACGGCACCGCCCGACACGGTCCAGGGGCCGGCGCACGCCGACCTCATCATGGGTGACGGCCACTGCAAGGTCGGCTTCCTCGTGCAGAACGAGGCCTACGGCAACGGCCTGCGCGACTACATCCAGGAGGCGCTCGAGGCCGGTGGTTGCGAGGCGGTCTACGGCGGCAACGGCGAGGGCCACGAGTTCGCGCCGGGCGAGACGAACTTCGGCGCCCAGGTGACCGACCTGCTCGCGCAGAAGCCCGACGCCATCTCGATCGTCGCGTTCGAGGAGACCACCGCCATCGTCAACGAGCTCGTGGCGCAGGGCTGGGACTTCGACGGCACCACGTACTTCGTCGACGGCAACCTCTCCAACTACGGCGACGACTTCGACCCGGGCACCCTCGAGGGCGTCCAGGGCACGCTGCCCGGCGCGCAGGCCGACGACGCCTTCCGCGAGCAGCTGCAGACGTGGTACTCGGAGAACGAGAGCGGCGAGCTCAACGACTTCTCCTACTCCGCCGAGTCGTACGACGCTGTCGTCCTCGCCGCGCTCGCGGCGGTCAAGGGCGACGGCACCGACGGCGCCACGATCTCGAAGAACATCCGTGCGGTGTCGGGTGCCGACGGCGGCACCGAGGTCACGTCGTTCGAGGAGGGCGTCAAGGCGCTCGAGGCCGGCGACGACATCAACTACGTCGGCAAGTCCGGCATCGGGCCGCTCAACGACTCGAACGACCCGACGTCCGCGTTCATCGGCATCTACAAGTACGGCGCCGACAACACCTACACCTACCAGCGGCAGATCGAGGGCAAGATCGAGGAGTGATCCTCGCTCGCTGACCTCGGCACGACGACGGCCCGGACGCTCGCACAGAGCGGCCGGGCCGTCGTCGTGCCGAGGTAGTCCGGATCGTGCCGAGGGAGCACGTGTCGTGCCGAGGGAGCACGTGTCGTGCCGAGGTAGTCCAGATCGTGCCGAGGTAGCACGTGTCGTGCCGAGGTAGTTCAAACCTCCGCGAGGTAGTCCGAGGACGTTGTCCCAGATCTCTGCGCCTCAGACGCTGCCCACAGGCAGGGCTTGTCCACGAACAGCCGATCCGCGAGGGAGGAAAGCCGCATTCGGCAGGGTCGTCGCGCGACGGTTCATCCATGAGAGAGGCCGAACACCTTCCTGCGATCAGGCGCATCACCGGAATCCTCGACAGCATGAACGCTCCCGGCTCGCCGTTGCCCACGATGCTCTCGGCAGACGCCACGCACCCGCCCCTCGTGCCGGACGCGCTGGAGCTCGTCCCGGCCGACGACGTCGTCGTGCCGCCCTCTCACGAGGAGGCGATCCTCGCCCTGGTGCGCGAGGTGGCAGACGGCACCGCGGCGCCGCTGTGGTTCAGCCACGAGACCGCGGCGATGCTTCACGGGGCGTGGACGTATCGCACGCCGCAGCTCGTGCATCTCACGCGCGAAGGGAACCCCCACGTGGACGGGGAGGGCGAACCGTCGGTGCGTCGTCACCACACGCCGATGCCGCAGCAGGACCGGGCCGACGTCCGCGGCATCCCGGTGACGTCGCTCGCGCGCACGCTGGTCGACTGCATCCGTGCCCTCCCGCGCGACGGCGCGCTGGTCGCGTGCGACTCGCTGTTCCGCCGCGGTGCCGACCCGGCGGAGGTCTCCCGCATCGTGTCCGCGTCCCGGGGCAAGCGGGGCGTCGTCCAGGCACGAGAGATCCTCGACCTGTGCGACCCGCGCTCGGGGTCGCCAGGAGAGACGGTGACGAGGCTCGCTGCCTCGGACGTCGGGCTACCGCGACCCGAGTGCCAGCTCGAGGTGCCGACCGTGCGGGGGACGTTCTACGTCGATCTGGGCTGGGCGGACGTTCGCCTCGCTGTGGAGTTCGACGGACTGGTCAAGTACGACGACGTCGACGTCGAGCGCGTGCTCCGCGGCGAAGAGGCTCGGCAGAGTGCGCTCGAGGCCGCCGGGTGGATGGTCGTCCGGGTCCGGTGGGAGGAGCTGGACGACCTGGCGGCGCTGGAGCAGCGCCTGCGCCGCGCGTACCTCGTCGCTCGGCGTCGTGCCTTGCTCGGGCTGACCGCCTGAACGACGACCGATCCTCCCGCGGCAACGGCGGCGGCTGCTCTGTTGAGCGGCCGCCGCCGTACTCGCGAGGTGCCTCCCTGGCCGGGCCCGAACTACCTCGGCCCGAATCGAACTACCTCGGCGCGATGCGAACTACCTCGGCGGGGGTGGGGCTACTTCGTGTCCTCGGCGAGGGAGCCGAGGTACAGGGAGATGACCTTCGGGTCGGACTGCAGCTCGCGCCCCGTGCCGGTGTACGCGTCCTTGCCCTGGTCGAGCACGTAGCCGCGATCGCAGATCTGCAGGCAGCGGCGGGCGTTCTGCTCCACCATGATGATCGACACGCCGGCCTTGTTGATCATCCGGGTGCGCAGGAACGTCTCGTCCTGACGCACCGGGGACAGGCCTGCCGAGGGCTCGTCGAGCAGCAGCACCGACGGGTTCATCATGAGCGCCCGGGCCATGGCCACCATCTGCCGCTCGCCTCCGGACATGGCGCCCGCCCGCTGGGTGCGGCGCTCGTGCAGCACGGGGAACAGGTCGCGGATGAACGACCAGCGCTCGTCGAAGACCCTTGGGCGCAGGTACACCCCCATCCGCATGTTCTCCTCGACCGACAACGACGGGAAGACGTTGTTGGTCTGCGGCACGAACCCGACGCCGCGCGCCACGAGGGTGTTCGCCTTCATCCCGGTGATGTCCTCACCGCCGAGGGTCACGGTGCCGGAGTGGATCTTGACCAGCCCGAACAACGCCTTGAGCAGTGTGGACTTGCCGGCACCGTTGGGGCCGATGATGCCGACCAGCTCGCCCTTGCCCACCTCGATCGAGCAGCCGTCGAGGATGTGCACCCCGGGCAGGTAGCCCGCGACGAGGTTGTCGGCCCGCAGCAGGAGCTCCTTCCCCTCGGGGACGCCGCCGGGGTGCGCGGGGGTCGTGAGTGTCGAGGTGTCGCTCATCGCTTCTCCTCCTCGGCCTCGAGGCGGGCCAGGATCTCGGGGTCGAGCAGGGAGTCGTCGCCCAGGTCGGTGTCGTGGTGGGCGCCGAGGTACGCGTCGACCACGGCCTGGTCCTGCATGACGGTCGCCGGCGGGCCCTCGGCCACGATCCGGCCCTCCGCCATCACCACCACCCAGTCGGAGATGTGCCGCACGGCATGCATGTCGTGCTCGACGAACAGGACCGTCATGCCCTCGTCCCGCAGCGCCTGCACGTGCCCCAGGAGGGACTGCACGAGGGCGGGGTTCACGCCCGCCATCGGCTCGTCGAGCATGATCATCGTCGGGTCGGTCATGAGGGCGCGCGCCATCTCGAGCAGCTTGCGCTGCCCGCCGGACAGCGACCCGGCGAAGTCGTCGGCCTTCGCGTCGAGCTTGAACCGGGCGAGGATCTCCATCGCCTTCTCGGTGGCGGCCTTCTCGTGCCCCTGCCAGGTGAACGGCAGCCAGGAGAGCCAGAAGCGCTCGCCGGGGTTCTTCGGGGACGCGAGCAGCATGTTCTGCAGCACCGTGAGCCGCGACAGCGCCTTGGTGAGCTGGAACGTGCGCACCATCCCCTGCTGGGCGACGCGAGCCCCGCTCTTGCCGGCGAGCGACTTCCCCTCGAAGCTCCAGCGCCCGCTCTCGGGGGTGTCGAAGCCGGTGAGCAGGTTGAAGAACGTCGTCTTGCCGGCGCCGTTGGGGCCGATGAGCGCCGTGATGGCGCCGCGCTGCACCTCGAGGTGTGCGACGTCGACCGCCGTCATGCCGCCGAAGCGGCGCACGACGTCGTCGGCCACGAGGATGGCGTCCGGCTTGGGCGCCCCGACGACGGGCTCGACCTGCGCGAGGTCGTCGCGCGCCTCGGCGGCGACGGCGGAGGTGGGGGCGACGGCGGCCGCGGCCGCCGCGTCGACGACGGACTCGGGCTGGTCGCCGGCTGTGGTCTCTTCGGACATGTCAGCGGACATTGAAGGCCAGCTCCTTCTTGTTACCGAGGATGCCCTGCGGCCTGAAGATCACGAGGAGCATGAGGGTGATACCCACCAGCATGCCGCCGATCTGCTCCACGTTGGTGGTGCTGATGATCTCTCCCACCCCGGTGTTCTCGGACAGGGCGCGCATCCCGGTGCGCATGAACATGTAGGCGCCGAAGAAGATCATCGCGCCGAGCACCGGGCCGAAGACGGTCGCGGCCCCGCCGAGCAGCAGCACGGTCCACACGAAGAACGTCATGGTGCGCCCCATCGCGTCCGGGGCGATGGTGATCGGCAGCACGTAGAGGACGCCGCCGAGCGCGCCGAGCATGCCGCCCAGCACCAGCGACTGCAGCTTGTACGAGTACACGTTCTTGCCGAGCGCCCGCACGGCGTCCTCGTCCTCGCGGATGCCCTTGAGGACGCGGCCCCACGGGCTGCGGGTGATGAGCCAGACGAACAGCAGGGCCAGGGCGACGACGCCCCACGCGAAGAGGCGCGTCCACCAGGAGTCGGAGCCGGTGTTGATGTACTCGAGCGGCCCGATCACCGTGCGACCGTCGGGCAGGGGTGACAGGTCCTGGAAGGTGCCCTTGTAGTTGCGGCCCTGGAGCCCGGAGGCCCCGCCGGTCCACTCCTGCAACCAGGTGGACCGCCCGATCCACCGGATGATCTCCGCGGCGGAGATGGTGACGATCGCCAGGTAGTCGCCGCGCAGCTGCAGCGTCGGGATGCCGAGGACCAGAGCGAACAACAGCCCCGCGATCAGGGCGACGAGCAGCGCGACGAAGAACGGGGCACCGGCGATCGTCGCGATGCCGAAGCCGTACGCGCCGAGCAGCATGAAGCCCGCCTGGCCCATGTTGAGCAGGCCCGTGTACCCGAAGTGCAGGTTGAGGCCGATCGCCGCGACGGCGTAGGCCGCCGTCGTCGGGGCGATGAGCTCGGCGAGCGACTGGGTGAGGATTCTGAGGAACTCGTCCATGGTCGGTCTCCCTTCAGCCGATCCGCTCGCGGCGGCCCAGGATGCCCTGCGGCCTGATCAGGAGCACGAGGATGAGGATCACGAGCGCCGACGCGTACCGCAGGTCGCTCTGGATCACGAGGTTGGACAGCTCGACGACCAGGCCGATGAGGATCGACCCGACGAGGGCGCCGAAGGCGGTGCCGAGCCCGCCGAGGGTCACGGCCGCGAACATGAGCAGCAGCAGCTGCACGCCGAGCTGCCAGTTGAACGACCCGAACGAGATGCCCCACATGAGCCCGGCCAGCGCGGCGAACGCGGTGGCGAGGATCCACACGACGCGGACCACCTTGTCGGGGTCGATGCCGGTGGCCGAGGCCAGGGCCGGGTTGTCGGACACGGCGCGGGTGGCCCGGCCCAGCCGGGTGCGGGTGAGGAAGAGCGCGAAGCCGATCAGGCAGACCAGCGCGACCGCCATCGAGATCCACGACGTCGTGCTGAGGGTGATCCCGAGCAGCGTCAGGGGCCGCGGGTTGGCCGACAGGATGCGCTCCGACCCGCCGCCGATGAGCAGCTGGATCACGTACTGCAGCGTGATCGACAACCCGATCGAGACGATCATCAGCTGCATCACGGGAGTGCCTCTGCGGCGTAGCGGGCGCCAGATGGCCGCATCCTGCGCGACGCCGGTGAGGGCGCAGACGGCGATGGTCAGCAGGCCACCGACCCAGATCGACATCCCCATCTGGTTGATGGCGATGAAGCCGAGCGCGGCACCGAGGGCGAACTGCTCGCCGTGGGCGAAGTTCGACATCCCGGTGGTGCCGAAGACGAGGTTGAGCCCGATGGACGCGAGCGCGAGCAGCAGGCCGAAGCGGATGCCGGAGCCGAACTGCTGCCACACCTGGCCCCAGGAGAACGCCCGCTCGGAGGCGTCGCCCTCCGGCGCCGTCGCGACGCCGTCACCCTCGGTGGTGGTGTCGGTGCCCGCGTCGGTGCCGTCGTCGCCGCCCGGTGCCGCCGTGGTGGCCTCGGCGCTGGGGCTCTCGGAGGCCACCGCCTCGCCGCCGACCCGGAAGGCGGCCCGTCCGGTGCCGCCGGTCTGGGCGGTGACCTGGAGCTCGGTCGACGCGCCTTCCGGCAGCTGCTCGCCCGCAGGCAGGGACGCGGGGTCGAGGGTGAGGATGTAGCGGCCGACCTCGGGCACCGCCACCGACACGGGAGCGTCGGCCGTGGTGGTGACGGTCTCGTCGAAGCCGCCGGGCCCGGTGATGGTCACCTCGGCGTCGGCGATCCGGTCGCCCGCGTCGTTCATGACGACGACGGCGACGCAGGCCGTCGAGTCGTCGGGTCTGCAGTCGGTCGCGACGGTGGTCGCGACCCTCGTGCCGGTGGTACTTCCTGTGCTGGTGCTGGTGACGGCGCTGCTGGTGTGCGCCACGTCTGCCCCCGGCGTCGCCTGCGCTGGTGGCGAGGCGAGCACAGCGGGTGCGAGGGCGATCGCGAGTGCTGCCACCGTGCGGCGCAGTGCGATCGCCCTGGTCGGTCGGTCCGTCGTCATCGGCCGGGTCCTCCGTGTGTCGATGTCGTTCCCCCGGGGGCGAGCCCGGGGTTCCGCCCGCTCACCCCGTCGATGCAGGGACACTAAAGGCCCCATGTATCCCCGGCGTTTCGCGAGCGTGCCGCGAGTGTAGCCACGAAAATGTGACCCAAATGACAGATCCAGGTCACAGTCCGGCATCACGCGGGCGGAATCCGCGCCTCGCCGCCGCGGACCTAGGCTGGCCGGGTGCCCGACGACCTGACCGCTCCCACTGACCTCGAAGCCTCCGACGACGCCTCCCCTGGAGCCGTCCCCGACCGCGCTCCCGTCGCGGAGCGCCGCCCCACGGTCCGCCGTCACCACGGCGACGAGGTCGTCGACGACTACGAGTGGCTGCGCGACAAGTCCTCGCCCGAGGTGCTGGCGCACCTGGAGGCGGAGAACGCGTGGACGCAGGCGCAGCTGGCGCACCTGGCGCCGCTGCGGCAGGCGGTCTTCGACGAGATCAAGGCGCGCACGCTCGAGTCCGACCTGTCGGTGCCCGTGCGGATGGGCGGGGCCTGGTACTACACGCGCACCGAGGAGGGCCGGCAGTACCCGATCCACGCGCGCGTGCCCGCCGCGGGGGAGTGGGCGCCCCCGCGCATCGAGGCGGGCACGGTGCCGGCGGGCGAGCAGGTGCTGCTCGACCAGAACGCCGCGGCCGCGGGCCACGACTTCTTCTCCCTCGGCTCGTTCGACGTGTCCGAGGACGGCGCGCGGCTGGCCTACGCCGTCGACACCCAGGGCGACGAACGGTTCACGCTGCGCGTGCGCGACCTGACCACGGGCACGGACCTGCCCGACGTCGTGGAGGACACGTTCCCGGGCGCCGTCCTCACGCCCGACGGCCGGTACGTCTTCTACCCCACGGTCGACGACGCGTGGCGGCCGTACCGGATCTGGCGGCACGAGGTCGGCACGCCGTCGTCCGACGACGTGCTGGTGCTGGAGGAGCCCGACGAGCGGTTCTGGATCGGCGTCGGGCTCACGCGCTCGCGCCGCTACCTGGTGATCGAGGCCGGGTCCAAGACGACCAGCGAGGCGCGCGTCCTGGAGGCCGACGACCCGACGGGCGAGTTCCGCGTCGTGTGGGAGCGGCGGGACGACGTCGAGTACACGGTGGAGCACGCCGTGATGGGGGACGGCGAGGGGCGCGACGCGCTCCTCGTGCTGCACAACGACGGCGCGGAGAACTTCGAGCTGGTCGTGACGGACGTCCCCGCGACGGGCGACGGCGCGACGGCGACCCCGCTGGACCCGGCGCAGGCGCGCGTCGTCGTGCCCCACGACCCGGACGTGCGGCTCGAGGGCGTGGACGCCTTCGCCCACCACGTGGTGCTGAGCCTGCGGCGCGAGGCGCTGCCGCGCGTCGCCGTCGTGGACCTTGCCGACACCGCGCGCACCACCGCGGACCAGCCGTGGACGGCGCGGGAGATCGACGTCGACGAGCCGCTGTTCTCCGTGGCCCTCGACGCGAACCCCGCGTGGGAGCAGCCGCTGCTGCGGGTGCAGCACACGTCGTTCGTCACGCCCGCCACCGTGGTGGACGTCGACCTCGCCACCGGTGAGCGGCACGTGCGCAAGCGGCAGCCCGTGCTCGGCGGCTACGACCCGGCCGACTACGCCCAGCACCGCGAGTGGGCGACGGCCGAGGACGGCACGCGCGTGCCGATCAGCCTGGTGTGGCGGCGCGACGCGGTGACGCTCGACGGGTCCGGGACGCGCGCCGAGCCCGCGCCGCTGCTGCTGTACTCGTACGGCGCGTACGAGACGAGCATCGACCCGTACTTCTCCGTCCCGCGCCTCAGCCTGCTCGACCGTGGCGTCGTCTTCGCCGTCGCGCACGTGCGCGGCGGCGGCGAGCTGGGCCGGCACTGGTACGACGACGGCAAGCTCGCGGCCAAGGAGCACACCTTCAGCGACCTCGTCGCGTGCGGGCGGCACCTCGTGGAGACGGGGTGGACGTCGCCGGAGCGGATGGTGGCCGACGGCGCCAGCGCGGGCGGGCTCACCGTGGGCGCGGCGCTCAACCTGGCGCCCGACCTGTTCGCGGGCGTGCTCGCCGGCGTGCCGTTCGTCGACGCGCTCACCTCGATGCTCGACCCGACGCTGCCGCTCACCGTCGTCGAGTGGGACGAGTGGGGCGACCCCCTGCACGATCCCGAGGTGTACGGCCGCATGAAGGGGTATGCGCCGTACGAGAACGTGCCCGACGACGCGTCGGCCTACCCGCGGGTCCTGGCCACGACGTCCCTGCACGACACGCGCGTGCTGTACGTCGAGCCCGCCAAGTGGGTCGCGCGGCTGCGGGCCGCCGGCGCCCCGGCGCTGCTGAAGATCGAGATGTCCGCCGGGCACGGCGGCGTCTCCGGGCGCTACGCGCGCTGGGAGGAGATCGCGTTCGAGCACGCGTGGACGCTCGACGTCCTCGGCGCGGCGTGAGGGACGTCCGGGCGTCCGGTGCGCGTCCCGGGTGAACCCTGCGTGGCCGATCCCACATCGCGGGGTTGGAACGGCGGGCGGGCCTCGGACGTCGTAACGTCGCGGGGCCGGGGTCGTGCGGCCCCGCCAACTCGTCGCTGAGCCGGCTCCGTGCGGCACGCACGACCGGTCGTCTGGAGCTCGTGTGTCAGGAAACGCCACCACCAGGTTCGCAGGTGTCTCCCTGCTGGCCGTGACCAGCAGGATCCCGGCCGGGGTGCGGACCTCGGCCGCCGTGCAGCAGCGGCTCGCCCCCGCGCTGCGGCGCCTGCGGCTCCCCACCTCGCTGCTCGAGCGCGTCGCCGGCGTGCGGGAACGGCGCGCCTGGGCCGCCGACGAGGACGTGGACGACGCGACCGTCGCCGCCGGGCGCGAGGCGCTCGCCGTCGCTGGTGTCGAGGCCGCCGACGTCGGCCTGCTGATCAACACCTCCGTGACGCGCCGGCACCTCGAGCCGTCCGTCGCGGTGCGGCTGCACCACGGGCTCGGCCTGCCGTCGTCGGCCGTGAACTTCGACGTCGCCAACGCCTGCCTCGGCTTCATCAACGGCATGAGCCTCGCCGCCGGGATGATCGAGTCGGGGCAGGTCCGGTACGCCGTCGTCGTCGACGGCGAGGACGCCGACATCATCCACGACCGCACCATCGAGCGGCTGCTGCGCGAGGACCGCAGCCGCGACGACTTCATGCAGGAGTTCGCGTCCCTCACCCTCGGCTCGGGCTCCGCCGCGGCCGTCCTGGGCCGCACGGACGAGCACCCCGAGGGCCACCGCGTCCTCGGCGGCGTCACGCGCGCCGCCACGAGGTTCCACGACCTGTGCGTGGGCAGCACCGAGGGCATGTTCACGGACGCGAAGGCGCTGCTCGACGGCGGCCTCGAGCTCGTCGTCGACGCCTGGAAGGACGCCGTCGCGGACTGGGACTGGGCGACGATGGACCGCTACGTCACCCACCAGGTCTCGCGCGTGCACACCGACGCCATCGTCGAGGCCGTCGGTCTCGACCGCGCCAAGGTGCCCACCACGTACGAGCGCCTCGGGAACGTCGGCCCGGCGTCGGTGCCCATCACGCTGGTGGAGCAGCAGGACTCGCTGAGCGCCGGGGACCGCGTGCTGCTCATGGGCGTCGGCTCCGGTATCAACACGGCGATGCTGGAGCTCGCGTGGTGACGGTGGCGACCCGCACCGTGCCCTCCACGACCCCCCGCCCCGCCGACACCGTGCCGCCGGGCCTGCCCGGCCTCGACGCGCGCCACAGCCACGTGCTCACCGACGCGCGCGGCGCGTCGTGGCACTACCTCGACAACGGGCCCGAGCTCGCGGCGCGCGGTCACGAGCCCGTCGGCACCGTGCTCGCCTTGCACGGCAACCCCACCTGGTCGTACCTGTGGCGGCGGCTGGTCGCCGACGCGCTGGACGCCGCCGGCGCCGGCGCGCCCGCGTGGCGCGTCGTCGCCGTCGACCAGCTCGAGATGGGCCTGTCGCAGCGCACCGGGGAGCACCGGCCGCTCGCGCGCCGGGTCGCCGACCTCGGCGCGTTCACCGACGCGCTCGGCCTGACGGGGCCGGTCGTGACGCTCGGCCACGACTGGGGCGGCGTCGTCTCGCTCGGCTGGGCGGTCGACCACCCCGACCTGCTCGCCGGCGTCGCGCTGCTCAACACGGCCGTGCACCAGCCGGACGACGCGCCCGTCCCGGCGCCCCTGCGCCTCGCCCTCGCCGGGCCCGTGCACCGCCTCGGCACGCGCACCACCCGTGCCTTCCTGGAGACGACGCTGTCGCTGGCCCGCCCCCGGCTGGCCGCCGACGTCGCCGCCGCGTACCGCCTGCCCTACCTCTCCGCCGACGAGCGTGACGGCATCGAGGGCTTCGTCGCCGACATCCCTGTGGACGGCGCCCACCCCAGCGCGCCCGAGCTGGACCGCATCGCCGCCGGCGTCGCCCGGCTCACCGTGCCCGCCGTCCTGCTGTGGGGGCCGCACGACCCGATCTTCTCCGACCGGTACCTCGACGACCTCGTCCGGCGGCTGCCGCACGCGCACGTGCACCGGTTCGCCGACGCCGGGCACCTGATCGCCGAGGACGCGGACTGGACTCCTGCTCTCTTCCGGTTCCTGCCTGAGGTGCTGTCGGCGGAGGGGTCGGCAACCCCGGGCACGGATGCGTTCACGGGCCCCAGGGGGCCCTCCACTTCGGGAATTCGTACATCCGTGCCCGAGGTTCCCGACCCCTCCGCCTCGAGCATCACCTCGCCGTCCGCTTCGCCGGACGACTCCGCGACACCGTTCGTGCCGCTGTGGACGGCGCTGGACGCGCGGGCCGACGACGACGCGCCGGCGGTGCTGGACATGACGACCTCCACGACGGCGGACGGGCGGCCGTTCACCGCGAGCTGGCGGGCGCTGGACCGGCAGGTGCGGCGCATCGCGGCCGGGCTGCACGGCATCGGGGTGCGGCACGGCGACCGAGTGTCGCTGCTGGTGGAGCCGGGGCCGACGCTGACGGCGCTGGTGTACGCGTGCCTGCGGATCGGCGCGGTCGTCGTGGTGGCCGACGCCGGGCTGGGCGTGCGGGGCCTGACGCGCGCGCAGCGGGGCGCGTGGCCGCGGTTCGTCGTCGCGCAGCGCAAGGCCCTGGCCGCGGCACGGGCGCTGGGCTGGCCCGGGGTGCGGATCTCGGCCGAGCCGCTGGCGCCCTCCGTGCGCCGCGCGCTCGGGGTGACGCACGAGCTGGTCGACGTCGCCCGGGCCGGCGAGGGACGCCCGCTGCCGCCGGAGCCCGGACCCCAGGACGAGGCCGCCGTGCTGTTCACGTCGGGCTCGACCGGGCCGGCGAAGGGCGTCGTCTACCGGCACGCCGAGCTGTCCGCGCTGCGGGACGCGCTCGCCGCGCACTTCGACGTCCGCCCGGAGACGGGCCTGGTCACCGGCTTCGCCCCGTTCGCGCTGCTGGGGCCGGCCCTCGGCACGCGGTCCGTCACGCCCGTGATGGAGGTGTCGTCGCCGGCCACGCTCACCGCGCGGGCCGTCGCCGACGCGGTGCGGGCCTCGGACGCGCGCATCGTCTTCCTGTCCCCGGCGGCGATCCTCAACGTCGTCGCGACCGCCGACGTCCTGGACGCCGGGGACCGGGAGGCCCTCGCGCGGGTGCAGACGTTCCTCTCGACGGGCGCCCCGATCTCGGCCGAGCTGCTGGGCTCGGCGGCCGAGCTCATGCCGTCCGCGACCCCGCACACGCCGTACGGGATGACGGAGTGCCTCCTCGTCACCGACATCACGCTCGGCGGGATCCGGGAGGCCGCCGAGGCGCCCGACGCCGGCGTCTGCGTGGGCCGGCCCGTCGGCGGCGGCGAGGTGCTGGTCAGCGCGCTCGACGACGACGGCGCGGCGACGGGCGCGCCGTCCGGGGCCCCGGGCGTGCTGGGCGAGGTCCTGGTGCGTGCCGGGCACCTCAAGGAGCGCTACGACCGCCTGTGGCTCACCGACGTCGAGGCCGAGCGCGACACCCCGCCGGGCCGGTGGCACCGCACGGGCGACGTCGGGCACCTGGACGACCGGGGCCGCCTGTGGATCGAGGGGCGCCTCGCGCACGTGCTGCGCACGGCCGACGGGCCCCTGGCGCCGGTGGGCACCGAGCAGCACGTGGAGCGGGTGCCCGAGGTCCGGCGCGCCGCCGTCGTCGGCGTCGGGCCCGCGGGGGTGCACCAGGCGGTGGCCGTCGTCGAGACGGTCGACGACGGTACAGGGCGCGCGCGCCGCCCCGGCCTCGCGCCCGACGAGCTCGCGGCCGCCGTCCGCGCCGCGTCGCCGGTACCCCTCGCGGCCGTGCTGGTCGTGCCGCGCATGCCCACCGACGTGCGGCACAACTCCAAGATCGACCGCACCCGGCTCGCGTCCTGGGCCGACCGGGTGCTCACCGGCGGGCGGGTGGGTCACCCGTGACCGCCCCCGCGCCCCGTGGGACCGTCCTGGTGACCGGCGCGTCCGGGCTGCTGGGCGGCGCGGTGGCCCGCGCCCTGGTGGCCAGGGGCGACGCCGTGCGCACGCTCCAGCGGCGCCCGTCCGGCGTCGACGGCGCGGCCGACGTGCTCGGCTCCGTCACCGACGCGGACGTCGTCGCGCGGGCCGTCGACGGGGCCGACGCGGTCGTGCACCTGGCGGCCAAGGTGTCGCTGGCGGGCTCGCCGGCGGAGTTCCACGAGGTGAACGTCGGCGGCACGCGGACCCTGCTGGACGCCGCCGAGCGCGCGGGCGTGCGCCGGTTCGTGCAGGTGTCCTCGCCGTCGGTCGCGCACCTGGGGACCTCCCTGGTCGGGGCGCCGGCCACCCCGGCCGACCCGGAGGGGGCGCGCGGCGAGTACGCGCGCACCAAGGCCGGCGCGGAGGTGCTCGCCCTGGGTCGGGACGCCGCCGGCGCAGGACCCGGTCGCGGAGGGATGCGCGTGGTCGCCGTCCGGCCGCACATCGTCTGGGGTCCGGGGGACACCCAGCTCGTGGAGCGCGTCGTCGACCGCGCGGCCCGCGGCCGCCTGCCGCTGCTGGGGCGCGGCGCGGCGCTCATCGACACGCTCTACGTGGACAACGCCGCCGACGGGATGCTCGCGGCCCTCGACCGCCTCGCCGACACGCCCGACGTCGTCGGCGGCCGGGCGTACGTGCTGACGAACGGCGAGCCACGCACCGTGGCCGACCTGCTGTCCGGCATCTGCCGTGCCGCGGGCGTGCGGCCCCCCGCGTGGCGCGTGCCCGCGGGCCTGGCGCGGTCGGCCGGCGGCCTCGTCGAGGC
This sequence comes from Isoptericola sp. NPDC056605, assembly GCF_042792795.1. NCBI lineage: Bacteria > Bacillati > Actinomycetota > Actinomycetes > Micrococcales > Promicromonosporaceae > Isoptericola > Isoptericola sp. NPDC056605. Next base: position 21,146 of record NZ_JBHTVT010000011.1, on the reverse strand, counting down.
CGTCTGGAGGGTGCGCCCCGGTGCCGACGAGCCGCCCATGACGCGCTTCCTGGCCGAGCAGCTGTCCACCGCGCACTGGTTCGACCAGCGCGCCACGCACCGCGACCTGCGCTGGGTTCCCGGGGTGAGCGTCGACGAGGGGCTGCGCCGTCTGGCGGCGCACTACGGAGGCTCCGCGCCACCCCCGCGGTAGCTCTCGCGGACGCCGTCCGCCACGCGCGAGCACGACACGCCGCTGCCAGATGAACAACAGGTGAACAGTCCCGGAACAGTTCACCGAACGGCCCACCGGCGGTCGAAAACGCTCGGGTTCACCCCCCACGATGGGTGCCGTGACCGAGACGCTTCTGCTCGCGCTCGTCGTCGTGACCGCACTCGCCTTCGACTTCACGAACGGGTTCCACGACACGGGCAACGCGATGGCCACCTCCATCGCCACCCGAGCCCTCAAGCCCCGGACCGCCGTCGCGCTGTCCGCCGTCCTCAACCTCGTCGGCGCCTTCCTCTCCCTCGCCGTGGCCGCCACGATCGCCAAGGGCATCGTCGACGCCGGGGTGATCACCCTGCCCGTCGTGCTCGCCGGCCTGGTCGGCGGCATCGTGTGGAACCTCATCACCTGGCTGTTCGGCATCCCCTCCAGCTCCTCGCACGCCCTCGTGGGCGGCATGGTGGGCGCCGTGCTCGCCGCCGTCGGCACGTCGGGCGTGCTGTGGGAGGGCGTGATCGCCAAGGTGCTCGTGCCCGCCCTCATCGCCCCCGTGGTCGCCATCGCGGTGGCCGGCGTGGGCACCTGGCTCGTGGCCCGCCTGACGCGCGGCGTGCCGCAGGACGTGACGAACCGCGGCTTCCGCTGGGGCCAGATCGGCTCCGCGTCGCTCGTCTCCCTGGCGCACGGCACCAACGACGCGCAGAAGTCGATGGGCATCATCCTGCTCGCGCTCATCGCGGGCGGCGCCGTGCCGGCCGACTCCGGCGTGCCGTTCTGGGTCATCGTGTCCTGCGCCGTCGCGATGGCGGTCGGCACCTACCTGGGCGGCTGGCGCGTCATCCGCACGCTCGGCAAGGGGCTTGTCGAGATCGACACCCGCCAGGGCATGGCCGCCGAGACGTCGTCCGCCGCCGTCATCCTGCTGTCCAGCCACTTCGGCTTCTCGCTCTCGACGACGCACGTCGCCACCGGTTCCGTGCTCGGGTCCGGCGTCGGCATGCCGGGCGCGAAGGTCCGGTGGAGCGTCGCGGGCCGCATGTTCGTGGCCTGGATGGTCACCCTCCCCGCCGCCGGCCTGGTCGGCGCGCTGTGCCACTGGCTCGAGTCGTCCATCGGCGGCGCCGCCGGCACGATCGCCGTCTTCCTGCTGCTGGTCGTCACCTCGGCGGCCATCTGGGTCGCGTCGCGCCGCAAGCCCGTCGACCACACCAACGTCAACGAGGCGTGGGACGAGGAGAAGGGCGCGTCCGTCGAGCCCGTCGCCGCCACCACCGGCGAGGCCGGCGGCGAGCGCGTCGGGCCCGTGCCCGCCGTGGCCACCGCCTCGTCCGTCGCGCCGGCCGTCGGCGCCGTGGGCACCGTCAGCGCCCCGTCCAACCCGAAGGTGGGAGCATGAACTTCATCGAGTGGGGCGCCCTCGGCCAGGTCCTCGTGGCCGGGCTGATCGTCGGCGCCGGTATCCCCGCGCTCTTCGCGCTCGGGCTGCGGCTGCTGGCCGGCACGACGTCGGCCGACCCGGCGGCGGCGCAGGCCGCGCCGTCGTCCGCTCCGCGCGGTGGCGACGCGAACGACGCTCCGACGTCGCGCGTGGTCGCCATCCCGCGCCCGTCGGCGGCCCGCCTCGCCGGCGCCATCGCCTGCATGGGCGTCGTGGTCGGCGCCATCGCCTTCGGTCTGGTCTTCCTGGTCTCCGGCGGCCACTGACCGTCACCTCGAGCACGCGATCCGTACCGCCAACCCTCCGTCCGGCGGTACGGATCGCGTGCTCGAAGGTCTCTCGGCCCCTCAGCGGACGGCCGCGGCCGCGGCGGCGAGAGCCTGCGCCGCGCGCTCGTCGCCCAGCCGCACGCACGCGGCGACGGCCGCGGCGGTCCGCGGCCCGGACAGGTCGAGGAGGGTCGCGCGCAGCACGTCCGCGTCGTGCACGCTGCCCAGCAGGTCCTGCAGCTCGCGATGGTGCGCGACGACGTCGTCCGCCCACCGGTCCGTGGCGAGGTCCCCGGAGCCGGCGAGCACCTCGGCGGCATAGCGCGCCCGCCGGGCCGCCTTGCGGAGCCGGTGCACGACGCCGGGCGCCGGCCGGTCGCCCGATCCGGGGTCACGCCACGCGGCCACCGGACCCGCGCGGCGCCCGACCCGGGCCAGCTCGCGCTCGACGCCGGGTCGCAGGGCCGTCGCGGCCGGCGTCCCGGGCCGGTCGGCCAGCGGGGGCGCGGCGGCGAGCACGTCGAGCCGCGCCGTGAGGTCCCGGCACCGGGCCGAGGCGAGCGCCGTCGCGACCTCCGCCCGGGCGGCGGCGTCGGCCGCGACCAGCGTGCCGTCGAGCGTCGCCAGCCCCGCGAGCACGTCCGGCGACGGGCGCTCGAGGTCTGCGGCGAGCGCCGCCAGGCCGGCGCGCCGCACCTCGGCGTCGCGCGCCGCGCCGAGGGTGCGCACCCACCAGGTGAGGGCCTCGACCGTGCCCGGCTCGGGCGCCGTGCAGCCCCGGAAGACGCGCAGCGTGGCACGCAGGCGCCGTACCGCCACCCGGGCGTCGTGCACCGCGTCGGGCGCGGCCTCCGGCGCACCCGACGCCCGCACCGCGGCCGCCCGGACGTCGTCGTGCCCGCGCAGGACCGCCTCCGCGTGGGTGCGGATCGCGGCGGCGAGGACGTCGCCGGCGGTGCGGGCCATGCTCGATCCTCGCCCGCCGCCCGGGCTCCCGCCGCGCGAGGTCAGACGCGCACGGCGCCGACCGAGAGCGTGAACCCCTGCTGCACGAAGCGGCCGCCGGCGGCGTCGATCGCGGCGCCGAGCCCCGCGAGCAGGGGCTCGAGCCGCGCGGCCGGGAGCCGGGTGGCGACGCCGGTCGTGGGCACCAGGGCCAGCCACTCGTCGCGCGTGTAGGTCCGCTCCCAGGTGTCGCGCCGCTCGCTCGGCGCGGAGAACCGGCCGGTGCGGCGCAGACCGTCGGCCGCGGCCTCCACCATCTGCCGGTAGGCGGTCTCCGCCGACGCCGTCCCGGTGGCCGCCAGCGGGGTGCCCGGGAGCACCTCCCGGTACACCTCGGCGAACGCGACGGCCAGGTCGTGCGGCGGGTCGCCCGCGTTCCAGAACACCGTGAGCGCGCCGCCGGGGCGCAGGACGTCCGCGGCTCGGGCCGCCCCGGCGACGGGGTCCACCCAGTGCCAGGTCTGGCCGGCGGTCACGGCGTCGAACGACCGGCCCGCCGGCTCCCACTCCTCGAACCGTGCCACCTCGACCTCGAAACCGTCGCGCCGCGCGACCTCCGCCATGCGCTCGTCGACGTCCACCCCGAGCACGTCGCAGCCGGCCGCGCGCAGCTGCCGCGCCACGATCCCGGTGCCCACGCCGACGTCGAGCACGCGCGGCACCGGGCCCGCGGCGGCGTCGCGCGCGGCGTCCGCGACCGCCGCGATCAGCGCGTCGGGGTAGCGCGGGCGGGCCCGGTCGTAGGCGGCGGCGTCGACGCCGAACGACGACGCGACCTGGCGGAGCTCTTCCGGGTCCAGCGAGGGAGTGGCGCTCATGCGGTCAGCCAAGACCCGCGCCGCTGCCCGGGTCAACGAGGTTCGCCGAGGGCGGACCACGGGCCTCGATGCGGGGGTGGGCGTCAGCCGGCCGACGCGTCCTTGGCGGCCAGCACCCGGCGCGCGGAGGCGTCGACCTTCTTCGCGAACGCCGGGTCGGTGCGGGCCTTCGCGACCAGGGCGTCCGCCATCGCGGGCGCGACGGACGGGTCCGCGGACGCGAGCACCAGGTCCACCCCGGCGTCGACGGCGTCCACGGCACGCTCGCCGGGGGACCGGTCCTGCACCTGGGCGGCGGCCGACACGTCGTCCGTCATGACGACGCCGTCGAACCCCAGGTCGCCGCGCAGGACGTCCCCCACGACGACGGGGGAGAACACGGCGGGAGCGTCGGGGTCGATGCGGTCGTACACCGCGCTCGACATCATCACGTAGCGCGCGCCCGCCTCGATCCCGCGGGCGAAGACGCGCACGGACGCGTCGTCGCGGGTGGTGACGTCGTCGGTCACCCGGGCGTCGGTGTCGGTGTTCTGCGTGACGCGGCCGAGCCCCGGGAAGTGCTTGATCACGGGCTCGACGCCGGCGGCCCGCTGCCCGGCGCCGAACGCGTTCGCGGAGCGCACCACGGACCGCGGCGTGTAGCCGTAGTTCCGGCCGAAGTAGCCGATGGGCGGGTTGTCCGCGGCGGCGTCCTCGTCGACGAGGTCCATCACGGGCGCCAGGTTGAGGTTCACGCCGGCGGCGGCGAGCTCGTCGCCCCAGCCCCGTGCGCGCTTCTCCAGCGTGGCCGGCTTCCACGTGGCCTGCTCGGTGGCCTTCGGGATCTCGGAGAACCCCTGGCCCCGCAGCACCTGGACCAGGCCGCCCTCCTGGTCGGTCGCGACGAGCAGCGGCGTGCCGTGCGTCGAGCGGCGGGACACGAGAGAGGTGTACTCGTCGACCAGCTCGCGGGTCGCGTCCACGCCCGCCGTGCTGCGGCCGTGCAGGAACACGTTGCCCACGTGCTTGTCGCGGACCGACTCGGCGCTGACGGCGGCCGGGTCGCTCACGGACACCCCGACCATGAGCAGCTGGCCGACCTTCTGCTCCAGGCTCCAGCCCGCCAGCACGTCATCGGGGTGCTGGCTGCCGGTGGGCTCCGGGGTGGGGGTCGGGGTCGAGCTCGGTGAGGCGCTCGGTGAGGCGCTCGGCGACACGGTCGAGGGGCTCGGCGACACGGTCGAGGGGCTCGGCGACGGCGAGCCCTGGGCGGCGGACGACGCCGGTCCGGGCGACGGCTCGGTGCCCGCGCCGGAGCACGCGGCGAGCAGGACGGCGGTGAGGAGCGCGAGGGCGCCGGCCGGCGCCGGCCGGCGGGAGGTCACGCGTGCCGGGCAGGCGCACCGTCGCGGTGGGCGAGGGTCGCGAGCGCGTCCTGCCAGTGCGCCTGCGAGTTCGTCGCGTGCTGGGCCGTGTCGATGTTCTCCTGCCTCACGGACACGACCGTACCCGTCTCGTCCGGTTCGAGAGTAATGCGAATCTCGTGGTAGTTGTCCTCGACGTCCGCGAGCTCCGCCAGCGGCGAGAAGTGGGTGAAGTGCAGCAGGCGGGGGCGGTCGACGGCGATCACCACGCCCTTGTCGGCGAACTGGCGGCCGAAGAAGTGGCCCTCGAACGTGATCGGGCTGCCCGGCCGGAAGTCGGTCTCGATGTTCGCGCCCAGCATCCAGCGAGCGCCGGGATGCATGAGCTCGGCCCACACCCGCTCCGGCGGCTGGGTCACGTGCACCGACGCCTCGGCGACGTGCGGGTAGCGGTGGTCGGACGGGATGTAGGGGCTGGTCATGGTGGGGGTTCCTTCCGCCGGCTCCGGTTCGTTCCGACCCTAACGCCGGGTCCTCGCCGCCGCCGTCCCCGTCCCCGCCGACGGGGTGGCCGCCAGCTCGCGCACGAGGTCGAGCACGTCGTCGACCGACTGGGCGGGGTCGGTGACCGGCGCCTGCACGTGCCGCACGACGCCGGACGGGTCCACCAGGAGCGTGACGCGCTTGAGCCGGTCGGACCCGCCGGCGCGGAACACGGGCAGGCGCAGCGCGGACGCCGCGAGCCCGTCCTGGTCCGACGCGAGCAGGTAGGGGAGCTCGGCGTGGGTGGCGAACGCGGCCTGCTGCTCGGGGTGCTGCGTGCTCACGCCGAGCACCCGCGCCCCCGCCGCCTCGAGGTCGGCGTGCCGACGCCCGTAGGTGACGCACTCGAGCGTGCAGCCGGCCGTGCCGGGCACGTCGCCCCAGCGCGGCGGGTAGCCGTGGGTGCCGGGAGCGTACGCGCCGGGGAAGAAGAACAGGGCGGTCCACCGGTCGGGGTCCACGAGCCGCACGGTGGAGCCGTCGTGCGCCGTGAGGGCGACGTCGGGCACCCGCGTGCCCTCGAGCGCGCGGGCCCGCGCGAGGTCGCCGTCGCCCAGCGCTCCGCTGACCTCGCCGTCGCCCAGGACGAACCGTGTGCCCCACTCCTGCAGGGCGAGCAGCACGGGCAGCAGGCCCTCGCCGCGGGCGGTGAGCCGGTAGTCGTGGCGCGGCGGGCGCTCGGAGTACGGCACCTTCTCCAGGACGCCGTGCTCGACGAGGCCGCCGAGCCGCTCGGTGAGGGCTCGGCGCGACAGCCCCAGCTCGCGGTCGAAGCCCTCGAACCGGGTGACGCCGGCGGCGGCCTCGCGCACGATCAGCAGGCTCTGCCAGTCGCCGACGACGCCGAGGGACTGGGCGATGCCGCACGAGCTGTCGGCAAGGTCCTCGCGGCGCATGGGGGTCATCCTCTCGCCGGGCCGGGGTGCGCGTCCATCCCGCGCCGTAGGGTAAGTTCCAATCTGGAACTTACAACGCGGTCACGCCCCACCTGTTCCCGGGGCGGCCGTCCACAGCGAGGAGGTGGCCGATGGCCACGAGTGCACGGCCGTTCTGGACCTACTGGGCCGCGAGCACCACCAGCGGCGTCGGCACCGCCGTCACGACCGTCGCGCTGCCGCTCGCCGCGGTGACCGTGCTCGACGCCGGCCCGGTCGAGACGGGCCTGCTGGCCGCGTCGTCGTACCTCGCCTGGGTGGTGCTCGGCCTGCCCGCCGGCGCGATCGTGCACCGGCTGCCGCTGCGCGCCACGCAGGTGGTGGCCGACCTGGTGCGTGCCGCCGCGATCCTCGCCGTCCCGCTCGTGTGGTGGCTCGGGGAGCTGTCGCTGGCCCACCTGGTGCTGGCGGCGCTCGCGGTGAACGTGGCCGAGGTGTTCTTCTTCACCGCCAACACGACCTTCCTGCCGACGGTGGTGCCGAAGCACGAGCTGACCAGCCGCAACAGCCTCGTCTCGGGCACGCAGGCCGCCACGCAGCTCGGCGGGCCGTCGGTCGCGGGCCTGCTGGTGCAGGCGGTCGGCGCCGTGCCCGCGCTGCTGGTGGACGCCGTGACGTACGTCGTGTCGGCCCTGCTGCTGCGGCGGCTGCCCGAGCGGCGCGAGCCCGCCCTCGGCGAGGGGGAGACGCGGCCCGGGATGCGGCAGATGATCGCGGAGGGCTGGCGGTTCGTGGTGCGGCACCCGGTGATCGCGCCGGCGACGTGGTGGGCCTGCGTCGTGAACCTCGTGTGCGGCGTGCAGGCGGGGCTGTTCGCGCTCTACCTGGTGCGCGACCTCGACGCCCCGCCCGCGATGGTCGGCGTGCTGCTCGCCGCCGACGGCGTGGGCTCCCTGCTCGCGGCGGCCGCCACGCCCTGGCTCGTGCGGCGTTTCGGGTCCGCGCGGGTGCTGCTGTTCGACGGGCTGTTCGGGTTCGTCGGTGCGCTGCTGATCCCGCTCGGCGCCGGTGCCGCCGGGTGGCTCTGCTTCGCCGTCGGCACGATGGTGTTCGGGGCGTCCGTGGTGCCGGGGAGCGTCGTGACGCGCACCTACCGGCAGGTGGCCAGCCCGCCCGAGCTCCTGTCACGGGTGATGGCGACCGTGCGGTTCGTCTCCTGGAGCATGATCCCCCTCGGGTCGCTCGCAGCCGGCGTGCTCGCCGCGCACGTGGGGAACCGGGCCGTGCTGCTCGGGTCCGCGTTCGTGCTGCTGCTCGGGCCCGTCATCGTGGGCCTCAGCCCCGTGCGGCGGCTGCGGAACCTCGAGGACCACGACGCCGCGACCCTCGAGCTGTCGCGGTGATCAGGCGAGGGCGTCGGCGGCCGCCGCGACGAACGCGTCGACCGTCCCCGGCGCCGTGTCCCAGGCACACATGAGCCGCACCTCGACGCGGCCGGGCGTCTCGCCGTCGGCCCAGTCGTAGAAGCGCGCGACGGCGCGCAGCCGGTCGGCGGCGGCGCGGGGGAGCGTGGCGAAGACGGCGTTCGCCTCCGTGGGGCGGGTGACGCGCACGCCGTCCTCGTCCGAGCCGGGGAGGGCCTCGAGCCCGGCGCGCAGCCGGGCCGCCATCGCGTTCGACTGCGCGGCGTTGCGGTGCCACAGCGGCTCGTCGTCGGCCGGGTCGCCGGGCTCGCCGAGCAGGGCGAGGAGCTGCGCGGAGACGAACCGCGTCTTGGACGCCAGCTGCATCGTCGCCTTGCGCAGGAACGGCACGGCGGCCGACGCCGCCTGCCGCGCGCGGGCGGACGCGGCGTCCGGGGCGTCGTCGGGCCCGAGCACGAGCACGGCCTCGCCGAGCATGCCGCCGTTCTTCGCGGCCCCCAGCGACACGACGTCGACGCCGGCGTCGGTGGTGAGCGCCCGCAGCGAGCAGCCGAGCGACGCGGCGGCGTTCGCGAGCCGGGAGCCGTCCACGTGCACGGCCATCCCCAGGTCGTGCGCGACGCGGGTGAGCGCGCGCAGGTCGTCGAGCGGGTACACCGTGCCGAGCTCGGTGGACTGCGTCAGCGACAGGACGGCGGGGTGCGCGCGGTGCACGTCGTCGCGCTGCCCGGCCCAGCGCGCGACGTCGTCGGGCGTGATCCGGCCGTCCGTCGACGGGCAGGCGAGCAGCTTGAGGCCGCCGACCCGCTCGGGTGCGCCGTTCTCGTCCGTGTTCACGTGCGCGACGTCGGACACGACGACGCCGCCCCAGCGCGGCGACAGGGCGGTGAGCGACACGACGTTGGCGCCCGTGCCGTTGAGCACCGGGAACGCGAGCGCCCCGGTGCCGAAGACCTCACGGATGCGGACGTCGAACCGGGCCGTCCACGGGTCGTCCCCGTACGCGACGGCGTACCCGTCGTTCGCCGCGGCGACCGCGGCCAGGACGTCCGGGTGCGCGGGCGCGTAGTTGTCGGAGGCGAACGGCGGGAGGGTGCGGGGCTCGGTCACGCGCCCAGGGTAGGCGGGTCGGCCGGGCCGGCGACGCCGCCGGTGGACTCGCGCCACACGATGCGGTGGATCGGCGCGCCGGGCCCCGGGCGGGGTTCGCCCCGCACGGTCGCGACCAGCCGGCGCATCGCGGTGCGGCCGGCCTCGGGGAAGTCGACGGCGACGGTGGTGAGGGACGGCATCATCAGCGACCCCATCTCGACGTCGTCCCAGCCGGTGACGACGAGGTCCCCGGGTACCGACCAGCCGCGCTCGGCGGCGCCGCGGACCACGCCGGCGGCGAGATGGTCGTTCGCGGCGATCACGGCCAGGGGCGGTGCGTCGGCGGGGAGCCCGGCGACCGCGCGGCGCGCGTCGTCGCCCGACCAGGAGCCGCCGAGGACGCCGAGGGACACGACGTCGCTCGTGGCGGGGTCGGCGGCCGCGCGCGCGACCGAGGCGAGGTAGACGTCGCGCCGTGCCCGGGCGGAGGCGTAGTGGTCGGGGCCGCCGACGTGCACGAAGCGCCGGAACCCCGCGGCGACGAGGGCTGCGACGAAGACCTCGACCGTGCCGGCGTCGGCGAGCTCGCCCAGGCTGCGCATCTGCTCGTCGAACGCCGCCTCGGCGACGACGGGGGTGGCGTCGTCCGCCGGCGCGGACGGGTCGGAGAGCACCTCCGGCAGCACGGGCACCAGGGCCAGGACGCCCTCGTACTGGCGGCTCGCGGCGAGCTCGTGCACGCGCGTGGTGCGCTGCTCCACCGTGCCGTCGATCGTGTGCGTCTCCATGACGTAGCCCTCGGCCTCGGCCACCTCGCCGGCGCCGGTGAGCACCCGGAGCTGGTGGTCCAGGGTCGCTCCGGTCACCACGGCGAGCCGGCCGGACCGCCGCGTGCGCATGGACCGCGCGGCGAGGTTGGGCCGGTAGCCGACGGACTCGGCCACCTGGAGCACCCGCTCGCGGGTGGCCGCCGAGATGGTGCCGCGCCCGGTGAGCGCGTAGGACACGGTCGCCTGCGACACCCCGGCGAGGCGCGCGACGTCGCGGCTGGTGGGCGGGTGGGACATCGCCACAGTATGACCTCCCTCACCTCTCGCCTTGACAGGTCGACGGCCCTCCGGCCACCCTGATCACCGTCGCATGATACGTATCATGCCGGACCGCCAGCTCGCTGTTCCATCGGAGGAACCATGCTCACCATCGGGATCGTCGGCACGGGCGGGATCGCCCGGGCGCACATCGACGGCTACCAGCGCTTCGGGGAGGAGTGCGAGATCGTCGCGCTGTGCGACCCCGCCCCGGGGCGCGCCGAGGCCCTGCGCGCGGAGCTCGGGCTCGACGGCGCCCGCGTCTACACCGACGCCGCCGAGATGCTCGCCGCCGAGCAGCGCCTCGACCTCGTCAGCGTCGCGACGCCGCCGTCCACCCACGCCGCCCTGTCGATCCAGGCCCTGGAGGCCGGTGTCGACGTGCTCGTCGAGAAGCCGATGGCGCCGTCGCTCGAGGAGTGCGACGCGATGATCGCGGCCGCGAAGGACAACGGGCGCCTGCTGTCCGTCGTCGCGCAGAACCGCTTCCGCGACGACATCGCGACGCTCAAGGAGGTGCTCGACTCCGGCCTCGCCGGCCCGGTCACGCACGCGCAGGTCAGCTCCGCCTGGTGGCGCGGCACCGAGTACTACGACCTGTGGTGGCGCGGCACCTGGGAGCGCGAGGGCGGCGGCTGCACGCTCAACCACGCCATCCACCACCTCGACATGACCCTGTGGATGCTCGGTTCCCCGAAGGCCGTGACGTCGGTGCTCACCAACGCGGCGCACGAGAACGCCGAGGTCGAGGACCTGTCCGTGAGCGTGCTGCAGTACGACCGCGCGCTCGCCGAGGTCACCGCCTCCGTGGTGAGCCACGGCGAGGAGCAGGCCATCGTCGTGCAGGGCCGCGACGCCCGCGTCTCGCAGCCGTGGAAGGTCGAGGCGAACCTGGCCAACCCGAACGGCTTCCCCGCCGACGAGGACGACGTGGAGCGCGTCGCGCAGATCGAGGCCGTCGCGGCGGCGCACCGGCCGCTGGAGCACACCGGCCATGCCGGGCAGATCGCCGACATGCTCGACGCCGTGCGCGAGCGCCGTCGTCCCGCCGTCGACGGCGAGGACGGCCGCCGCGCCATCGAGCTGGTCACGGCGATCTACGAGGCGGGCATCGAGCGCCGCACCGTGGACCTGCCGCTGTCGCCGGACGACCCGTTCTACCGCACCGGCACCCTCGTGGAGCGGGCGCCGCGGTTCTTCGAGAAGACGGCCTCGGTGGGCGAGCTGCCGGGCGCGATCACCGTGGGGGCGAAGGCATGAGCGCGAACCCGACGGGCACCGCCAGCGGCGCCGCCTACGCGCCGAACCCCGTGCCCGCGCCCGTCGTCGAGCCGGGCGAGTTCGTCTTCGCGGCGACCAGCCTCGACCACGGCCACGTCTTCGGCATGTGCGAGGGGCTCGCGGGCGCCGGCGGCACGCTGAAGTGGGTGTACGACCCCGACCCGGCCAAGGTCGAGGTGATGCGCAGCAAGTTCCCCGACGTGCGGGTCGCGCGCAGCGAGGCCGAGATCCTCGACGACGCCGAGGTGCGCCTCGTCGCGGGCGCCGCGGTGACCTCCGAGCGCGCGCCGCTCGGGCTGCGGGTCATCGAGGCGGGCAAGGACTACTTCACGGACAAGGCGCCGCTGACGACGCTCGACCAGCTCGCCGCCGCCCGCGAGGCCACGGCCAGCACCGGCCAGAAGTACGCCGTCTACTACTCCGAGCGCATCCACGTCGAGGCCGCCGTGCTGGCCGAGCAGCTCGTCGACCGCGGGGCGATCGGCCGCGTGCTCCAGGTGATGGGCCTGGGCCCGCACCGCCTCGGCACCGGCCGCCCGGACTGGTTCTTCGAGAAGGAGAAGTACGGCGGCATCCTGTGCGACATCGGGAGCCACAACTTCGACCAGATGCTGCACTACGCGGGCGCGAAGGACGCGGAGATCAGCCACGCCGCCGTCGCGAACTACCACCACCCGGACCACCCGGAGCTGGACGACTTCGGCGAGGCCGGCATCGTCATGGACAACGGCGCCACCGGGTACGTGCGCGTCGACTGGTTCACTCCGGACGGCCTGAGCACGTGGGGCGACGGCCGCACGATCATCCTCGGCACCGAGGGGTACATCGAGCTGCGCAAGTACGTCAACGTCGGCACCGGCGAGGGCGGCGGGCACGTGTTCCTCGTCGACGGCGAGGGCGAGCACCACCTGGTCGCGGACGGTCAGGTCGGTTTCCCCTACTTCGGGCAGCTCATCCTCGACTGCCTGGAGCGCACCGAGAACGCGATGACGCAGGAGCACGCCTTCAAGGCCGCCGAGCTGAGCGTCCTCGCCCAGCAGCAGGCCCGGGTGCTCACGCCCTGACCCGACCGCGCTGATCGGGCCGGTCGGGACCTCGGTCCCGACCGGCCCGACCCGTGTCGCCACGGCGTCAGCGATGCCCGTGGTGGTGGTGCTTCGCGTGCAGGTCGATGCTGACGAGACGGCCCTGCGGCGGGTCGGTCGGCCCCGCCGTCGGGTCGAACGCGTTCGCCGTCGCGAGGAGGCCCTTGCCGGACCACTCGACGGCGCCGGGCACGTCGATCGCGACGACGGACCGCGGCCCGCCGTGCTTCACCGTGCTGATCCGGTTGCCGAACATCTCGGCGACGTACACGTCGCCCTTCGGCGAGACGGCGAGGTTCGTGGCGCTGAGGAAGCCGCCCGCGACCTTCCGCACCGACCCGGTCCACGGGTTCACCCGGTAGACCGACCCCCGCGCGCCGAGGCTCTCGTCCTCGGGCCCGCCGGGCAGCGTCGAGACGTAGAGCCGGCCCCACGGGCCGATCTCGACGTCCGTGGGGACCGGCTCGAACCAGTACGTCTCGCCGACGACGCAGTCCGGCAGGCCGAACATCGCCGCGGCCTCCGCGGTGACGACGGCCGGCTGGGCGGGCAGCACCGCGACGGTCCGCACGCGGCCGCGGTCGCTGACGGACAGGATCGCGTTCATGCCCGCGTCGGCGACGAAGGTCGTACCGCGGGCCTGCGTCGTCGCGTACGGGTGCGAGTCCTGGATGCCCTGGTACAAGACGGGGATGCCGTCCGGCGGCGCCTGGTCCAGGCAGGACTGGTCGACGTCCCGGAAGCCGTAGGTGACGTCGCCGTCCGGGTTGTTCGCGTTCTCGTACGCGCGGATGTCGGCGAGGGTGCGTGCCTGTCCGACCGGGTTGCCGTGCCGGTCGAGGCGCAGGGTCTTGATGCTCGAGGCCACCGGGCCCTGCTGGTCGTCGATGAGCGTCTCGGTGAAGGCGAGGCGCCGGTCGCGGTACGAGACACCGCCGACCTCCTCGCCGTTCGCGGACGCGTGGAGGACCGAGGTGCGGCCCCGCCGGTCGACCTCGGTGAGCAGGCCGGCGAAGTTCTGCGTGACGTAGTTCGTGCCCTTGGCGCCGGCAGCGGCGCTGAGGGGACTGACGAGGCCGGTGGCCACGTCGGTGACGGTCGGGGGCTTCGGTGCGGGCTTGCCGCCGTGGGCGGCGGCGGGGCCGGCGGCGAGCAGCAGCGCCGTCGCTGCTGCGGCGGCCGCGGTGAGGGCGCGTCTCATGGGATCTCCCGGGCTCGACGGTGAGGGACACAGCACCTTCGAGCGTGCGACCGCCCCGGGGCGCTCGCCAGCGACCCCGGGGCGCTGCCCGGGTGATTCCCCGGGCATCTTCCGGGCGGGGCCACGGCTCAGCCGGCGCGCAGGTCCACCCACACCAGCCGGTGGTCGCTGGACGGGAACGGGTAGGTGCCGGTGAGCCGCGACAGCGGGTCGGCCCGGGTCGGCCAGAACACGCCCGCGTCGCGCACCTTCAGGCCCTTCGACGGCAGCACGTAGTCGGCCCGCAGGTTGCCCGGGGCGGTGTCGGCGAAGTCGGCCGTGTCCAGGGCGGGGTCGCCCCGGTGGGTCGCGTTGGCGCCGCCCTGGAGGGCGGCCGCCTCGACGGCGCCGTCCGACGTCGGCCGCGGGTCGGTGATCCGCGGGTGGTCCAGGAGCTGGTCGACGGCCGCGTCCACGGAGTCGCCGTCGAACGGGTCGGCGTTCTGGTCGCCCAGGATCACGAACCGCGCGCCGGGCTGCAGCCCGCCGCGCCGGCCGTCGTCGTCGTAGACGTAGCGCGACGCCCTGCCGGGCGTCACGTAGTCGGCCCAGAAGCGGATCTCGTCGTGGTTGCGCCGGCCGTTGCGGTCCTCCGGCCCGTCGAACGTGGGCGGCGTCGGGTGCGAGGCCAGCACGTGCACGGTCTGGCGGCCCACGCGGACCGGCACGTCCCAGTGCGACTTGCTGGACAGCCGCACGACGTCGAGCTCCTCGGGGGAGTACCAGTCCGCGGGCTCGGGCGTGGCCGGGTCGTCGGGCAGCAACGCGCCCGGCATGTCCTTCCACAGGAAGTGCTGGAACGTCCGCACGCCCGACGTGTCGATCGGGTACTTGGACAGCACGACCATCCCGTACTGGCCCTCGAACTCCCCGAAGCCGAAGGCGTCGTTGCCGCCGCCCACCGTGCCGCTGTTGTCCAGGTCGAGGCCGCTGGGGACCCCCGTGTTCGACGGCGCGGTGTACGCGTAGCGGTAGCGCACCGGGTCGGCGCCGCCCTGCGACACCTCGAGGTAGTGCTCGCGGAACCCGTCCACGCTCGCGTGGTCGGCGTCGAAGTCGAACTCGTTGAGCAGGACGACGTCCGGGTCCGCGCGCTGGATCACCTCCGCGACCGTGCGCGCCTGCGGGTCGTCGCCCGTGGCCAGGTCGGCCCGCAGCTCGCCCTCCGTCGCGCGGTTCAGCGACAGGTTGTACGTCGCCACGCGCAGCGAGCGGTCGGGACCGTGCCCGCTGCCGTGCCCGCCGTCGTGCCCGCCGCCGCCCCCGTGGGCGCTCGCGGTGAGGGGGAGGAGGGCGGTGGGGAGGGCCACGGCCAGTGCCGTGGCGGCGGTGAGGGTGCGTCGTCGCAGGGTGGGCCTGGTGGGCGTGATCACGCGGTCGACGCTAGCGCCGGCCGGTGACGCGCGCCTCAACGGTGCGTGAACGTCGGTCGCGGAGCGAGCGCGGGCGCCCCGTGTGTCATCGTGTCCGGGGCGTGAGGGTCACGCACGACGGCGAGGTGACGAGAATGCGTTCGGTGACGCCATCGACCGCTCGCGTGGTGGTCGTCGGGTCCACCAACGCGGACCTGCTGGTCGGCGTCGCGGCGCACCCGGCACCCGGCGAGACGGTCCTCGGGCACGGCATGCGGGTCATGTCCGGCGGGAAGGGGGCCAACCAGGCCGTCGCGGCCGCCCGGCTCGGCGCGGACGTCGCGTTCGTGGGCGCGGTGGGCGACGACGAGTTCGCCGACGCGGCGCTCGCGGGGCTCCGGTCCGCCGGGGTGGACCTCGCGGCGCTGGCGGTCGTGCCCGGGCACCGGACCGGCATCGCGATCGTCACCGTGAGCGACGACGGCGAGAACTCCATCGTCGTCGTCCCCGGCGCCAACGCGGCCGTCGACGAGGCCGTGGTGGGTGCGCACGCCGGGCTGGTCGCGGCCGCCGGGACCCTCGTGCTGCAGGGCGAGATCCCGCGGGCCGCCATCGAGGCGGCGGCCCGCACCGCGCGCGGACGGCTCGTCGTCAACCTCGCCCCGGTGCTCGACGTCGACCCGGACGTGCTGCTGCGCGCCGACCCGCTGGTCCTCAACGAGCACGAGGCACGGCTGGTCGCCGCCGCGCTGGACGTCCCGCCGGGTGACGGCGAGGAGGAGCTGGTGCGGGGGCTGCTCGCGCGCGGGGTGCGGTCGGTCGTGCTGACGCTCGGGCCCCGCGGCGCGCTGGTCGGGCAGGGCGGCGACGTGACGGCGGTCCCGGCGCCGCGGGTGCGCGCCGTCGACACCACGGGGGCGGGCGACGCGTTCGTCGGCGCGCTCGCCCACGGGCTGGCGCGGGGCGACGGGCTCGTCGACGCCGCCCGGACGGCGGCCCGCGTCGGCGCGTACGCCGTGCGGTCGCCCGGCGCGCAGGCCTCCTACCCGTCGGCGGACGACGAGCTGCCCGCGGTGTGACGTCGTGGCGACGTGGTGGCGACGAGACCGTCGCCGTCGCCGGGCGAGATGTCGGAGGGCCTGTGCAGGGTGGGTCCATGGTGCACACCTACCCGCACGGGGTCCCGAGCTGGATCGACCTGGAGGTCGCCGACGTCGACGCGGCGCTCGCGTTCTACGGCGCGCTGTTCGGCTGGCGGTTCACCGAGAAGCTGCCGCAGGGGGCGCCCGGGCGCTACGCCGTGGCGTCGTGGGACGGCACCGACGAGACGGCGATCGCCGCCGTCGCCACGCCCGACCCGGGGTACGACGGGGAGCCGGCGTGGCACACGTACCTCGCCGTCGACGACATCGAGGCCGCGACGGCCCGCGTCGCCGAGCTGGGCGGGGTGGTGAGCTCGCCCCCGCAGCAGGTGGGCCCGCCCGGGCAGGCCGCGGGATGGATGGCGCGCATCGTCGACCCGGAGGGCGCGCCCAGCCGGCTCTGGCGGGCCGGCGCCCGCGCCGGGGCCCAGCGCGTCAACGAGCCCGGCACCTGGAACTTCAGCAACCTGCTCACCCCCGACGTCGACGCCGCGCTGCGGTTCTACGGGCCGCTGCTCGGCTGGGAGCGCAGCGACGACCTGGGCGCCGGGATGGCGCGCGTGCGGGGATACGGCGACCACCTGGCCCGCACCGTGGACCCCGGGATCCACGAGCGGCAGGAGTTCGTCCCGCCAGGGTTCTCGGACGTCGTCGCGGGGGTGCTGCCCGCGGACGGTCCGGCCCGCTGGTCGGTCGTCTTCGCGGTGGCCGACCGTGACGCCGCCGCCGAGGCCGCCGAGCGGGCGGGCGCCGTCGTGCACGCGACCCAGGACACCGAGTGGACCCGGGAGGCGACGATCCGCGACCCGTTCGGCGCCGACCTCGTGCTCTCCCAGTTCGCCCCGCCGCCGGAGTTCGTCGCCGCCGAGGCCGACGCCGGGAGGTCCTGAGCCGGCGGGGGACCGCCGGGGCGCGTCAGGGCCGGCGCGCCTGCACCCACATCACGGTCGTGTGCATGAACGTCGCGCGGCCGACCTCGCGCGCGTCCGCGAGCCCGGCGTCCGTCAGCAGGCGCTGGATGCCGCCGTCGGCGTTGTCCTCCCGGTGCTGGTTCGCACCGATCCCGCGGTGGTGCCGGTGGCCGCCGTGCTCGTGCTCGCCGTCCGCTGGTTCGCCGTGCCCGTGCCCGCCGTGCCCGTGCCCGCTGCCGTGCCCGTGACCGCCGCCGTGCCCGGGGGCGTCGAGGTCCGCGACGGTGACGGTGCCGCCGGGGCGCAGCACGCGAGCGAGCTCGGCGGCGAACCGGCGCTTCTCGTCCATCGGCACGTGGTGCAGGGCGAGGGAGGAGAGCACGTGGTCGACGGTGCCGTCGGCCGCGGGCAGCCGGTCGGCGAAGCCCCGCACGAGCGTGAGCGAGCCGCGACGTCCCACCCGCCGGCGGCGGGCCTTGCGCGCCGCGCGGCGCAGGGCGGCGCCGTCCGGGTCGAGGCCGGTCACCGCGGCGTCCGGTACCGCGCGCAGCACGGCGAGGGAGAGGTTGCCGGTGCCGCAGCCGACGTCGAGGA
Source organism: Isoptericola sp. NPDC056605 (assembly GCF_042792795.1). Lineage (NCBI taxonomy): Bacteria > Bacillati > Actinomycetota > Actinomycetes > Micrococcales > Promicromonosporaceae > Isoptericola > Isoptericola sp. NPDC056605. The sequence goes on along the minus strand of NZ_JBHTVT010000011.1, from coordinate 3,438 downwards.
CCCGCTGCCCGGCGGCGATCCCGGCGAGCTCGACGGTGCGGCGGTGCAGCCGCCCGGCGCGCCGCCACCAGCTCTGCACGTCGTACCAGGGCATCTTCCAGGCGCTGCTCATGCCGGGCAGGTAGGCGCGGTCCGTCTCGTCCGGGCGGACGTCGTCGAAGAGGCGCACGCCGCGCACCGTGGTGTCGGGGCCCTCCGGGGATCTGGTCACGACGCCACGCTAGTCCCGCGACCGGTGACGTGCTCCTGACCTGCGACGACGCGGGCACCCCGCCACTCTGACACCAGTCGACATCAGCGTGACATCAGAAATGACGTCAAAGGTCTTGCGATGACACCACGGTGGTGTCATAGTGGAGCCATGGACCTCACGAGATATGTCGACGAGCTGCAGCAGCAGCTCGGCACCGCAGCCGCCGCCGGCGGGGACGAGGCGCGGGAGCTGGCCTCCCGCCTGACCGCCCCGCTCGACGCGGCCGCCCGGCTCGTGCTGCTCGAGGCGCTGTCGGACGCGGCGGGGGAGATCTCCGCCGAGCTGGCCCCCGGCTCGGTCGACATCCGGCTCCGCGGCGGCTCGCCCGAGTTCGTCGTCGCGGTACCCGCCCGGCCCTCCGCCGTCGCCGCCGCCCCCGAGGCGGACCACGCCCCGGCGGCGCCGGCCGCGGAGGCCGAGGGCGGCGCCACCACCCGCACCACCCTGCGCCTGCCGGACCACCTGAAGACGCAGGCCGAGACCGCCGCCGCCCGCGACGGCGTCTCCGTCAACACGTGGCTCGTGCGCGCGGTCGCCGCCGCGCTCGAGCAGTCCACCGGACGTCCGGCCGCGCAGGCCCGTCCGCAGCAGCGCGGCTCCGGCCGCGTCACCGGCTGGGTGCGCTGATCCCCTCGCACGGCCCCGCACCGCACCGCCCCCGTCCCCCCTGACACCACACCGACACCACTGTTGGAGCCCCGTCATGCCCACTTTCCCCGCCACCCAGCCCGTCCCCGTCCTCGTGGACGTGCCGTTCGCCAACGTGCACGTCGTCGCCGGGGAGCGCGACGACGTCGTCGTCACCGTGCTGCCCACCAACGCCAAGTCCGGCAGCGCCCGCGCCGCCGAGTCGGTCCGCGTGGACCGGGACGGCGACGCCGTCTCGATCACCTACCCCGGCTCGTGGAAGCAGTACGTGCTGCCCTTCGCGTCCGGCACCGCCGACATCACCGTCGAGCTCCCCGAGGGCTCGTCGCTGAGCGGCAAGGTCGGCTCGCTCTACGCCGAGGGCACGCTCGCCGCCGTCGACATGACGCTGTCCGCCGGCAACGCCCGCGTGGACGACGTCGAGCGGCTGGACCTCAAGCTCTCCGCCGGCTCCGCGACCGCGGGCCGCGTCACCGGCTCCCTCGACGTCAAGGTGAGCGCCGGGTCCGTCTTCGTGGACGAGGTCCTCGGGGACGGCACGATCCGCGCCAGCAACGGCACCACGACCGTCGGCTCCGTCACCGGCACCCTCGAGGTGCTCGGGGCGCACGGCGACATCGCCGTGAGCCGCGTGCGCGGCACCCTCACCGCGAAGTCTGCGCACGCCAGCATCCGGGTCAACAACCTGGAGTCCGGCGACGTCACCCTCACGTCCTCGTTCGGGTCGATCGAGGTCGGGGTGCCCGAGGGCACCGCCGCCTACCTCGACGTCTCGTCCGAGAACGGCTCCGTCCGCAACCTCCTGACCCCCACGGACGGGCCGGTCGAGGACGAGGCCACCGCAGAGATCCACGCCAGCACCGGCTTCGGCGACGTCGTCGTCCGCCGGCCGTGAACCACTCACCTCGCAGAATCGGAGAACCGGACATGACCACCGCCCAGTCCGACGGCGCGGCCCGCGCCGCGATCCACGTCCAAGGCATCGAGAAGTCGTTCGGCGAGCTGCACGTGCTGCGCGGGGTCGACTTCGACGTCGCCGCCGGGAGCATCTTCGCCCTGCTCGGGTCCAACGGCGCCGGCAAGACCACGCTGGTGCGCATCCTGTCGACGCTGCTCAAGGCCGACGCGGGCACCGCCACCGTGCACGGGCACGACGTCGCGGCGAAGCCCGGCGACGTGCGCGAGTCGATCAGCCTCACCGGCCAGTTCGCCGCCGTCGACGAGGTCCTCACCGGACGCGAGAACCTGGTGCTCGTGGCCCGGCTGCGGCACCTGCCCCACCCCGGGGAGATCGCCGACGACCTGCTCGCCCGGTTCTCGCTCACCGAGGCCGGCGGCCGCCGCGCGGGGACCTACTCCGGCGGCATGCGGCGTCGTCTCGACATCGCGATGAGCCTCATCGGCAACCCGCCGATCGTGTTCCTCGACGAGCCCACCACGGGCCTCGACCCGCAGGCGCGGATCGACGTCTGGCAGACCGTCAAGCAGCTCGCCAGCAACGGCACCACCGTGCTGCTCACCACGCAGTACCTCGACGAGGCCGAACAGCTCGCCGACCGGATCGCGATCCTGCACCAGGGAACGATCATCCAGAACGGCACCCTCGCCGAGCTCAAGCAGCTCCTCCCGCCCGCCAAGGTCGAGTACGTCGAGAAGCAGCCGTCCCTCGAGGACGTCTTCCTCTCGCTCGTCGGTGCGACCGGTACCGAGAAGGAATCCTGATGACCACCCACGCCCTCGCCGACACCCGCACCCTCACCGGGCGCTCCCTGCGGCACATCCTGCGCAGCCCCGACACGATCATCACCACCGCGGTGACCCCGATCGCGATCATGCTGCTCTTCGTCTACGTCTTCGGCGGCGCGATCAACACCGGGTCCGACGAGTCGTACATCAACTACATGCTGCCCGGCATCCTGCTGATCACCATCGCGTCGGGCATCGCGTACACGTCGTACCGGCTGTTCCTCGACCTGCAGGGCGGCATCGTCGACCGCTTCCAGTCCATGCCGATCGGCCGGTCGAGCGTCCTGTGGGCGCACGTGCTCACGTCGGTCGTGGCGAACATGGTCTCGGTCGCCATCGTCATCGCGGTCGCGTTCCTCATGGGCTTCCGCACGGGGGCCTCCGTGGGCGCCTGGTTCGCGGTGGCGGGCATCCTCGCCCTGTTCACCCTCGCCCTGACCTGGCTGGCCGTGATCGCCGGGCTCTCGGCGAAGACGGTGGACGGCGCGAGCGCCTTCAGCTACCCGCTGATCTTCCTGCCGTTCATCAGCTCGGCGTTCGTGCCCACCGACACGATGCCCGGCCCGGTGGCCTGGTTCGCGGAGAACCAGCCCGTGACGTCCGTCGTCGACACCGTCCGGGCCCTGTTCGCGGAGCAGCCCGTCGGCAGCGACATCTGGGTCGCCCTCGCCTGGCTCGTCGGCATCCTCGCCGTCTCGTACGGCCTCGCGGTCGCGATCTACCGCCGCCGGATCGGCTGACCCGACAAGGAGCGCCGGCCGGGCCCCCCCCGGGCCCGCCCGCCGCGCCCC
>NZ_JBHTVT010000010.1:0-166544 GCF_042792795.1 Isoptericola sp. NPDC056605 | reverse complement strand
GGCAACTGCCGGGGCGGGGCGTCGTCGTTCGCGTCCGTCGTGCGGCGCAGGGTTCCCCCCGCCGGGCTCAGCCCACGCGGTGCAGCCAGCGCACCGGGGCGCCGGCGCCGGCGTAGCGGAACGGCTCGAGCTCGTCGTCCCAGGCGGTGCCGAGGGCGAGATCGAGCGCCTCGCGCACGCCGCGGCCGTCGTGCGCCGACTCCATCGCGGCCCGGACACGGTCCTCCGGGACGACGACGTTGCCGTGCACGTCCGTCATGGCGTGGAAGATGCCGAGGTCGGGGGTGTGCGACCACCGTGCGCCGTCGGCACCGTGGCTCGCCTCCTCCGTCACCTCGTAGCGCAGGTGGTCCCAGCCCCGCAGGGCAGAGGCCAACCGGGCACCCGTTCCCTGGGCGCCCTGCCACGAGTACTCGGCACGGTAGAGACCGCGCCCCGCCGGCTGGGCAGTCCAGTCCAGCGACACGCGTCCCCCGAGCACGTTGCCCGCCGCCCACTCGAGGTGAGGGCAGAGCGCACGGGGTGCCGAGTGCACGAACAGCACACCGCGGGTAATCGCACCAGCCATGTTGTCCTCCCTGGTTCCGAGGTCCGTCTTCCCCTACGTCCTCGAACCGGTCGGCCTGCTGGTCGGCGAGCTCCGACGGTGTGTCGTCTTGACACATCCTGCCCGATGGCGAGCCGGGGTGCGAGAGGAAACGCAGACTTCATGCGTCCTCTTGAGCACCCCTTGAGGAACTCAGAGGCGTTCGCGCAGCTCTCGCATGGCCTTCTTGCGCACGGTGCGCTCGAGACGGTCCAGGTAGAGCTTGCCGTCCAGGTGGTCGCACTCGTGCTGGAGGCAGCGCGCCATGAGGCCGGTGCCCTCGACGACGAGCTCGTTGCCGTCGAGGTCCGTGCCCACCACGCGGGCGTACCACGCGCGGGTGGTGGGGTACCAGAGCCCCGGCACGGACAGGCAGCCCTCGTCGCCGTCCTGGGTCTCCTCCGAGAGGTCCACGATCCGTGGGTTGAGCACGTAGCCGATCTCGTCGTCGACGTTCCAGGAGAACGCCCGCAGGCTCACGCCGATCTGGTTGGCCGCGAGGCCCGCCCGGCCGTCGGCATCGACGGTCTCGACCAGGTCCTCCACGAGGGACCGGACCCGGTCGTCCACGGTGGTGATCTCGTCGCAGGGTGTGCGCAGCACGGGGTCGGGCAGCACCCGGATCTCTCGCATCGCCATGGCCCGCATTCTCCCACGTCGTGGGCGGGTGGGAGCGCCGATTATCACGGTTTGATAACGTGCCGAGCGATGCTACGACCGATGACCGAGTCAACCACGACGCCCGCCCTCGACCCGGGCCGCGCCGCCGCACCCGCGACGGGCCGTCCACGCCTGGCCGCGCTCGACGGGCTGCGCTTCCTGGCCGCGATGGCGGTACTCGCCTACCACTACGTGGCCGTGAACCACTCCGCCTGGGGTGCCCGCACCGAGGACTCGTTCCCGAACCTCCAGCCGCTGGCCGTGTTCGGGTCGTTCGGGGTCCAGCTGTTCTTCGTGGTCAGCGGCTTCGTCATCCTCATGTCGGCCTGGGGCCGGGACGTGCGGTCCTTCGCCGCGTCCCGCGTCGGGCGCCTCTTCCCCGCGTACTGGCTCTCCGTGGCCGCCGTCGTGCTGCTGCTCGTCGTCGTCGCCCCCGGGCACAAGGACGTCGGGATCCCGGAGACGGCCGCCAACCTCACGATGGTCCAGCGGGCGTTCGGCGTCCAGGACATCGAGTCCGTCTACTGGACCCTGTGGGCCGAGCTGCGGTTCTACGTGCTGGTCGGGGTGCTCCTCGCGTTCGGGATGACGCGCAACCGCCTCGTCGCGTTCGCGGCGGTGTGGCCCGTCGCCGCCGCCGTCGCCGTCCAGTCCGGCAGCACGCTGTGGTCCACCGTGCTGGTCGGCACCGACGCGCCCCTGTTCGCCGGCGGCATGGCGCTGTTCCTGCTCACCAAGGAACGCCGTTCGCTGGTGCTGTGGTCCGTCCTGGGCCTCAACGTCGCCCTCGCCGGCGTGATGTCCGGCCGCAGCCAGTCCCTGCGGATCGCCACCAGCACCGACGTCACGGTCGGGCCGCAGACGTACTGGGTCGCGATCGTCGTCTGCTTCGCGCTCGTCGCCGCGGTCGCCCTCACGCGCCTCGACCGGCTGTCGTGGCGGTGGCTCACCGTCGTGGGCGCCCTGACCTACCCGCTGTACCTGCTGCACTCGTCCTGGGGGCAGTGGATGATCGCCAAGACCAGCCCCCACCTGCCCGCCGGTGTCACGTTCGCGATCGTCACCGTCGTCATGCTCGGCGTCGCCTACCTCGTGCACCGGTTCGTCGAGCGGCCCCTCGGGCCGCGGCTGCGCCGCGCCGTCGCACGCGACCTCGAGCGGGCCGGCCACGCGCTCGGGCACCGCGCGCGGGGGGCACGCAGGGCTCAGGCCCCTGAGCCGGACGCCGCGTCCTCCAGGTAGGCCTCGAGCACGTCGCGCAGCACCAGCGCCTGGTTGTGCTCCGTGTCGCGCGCCGAGTAGAGCAGCGTCAGGCGCCGGTCCCCGGCCCCCAGCGCCGCGAGCTCCGGAACCTCCGGGTTGTCCGCGAGCTCTGCGCGGTAGCGGCGCTCGAACTCCTCGAACCTTCCCGGGTCGTGGTGGAACCAGGTCCGCAGGTCCGTCGAGGGCGCGACCTCCTTGCTCCAGCGGTCGAGGTGGGCGCGATCCTTGGAGATCCCGCGCGGCCAGAGCCGGTCCACGAGCACCCGCGCGCCGTCGCCCGCGGCGGGGTCGTCGTACACGCGCTTGACGGTGATGGTCACTCCCCCATGACACCGCGGCGGGCCCGGCGCCGCACCCCGCGACCCGGCGCCGGTATGCTCGCCGCGCGCCCCGTTAGCTCAGCTGGTCAGAGCAGTCGACTCATAATCGATCGGTCGCCGGTTCAAGTCCGGCACGGGGCACCCGCGCGCTCGGGACCGCATCCGCGGCGGCGGGGCCGGATCGGCCCTGCACGGGCGAGATCGACCGCGAGACGACGACGCCGATGACAGATCGACAGAGGTGGATGCGTGAGTATCAGTTCGGGCGGTGCGACCGTCGACGACGATGACGGCACCTGGATCGTCTGGGGAGAGGTCGACGTCGCCGTCGCACAGGACGTCGGCGACATGCTCAAGGCGTCCCTGGACGGACACCCCAAGACGATCGACCTCCGCCGGGTCACCTTTCTCGACTCCTCCGGCCTGCGGCTGCTGCTCCTCGGGGGCACCGCCGAGGAAGGGCCGCTGCTCGTCGGCGCGCCGGCCGCCGTCCGCGACGTCATCACCCTCACCGGGCTCGAGCACACCGTCCGGTTCGCCGAGACCGAGGGCTCGCCGGACTCCGGGGACGACGACGCCTGACCCACCCCGCCGCCGGTCCTCCGGCGGCCGCCCGAACTCGCGCTGGTTCCTGGAGGAGAGTCCTTGGACGACACCGTCAACCCGCCCGTCGTGTCCGGCGTGCCGATGGCACCGCCGCCGACCGGGTACGCCCCCGTCGCGGAATGGGTCCTCGCCGATTCCGTCGAGCTCAGCAGGCTGCGCTCCGCCCTGGCCCGCATCGTCGGGTCCTCGGGCGACGGAGCCACCGCGATGCACGACACCGCCGAGAAGATCGTCCTGATCGCCTCCGAGCTGGCGACGAACGCCCTCCTGCACGGCCTTCCGCCGACCGTCGTCCGCCTGCTGCGTGACGAGCACACCTGGCTCCTCGACGTCGTCGACCACGACGCCGCCGGGGTGCCGAGGGTCGACGGCGGCCGCCCCCCGGGTCACGGGGGGCTCGGCCTCCTCATCGCGGAACGGCTCTCGGCCCACGTGGGGTGGTACACGTCCGGCCCCGCGAAGCACGTGTGGGCGACCTTCCCCCGCGACCAGCGGGGCTGACCTGCGAAGAGGCGGTGACGGGGAGCACGCGAACCGCTATTCTCCCGGGCCATGCTCCGTGTGCTGCCGATGCTGGCCTACCTCGCGCTCGTCGTGTACGCCCTCGTGGACGTCGTCCAGTCCGACGAGGAGGACGGCGGCGGCATCCAGAAGGGTTTCTGGATCCTCATCATCCTGCTGCTCCCGTTCGCCGGGTCGGTCGCGTGGATCGTCGTGAGCCGGCGTACCCGGGCCGACCGTCGCCCCGCACCGCGGACCGGGTACCCCGCCGGGCCGGTGCCGCCCGCGCAGTACCCGGGGCGGCGGCGCACCTGGGAGGTCGACGAGACCGCCTCGGCCGACCCCGACGACGACCCCGAGATGCGGTGGCTCGTGGAGCAGGCACGCCTCAAGCGCGAGCGCGAGCAGGCCGCGCAGGAGCCGGCCCGGCCGGTGAGCGACGACGAGCAGAGCGCCGCGAGCTGACCCGCTGGGCTCCCGGACGAGCAGGTCCGCACGTCCTTGGCGGGGTCGCTACGGTGGCGCCATGTGGTTCCGCCGCTCCGCCCTCCCCGACGACCTCCGCCGAGCCCTCCCCCTGGCCCCCGGGGAGCGGGTCCTCGCGTCCGCGCAGCTCGCCGACGACCGCTGGGCCGTGGCGACGACGGCCGACCTGGTCGTCGTCGGCCCGGGCACGGGCGACCCCGTGGCACGGCGCCCGTGGTGCGACGTCGACCGCGGGGTGTTCGACCCCGAGCGGTCCGAGCTGGCGATCGAGTGGGTGGACGCCGCCCCGGACACCGTGCTGCGGCTCGTGGACGCCGAGCGCACCTCGTTCCCCCAGGCCCTGCGCGAGCGGGTCCAGTGGTCCGTGGTGCTGGCCGAGACGGTCGCGGTGCCCGGCGGCGACGTGAAGGTCGCCGTCCGGCGGACCGCGGACGGCCGGCTCTTCTCGCAGGCGGTCGCCGGGCAGGGAGTCGACCTCGACGACCCGAGGGTCGCCCGAGTGGTGGACGCCACGGAGTCCAGGGTCCGGGGAGCGTCCGGACTACCCGTGTGAGCCTGGTAATGTTCTTCCCGGTTCGAAGGCCACGTGCCGGACGACCGAGCGATCCCGCGTAGCTCAGCTGGCAGAGCATCCGACTGTTAATCGGACGGTCGTTGGTTCAAGTCCAACCGCGGGAGCAGCGAGAAAGGCCCCTGACCTGCGACGCAGGACAGGGGCCTTCGTCGTGCCCGGTCAGAGGGTGAGCAGGCGCTCCATCAGGTGCGGGGCGAGCGGGGCGTCGGTGGCGAGGACGACGCGGGTGCGCGCGCCGGGCACGTCGGGGTACCCGGCGTACCGGCCGCGCAGGTCGCACACCGTCTGGCCGCGGCCCGGGCCGTCGGTGGCGTCGACGACCACGGGCACACGCGGCGCCACGGTCGGGGTCACGCCGCCCACCGCGACTGCCGCGGCCAGCGGGTCGTGCAGCGCCGAGCAGCGGCGGCCGAACGTGGGCACGTGGAAGCCGAAGTACAGGTCCAGCACCTCGCCCAGCCACGGGGCCAGCGCGGTGCCCGCCTCGAGCAGCGCCTTGCGGTCGGTCTCCTCGAGCAGGTTGGCCATCGTGACGTCGAGCGGCACCAGGGTGACGTCCCAGTCGGCGGCGAGCACCTCGGCGGCCGCCTCGGGGTCGCACGCGATGTTCGCCTCGCCGACCGGCGACACGTTGCCCGGGTGCAGGGCCGCTCCGCCCATGACCGTCACGTCGAGGACCCGCTCCGGGAGCGTCGGGTCGGCCCGCAGCGCGAGGGCGAGGTTGGTCAGCGGGCCGACGGCGACGACGCGCAGGCGCCCGGCGTGCTCGTGCGACAGGCGCAGGAGCAGCTCCGCCGCGGACCCCGCCTCGGGCGCTCCGCCGGAGGACGGGAGAACGACGTCGCCCACGCCGTTGCGGCCGTGGACGCCCGGCGCCCCTCCCCCGTAGCCGCCCCGCAGCGGGTCGTGCGCGCCGACGGCGACGGGCACGTCGTCACGGCCCCCCAGCGCCAGGAGGTCCAGCGTGTTGGTGGCGGCACGCCGGGCGTCGACGTTGCCGCTGACGGTCCCCATGCCGACCAGCCGGATCTCGGGCGACGCGAGGAGGTAGGCGAGGGCGAGAGAGTCGTCGACTCCCGTGTCGCAGTCGAGGTACAGCGGTGCGGGCGTGGTCACGGTGCGTCCTTCCAGGTCGTGGGAGAGGTCCCAGTGTGGCCCATGACCTGCGGAAGCCCTGGCGGACCAGGTCGACGGCCGCCTCGGGAATACATGCCGCAGGCGCCCGGCTTGTGCCTCACGTGCCCACGACCGGTCATGCCTCTGTCGGCCTGCGCTCCGAGCGCGGCCCCATCCTGCTGTCCCTGATGCTCTCGACGGCGCTCGTCGCGCTCGACGCGACGATCATCGCCACCGCGTCGGCGACCATCGCGCGCGAGCTGGGCGGCTTCGACCAGCTGCCCTGGCTGTTCTCCACCTACCTGCTCGCCCAGGCCGTGAGCACGCCGGTGTTCGGGCGGCTGGCCGACGTGCTCGGCCGCAAGCGGCTGATGCTCGCCGGCGTGGCGCTGTTCTTCGCCGGGTCGGTGCTCGCCGGCGCGGCGCCGACGATGGGCGTGCTGATCGCCGGGCGCGTGGTGCAGGGGCTCGGCGCGGGCGCCGTGATGCCGGTGTCGATGACGATCGCCGCCGACATCTACACCCTGGAGGAGCGGGCTAAGACGCAGGGCTACCTCGCGTCCGTGTGGGCGATCTCCGCCGTCGTCGGCCCGACGCTCGGCGGCGTGTTCTCCCAGTTCACGAGCTGGCGCTGGATCTTCTGGGTGAACATCCCGCTGTGCGCGCTCGCCGCCTGGATGCTGGCGCGCCGCTACCACGAGGCGCCACGCACCGGCGAGCGGGAGCCGATCGACTACCTCGGCGCCGCGCTCCTCGCGGGCGGCAGCACGATGCTGCTGCTCGGCCTGCTCGAGGGCGGCACGCGCTGGGGCTGGGGCTCGCTGCCGTCGGTCGTGATCTTCGCCGTCGCGGTGCTGCTGCTCGCCGCGTTCGCCGTGCAGGCGCGCCGCACCCGGCACCCGATCGTGGACCTCGCCATCCTGCGCCGCCGGGTGGTGGGCGTGTCCACCACGGTCTCGCTGCTCGTGGGCGTGGTCGTGCTCGCCCTGTCCACCTACGTACCGATCTACGCCCAGGCGGTGCTGGGCACCGGCCCGCTCGTCGCCGGCTTCGCGCTGGCCGCGATGACCGTGGGCTGGCCGCTGTCGGCGTCCAACGCCGGCCGCCTCTACCTGCGGATCGGCTTCCGGTACACCGCGGTGATCGGCACGTCGCTCGTCGTGGTCGGCACGTCGCTCACGCTGCTGCTCGCCTCCGGGACGTCGGTGCTCGCCGTCGCGGGCGCCTGCTTCGTCATCGGCGCGGGCATGGGCCTGACGGCCGTGCCGACGCTCATCGCCGCGCAGTCGCAGGCGTCGTTCACCGAGCGGGGCGCCGTGACGGGCACCAACATGTTCGCGCGCTCCCTCGGGTCCGCGGTGGGCGTGGCCGTCTGCGGCGCGATCGTCAACGCGCGCACGACCCTCGGCCCCGACGGCACGCCGGTGGGCCCGGGGCTGATGTCCGCGATCCACCTCGTCTTCGTGCTCCTGGTGGCCGTGGCCGCGGTGCTGGTCGTGCTCGCCGCGCTCATGCCCGCCGACCTGCAGGAGGCCCGCGAGCGCCGCGCCCGCGCCGAGGCCGCCGCCTGACCGCTCACGGCAGGGCAGGCGGCGTCCAGCCCATGACGGCGCGGGTGCCGCGGGTGACCGCCGACGCCGGGGTACGGCGCATCAGGGCGTTGCGCACCCCCTGCCAGCGCGGCCCCAGGTGCGACCCGAACCTGCCGCTCACGACCGAGGCCCGCGCGAGCGCCCGGCAGCGCGGGCGGCGGGCGGCGTCGTACGCGGCGAGCGCAGCGCCGAGCGACTGCCCGGACGCCACGCCTGCAGCCACGATGCGCCCCACGCAGACGCCGTCCTCCAGGGCGGTGGCCGCTCCCTGGCCCATCGTGGGCAGGGTCGCGTGCGCGGCGTCGCCGACCATGACCACGCGCCCGCGCACGTAGCGCGGCAGCCCGCCGGGCAGATGGTGCACGTCGTGGCGGATCACCGCGCCCGGCGGTGTCGCTGCGATCACGTGCTGCACCTCCGGCGCCCAGCCCGCGAACCGCTCGACGGCGGCCGCGTGCTCGTCGTCGAGGCGCGTGCCCTCCGGCATCGCCACGTACCCGTACCAGTAGGTGGCGCCGTCGCTGACGAGCATCGAGCCGAACTCCGCGCGCGCACCCCAGTACTGCCGCAGGCTCGGCTCGGCGGACAGCCCGGGGACGACGGCCCGCCAGCTCGAGAACCCCGAGTACGCGGGGAGGTGGTCGGGGAACAGCGCCGCACGGACCGCGCTGCGTACGCCGTCGGCCCCCACGACGAGGTCTGCCTCGCGCTCGACCTCCGACCCCGCGCGGTCGGCGTGCTGCACGCGGGCCGGCGCGACGGGGCCGCCGGCATCGACGGACGTGACGCGGGCGTCCGTCACGACGTCGACACCGAGCGCGCGAGCCCGCTCCAGCAGGGCGCCGTGCAGCCGCGCGCGGTGCACGCCGCGCAGCGCGGTGTCGGCGTCCGCGGCCGGGTCGTCGGGCAGGCGCAGGATCGACCGCCCGTGCGCGTCCCACGTGCCCGCGGCCCAGGTGCGGGGGCCCATCGCCGCGACGGCGTCGCCGTCCAGACCCAGCCCGCCGAGGGCGGCCACGGCGTTGGGGGTGAGCGCCACCCCCGCACCCACCTCGCCCAGCCGGTGCGCCCGTTCGAGCACCGTCGCGCCCCAGCCCGCCTCCGCCAGCGCGACGGCGGAGGCGAGCCCACCGATCCCGCCGCCGACCACGATCGCCGTCCCTGTCATACCGTCCTCGATCTTCCGCCTCTATACCACTACGTGCGTGGTGGTATAGATCTTGCCATACTGGCGCCCGTGCCCCGGAGCAACCCCGAACGACGCCGCGCGCTGACCGACGCCGCCGTCGGGCTGCTCGTCGGCGCGGGCGTCCACGGCCTCAGCCACCGGTCGGTCGAGCGCGCCGCCGGCCTTCCCGCCGGCACCGCCGCGAACTACTTCCGCGGCCGCGAGGAGCTGCTGGTCGCCACGGCCCAGCGAATCGTGGAGCTGCACCTCGCCGACGCCCGGGCCGCGACGGAGGCGTCCGTGACGGCCGAGCCGCTCGGTGGCGGCCGGCTCGCCGGCGAGGACGGCCGCGCCGAGACGCTCGAGCGGATGACCGACCTCCTCGCCGCCTCGCTGCTCGACGCCGCGACCCGGCACCGCGACCGCTACCTCGCGATCGCCGAGCTCCAGCTCGAGGCCCGTCGCCGGCCGGCGCTCGCCGAGGCCCTCGCCGGGCTGGCGACCCAGTCGTCCGACCTCACCGCGGCGATGCACGCGGACACCGGCCTCGACGTCGACCCGGCGGCCGTGCCCACGCTGGTCCTGCTCTACGGCGGGGCGCTGCTGACGCTGGTCACCGGCGCCGTCCCGGTCGACGCCGCCACCACCCGCCGCCTCGCCCGCGCCATGGTGCACGGCAGCCTCGCACCTTCAGGTCAGGCATGACCGTGCCCGTGACCGAAAACTCGTTGAGCTCGCGCCGCGCCCGCTGATAGCTTCGCGGAGGCCGTGCGAGACAGAGCAAGGAGGTGGTACCCGTGAACGGATCGACACAGGTGCTCCTCCGCGGAGTCATGGTCGGGCGATAGGTCGCCCGGGAGCGCCGTTCGCCAGCACTCCCGAGAGGCACGACCATGAACGCCACACCCAGCTCGTCCCTGACCTTCACCGCCGAGCAGCAGCTCGACGACGGCGTCCTCGAGCGCCGCTTCACCCTCGACGCCGTCCCCGGCGTGCTGTGGACGCCGGCGTCCGCCACGCCGGCGGACCCCGCTCCCCTGATCCTGCTCGGCCAGCCCGGCGGGCTCGCCCTGGACCGGATGTACCCGCGGCTCGCGGGACGCGCGCTGCACGCCGCCGCCGACGGCATCGCGACCGTCGCCCTGGAGGGCCCCGGTAACGGCGACCGGCCGCCGCTCCCGGGCGCCGACCAGGCCCGCGCGGACCTGCGGAGGGCGCTGACGGCCGGCGAGCCGGTCACCGACAACCTCATCGACCGCCTGGTGCTCCCGCTGGTCGACCAGGCGGCCCCGGAGTGGCAGTCCGCCCTGGACGCCCTCCTCGACCTGCCCGAGGTCGACGGGCCCGTGGGGTACTCGGGCGGGCTGATCGCCCTGGGCGTCCGCCTGGCGGTGGTCGAGCCGCGCCTCGTGGCCGCCGGGCTCTTCGCCGGGAGCTACGTCCCCCGGGCCACGTTCGAGGAGGCCCGACGTGTCACGATCCCCGTGCACGTGCTGCTGCAGTGGGACGACGAGGGCAACGACCGCCAGGCGGCCCTGGACCTGTTCGACGCCCTCGGCTCGGCGGAGAAGACGCTGCAGGCCAACCTGGGCGGCCACACCGGCGTCCCGGCGTTCGCCGGCGACGACGCGGCACGCTTCTTCGCCCGGCACCTGAGGTGACCCGACGCGACACCCGGCTCCCGTCCGCCGGCCGCTAGGGTCGGCGGATGGGAGTCCTGTCGGCACGGGGGCCGGAGCTCGCGCTCGAGACCGCACGGCTGCGGCTGCGACCCTGGCGCGTCCCGGAGGCCGCCGTCCAGCGCGAGCTGTGGGCCGAGCGCGACCCCCGCGTCCCGCCGCACCGCCGCCTCGACGAGGCGGACCGCCCCACGCTCGACGAGATGGAGGCGTGGATCCGCGACGGCTCCCGCGCGCCCGGGCTCGGCCTGCTGGCCGTGGAACGCCGGGGCGAGGGCGACGTGATCGGGTACTGCGGGTTGATCGACGGAGCCGTCGGGCCCCACGAGCCGGAGGTGGCCTACGAGCTGCTCCGGCGAACCTGGGGCGCCGGGTACGCGACGGAGGCGGCGGAGGCCGTCGTCGGCTGGGCGCGGGAGTCGGGTCATCGACGCCTGTGGTCGACCGTCCGCGACTGGAACGTCGCGTCCCTGCGGGTGCTGGCCAAGGTGGGCTTCGTGGCGTCCGGCCGCGTGGAGCCGGACGACGTCCACGGCGACACGTTGTTCCTGACGCGGAGTCTGTGACCGTCCAGGCAGGACGTCAGGACTCGCCGCGCTCCCGCAGCGTGCGGCGCTGCTGCTCGATGGCGAGCAGGTCGGTGAACGCCTGCTGGTAGGCCTCCGGGTCCTTCTCCTGGTCGAGGCGCTGCAGGCGGCTCTTCGCGTCCGCGATCCGGCGCGTGAGGCCGAGGTCCACGAGGGCACGCACGACGTCGGCCACGTACGCCCCGATGACCGACTCGCGGTCCTCCGGCACGGGCGCGACCGCGAGCTCCGTGACCAGCGGCACCACCGTCTCGGGCGCCTGCTCGGTCACGGTCTCCACCCACCGGCCCCCGCCCACCTCGCGGCCGGCCGCGACGCCGCCCGCGGCGCGCACGGCGTCGTGCACCGCACGCCAGGCGGGGACGCCGAACGCGTCGTCGCCGAGCTCGTCGAACGACGCCGGCACGTGCTGCGGGTACTGCAGGACGACGATCAGGGCCTGGCGCTCCAGCCGGGCCACGGGGTCGCGCGGGTCGGGCGCGGCGAGCACGGGCGTCGCCGGGGCGGCCTCGGGTTCCGGGCGCGCGTCCCGGCGCTGGTCCTGACGGGCGCCGCGCGACGGCGACGACGCGGCCCGCGCGACCTCGCGGCGGACGTCCTCCGTGTCGATGCCGATCCAGCGCGCGAGCGAGCGGGAGTACCCGAGCTGCATCGACCGGTCACGGATCCCCGCGACCAGCGGCGCGGCCGCGCGCAGGGCTCCGACGCGCCCCTCGACGGTGTCGAGGTCGAACGTGTCGAGGGTGGTGCGGATGACGAACTCGAACAGCGGCTGCCGCCCGTCGACCAGCGCCCGCACCCCCTCGGGGCCGCGGGACATGCGCAGCTCGCAGGGGTCCATCCCGCCGGGCTCGACGGCGACGAAGGTCTGGGCGTGGAAGCGCTGGTCCTCTCCGAACGCGCGCACGGCGGCCTTCTGCCCGGCGGCGTCGCCGTCGAACGTGAAGATCACCTCGCCGCCCAGGGAGGCCCCCGACGCGAGCTGCAGCCCGCCGCCCGCCGTGGTGTCGCCGAGCAGGCGGCGCACCACCTTGGCGTGGTCGCCGCCGAACGCGGTGCCGCAGGTCGCCACCGCCGAGTCCACCCCGGACAGGTGGGCGGCCATGACGTCGGTGTAGCCCTCGACGATCACCACGCGCTTGCCCTGCGCGATGGACTTCTTGGCCAGGTCGATCCCGTACAGGACCTGGGACTTCTTGTAGAGCGACGTCTCGGGGGTGTTGAGGTACTTGGGCCCCTGGTCCTCGTCGTACAGCCGGCGCGCGCCGAAGCCGATCACCGCGCCCGTGACGTCACGGATCGGCCACACGAGGCGTCCGCGGAACCGGTCGTAGATACCGCGCTGCCCCTGGCTGACCAGCCCCGACGCGACGAGCTCCGCCTGCGTGAAGCCCCGACCCTGCAGGTGGCGCAGCAGCGCGTCCCAGCCCGTCGGGGCGTAGCCCACGCCGAAGTGCTCGGCGTCGGCCCGGTCGAAGCTGCGCTCGGCGAGGAACGCCCGCCCGGCCTGCGCCCCCGGCCCGAAGAGCTGCTCGGAGTAGAACTCGGCGGCCACCCTGTGCGCCTCGATCAGGCGCTGCCGCCTGCCCGGCTCCTCGCGCGGGCCGCGGTCGGCGGCCGCGCCGGTGCGGGAGTCCTCGTAGCGCAGCTGCACGCCCGCCCGGTCGGCGAGGAACTCGACCGCGTCCGTGAACCCCATCCCGTCGATCTTCTGGACGAACGAGATGACGTCGCCGCCCTCGCCGCAGCCGAAGCAGTGCCAGCGCCCGACGCCCGGCCGCACGTGGAACGACGGCGTGCGCTCGTCGTGGAAGGGGCACAGCCCCTTGAGGGAGCCGACACCGGCGGGCTTGAGGGTGACGTGGGCGGAGACGATCTCCTCGATCCGTGCGCGTTCCCGTACCGCCTCGACGTCCTCGCGCTTGATCAGTCCCGCCACGGGCCCGAGTCTATGCGCGCCCGGCGGCGACCAGGTCGGCCGTCCCCGCCGGACCGTCGGCGGCGGGCGACAGGGCGCGCTCGAGAGCCGCCCGCGACGCGGCGCACCGGCGACCGTAGGTGGCCGGCGGCGTCCCGAGGGCGCGCGCGAAGTCCGCGCTCAGGTGCGCCTGGTCGTAGTAGCCGACCGCGGCGGCGAGGTCGGCGAGGGGGCGCCCAGGGTCCGCCGCCAGCAGGTCGGCGGCCAGGTGCACCCGGTGGCGCTGCAGCACCCACTTGGGGCTGACGCCGACCCAGTCGGCGAACAGTCGCTGCAGGGAGCGCGGCGTCGTGCCCACCAGGTCGGCGAGGTCCGCGACCCCGGCGTCCGGGCCCAGCTCCCCCGCGACCACCGCGCCGAGCACGCGGGCGACCCGGTCGAGGGCGACGGCGGCCCGGGGCGTGCGCCTCTCGGCCGCCACGGCCCGCAGCACCGGGGTGACGGCCGCGACCGCTGCCGTGTCGTCCCCCGCGCGGGCGGCGGCCACCGCCCGGCGGCCGGCGTCCTCGACGTCGGCGGCGGACGGACCCCGCGGGCCGGGGAGCGCGACCCCGGCCGGCACCACGAGCCCGGGTCGCAGCGCGCCGGCGCCGCCGACCAGCACCCGCAGCGCACCGGGGCGCAGCTTGGTGCCCAGCACGGCGCCCGACCCCCGCAGGGTCCGCGAGAACAGACCGCCCGGGATCCCGTACACGGCGAACCCTTCGGCCTCGGCCACCACGTTGGCGTTCGGGTGCGGGATCACCACCTGGGTGAACTCCGCCCCGGGCGGCAGGTCCCAGCGGACCACCCAGTGGCGCTCCACGAGGTCGGCCAGGTCGGGCGCCGGGTCCAGGCGCACGAGCGCAAACCCGCCGCGCGCCGCGGCGGGATCGACCAGCCCTCGGGTGGACGCCGTCGGTCCCCGCGGACCGGCCCCGAGCGCATCCGGTTCGAACACCTGTCGCATTCCTCCAAGACTGCCCCCACCCACCGACACCAGCATGGGGAACGCACGCCGGGACCGCCCGGACGCACGCTGGAGGGAGAACCATGGACCTGTCACCGCTGCACCCGAACCTCACGGTCGCCGACCCGCGCGCCGCGATCGACTTCTACGTCGCCGGCTTCGGCGCCGAGGTGATGGACACCATCACCGCCGGGGACGCGATCATCCATTCCGACCTGCGGATCTCCACCGCCGCCGGGTCGTCGACCTTCACCGTGGCCGCCGCGTTCCCGTCCGACGGCGCGGTGGCGCCCGAGGCCGACGGCGGGACCACCGGCTCGTTCACGCTGAACGTGGACGACGCCGACGCGGCGCACGCCCGCGCGGTCGCCGCGGGCGCGACGAGCACGCAGGAGCCCGGCGACTGGTTCCCGGGGTTCCGGCAGGCCGCCGTGCGCTGCCCGGCCGGGCACCGGTGGTTCTTCGCCCAGGTGGCCGACGACGTCACCGCCGCCGACGTGCAGCGTGCCAGCGACGCCTGGATGGCCCAGCAGCAGGGCTGAGGCTCGTCGGGCAGCGCGTCAGGCCCGGCGGACCAGCCGGTCGTGCCACTGCAGGGCCGAGACGTCGGTGAGCGACGCCACCTGGTCGACGACGACGCGCAGCCGCGCGGCGTCGTCGGCCGCGCTCCGCCAGTCGGCGGCGAACGGCGCCTCCAGGGCGTCCGGGGCGCGCTCCGTCAGGACGTCGACGAGCTCCGCGATGATCTCGCGCTGGGCGCCGTACACCGGCTCGGACTCGCGCGGCGCCATCACGTACGCGACCGCGACGCCCTTGAGGGCGAGGATCTCGTCGGCCGTCTCCTGCGGCACCACGAGCCGGGCCACGTAGCGGGTGAGAGGGCCGTCGCCGAACACCTCGCGCGTCGCGTCCTGCGCCGCCCCGCTGAACCGGCCGATGAGCTGGCTGGTCGCGTCCTTGAGGCGGGCGAGCGCCCGCCGCGAGCCGTCGAAGTCGGTCACCAGGTACCCGGTGTCGCGCAGCCGGCACAGCGCCGCGTCGATGGCGTCCGGCTCGTGCCAGCTCCCGTACCAGGCGCGCACGTGCGCGGCGACGCGCGCCCGCTCGCCCGCGTCGTCCAGCACCCGCAGGTCGAGCCGGCCGCCCACGACCGCGTCCTCGACGTCGTGCACGGAGTAGCTGATGTCGTCGGCGAGGTCCATGACCTGCGCCTCCATGCACCGCGCCCGCCCGCGCGGCGCGCCGCGGCGCAGCCACTCGAAGACCGGCCGGTCGTCGGGGTAGACGCCGAACTTCGGCGTGGGCGCGCCGTCGGGGCGCGCCGGGCCGGCGCCGAACGCCCAGGGGTACTTCACGCTGGCGTCGAGGCTCGCGCGGGTGAGGTTGAGGCCGCGGGGCGAGCCGTCGCCGGCGAAGATCTTGGGCTCCAGCCGCGTGAGCAGCCGCAGCGTCTGGGCGTTGCCCTCGAAGCCGCCGATGCCCTCCGCCACCTCCGCGAGAGCGCGCTCCCCGTTGTGCCCGAACGGCGGGTGGCCGAGGTCGTGCGTGAGGCACGCCGTGTCCACGAGGTCCGGGTCGCAGCCGAGCGCGCGCCCCATCTCCCGGCCCACCTGGGCCACCTCGAGGGAGTGCGTCAGCCGCGTGCGCACGAAGTCGTCGCTGCCGGGCCCCAGCACCTGCGTCTTCGCGCCGAGGCGGCGCAGGCCCGAGGAGTGCACCACGCGGGCGCGGTCGCGCTCGAACGCCGTGCGGTGCTTCGACTTGGGCGGCTCCGGGTACCAGCGCTCGGTGTCCGCGTCGGTGTACGACCCGAGCCACTCCTCCGGCACACCGGGGTGCGCCGCGGGGCCCATCACCTCGGCGTCGAACGCGCCCTGCTCGAACGTCTGCACGCTGGCAGCCTAGCGATCGCCGCCGACGCGCCCGACCTCAGGACGACGTGACCGCCCGGCCGCGGTAGACCGCCGTCCGCAGCTCCTGCTCCCACTCCGCGTACCGGGGCATGCCGAGTTCGCGCGCCACGGCGAGCTCGGCCTCGACGTCGTAGGGCACGCGCACGTGCTGGAGGCCGAACGGCCCCGGCTCCGGGGAGCCCGCCACGCCCTCGAGGATCGCGTACACCGGGGTCGGGTCGTCCAGGGGGTTGCCCACGCTTCCGGTGTTGAACAGCGCACGGCCGCGGTAGGTCTCGAGGTAGGCGTCGTGCACGTCGCCGTACCCCACGACCGTGGGCTCGGGCCCCGGCCCGGTGAGGTCCGTCGCGGCGAACATCCCCGCGAACTCCTCCGGCGTGTGGTGGAAGTGCACGCGCGTGTGCACGCTCCTGGCCGACGCGTGGAACAGCCGCACCCGCCGGCCCGACAGCAGCAGGTCGTGGCTCAGCGGCTTGGCGCCGAGCCACACGAGCTGGTCGGGGCGCAGCTCGTCGCGCCACCACACCATCTCCGGCGGCGCGTCGCCGTCGAGCCGCGGCAGGAAGTCGTCCCAGTTGCCGCGGACGTCCGCCTCGCACACCTCGCGCAGGCGATCGACGACGGCGCTCCCCCGCGGCCCCTTGCCCGCGTCGTCGCCGAGGTTGATCACGCGCGTGACCCCCCGCGCGGCGACGTCGGCGAGCACCGCCTCGAGCGCGCCGAGGTTGCCGTGGACGTCGGAGAGGACGGCGATGCGGTCCAGGTCACGGGGCACGAGGGCGATGCTGCCAGACCAGCGGTCAGGCGAGCCGGACGACGGCGACGCCCGGCCCGTCGCCGGCGACGTCGAGGCCGTCCGCGGTCGCGCGGACGGCGACGCCGCCGTACAGCACCTCCGGCTCCGCGCCCGGCGCGAGCAGGTGGCCCGGCAGGCGCACGCCGGGCCAGGGCGCGCGGGCCAGCACCACGAGCACGCGCTCGTCCGGCGTCTCGCGCAGGTAGGCGACGGCGTCGTCGTGCACCACCGCCCAGCGCAGGCCGCCGTCGCGCAGGGCCGCCGACGCCGAGCGCAGCGCGGACAAGCGCTGGTAGACGTCCAGCGTGGCCGTGTCCCACCGCGGGCCGCCGTGCGCGGCCTGGTCCCACGCCATCGTCGCGCGGGCGTGCTCACCGTTGGTGCCGGTGGCGCCGACCTCGTCGCCCGCGAACACGACGGGCGCCCCCGGGTAGGTGAACAGCAGCGTCGCCGCCACCTCGACCAGCTCCCGTGAGCCGACGATCGACCGCAGCCGCGGGGTGTCGTGCGAGCCCAGCATGTTCCACTGCGTGGCCGTCACGCCCCAGGGCACCAGGGCCGCGACCTCGCGCATCGTCTCCACCATCGCGGCGGCCGGGCGGCGGGGCACCGGCACGGGCAGGTCGAGGAACGGCACGTCGGACCCGGCGGGGACCAGCCACGACCAGGCGGGGCGGGTGAAGCCCGCGTAGTTCATGTTCGCGTGCCAGCCGTCGCCGGCCAGGTCCCCGGCGGCGTCGTGGAAGTGCTCCGCGACCAGCGCGCCGTCGGGCCGCTCCGCGAGGATGCGCGCGCGCAGCGCCCGCGCGACGGCGTGCGTGCGGTCCGCGCTCCCCCGCCGCCCGGTCATGTTGGCCACGTCCACCCGCCAGCCGTCGAGGGCGAAGGGTTCGCGCAGGTACCGCGCGATCACGGCGTCGTCCCCCGTGACCATGCGCCGCCACGTCTCGTCGGCCGCCCAGTCGAGCTTCGGCAGCGAGCCGTGCCCGAGCCAGCCGACGTACGGGTCGCCGCCGCCCCCGGACCGGTCGGGCCGCACGACGTCCGGCCCGCCGTCGTCCCACAGGTACAGGTCGCGCTCGGGCGACGCCGGGTCCGCGAGCGCGCGGGCGAACCACTCGTGCCCCTCGCCGGTGTGGTTGGTCGTCACGTCGCCCATGAGACGCATCCCGCGCGCGTGCACGGCGCGGGCGAGCCGCGCGTACGCCGCGTCGCCGCCGAGCAGCGGGTCGACCTGGTCGAAGGTGGCCGCGTCGTACCGGTGGTTCGACCGGCCCGGGAAGACGGGTGTCAGGTACAGCGTGCGCACGCCGAGCGCCTGGAGGTGGTCGAGATGCCCGACGACGCCGTCGAGGTCGCCGCCGAAGAGCTGCGTGCCGGCCAGCGGGCCGGAGCCCGCGGGCTCGTCGTCCCACGCGGCGGGGACGGCCCACTCCGGCGTCGGCCGGCCGTCCGCCGCGGTGGAGCGCGCGAACCGGTCGGGGAACACCTGGTAGGCGAGCCCGTCGCGCAGCCACGCCGGCGCCGGGGCGTGGGTGCTGAGCCGGAAGCTCGCGGCGTCGGGCACCTCGCGGTCGTGCACGCCGCGGCCGTCGAGCCAGCGGTAGCCGCCCGGCACGTCGAGGAAGAAGCGGTAGGACGTCACCGGGTGGTGCGCGACGACGTCGGCCGCGTACCAGTCCTCGTGCGCGTCGCCGCCGTCGCGGCGGGCGGGCAGCAGGCGGGGCTCGCCGTCGCGCACGGTCCGGACGCGGACGTCGCGCACGGCCGCGCCCTTCGGCACCCGCACGCGCACGGTGACCTCGTCGCCCAGCGCCGGCGTCGTGGTCGGGGCGAACAGGGCGGAGCCGTCGTGGTGCGGGGCGTCGAGCAGCGTGCGGGCGGGCCGCGCTGCGGGCCCGGTGGTCGACGCGGTCGTGGTGGTGGTCATGTCGTCCTCTCGTCGGTTCGGCGGGCGGGCCGCCGACCGGCGCGAGGACGGTTCAGCGGCGGCGGCGCCCGATCGCCCACCCGGCGGCGAGCGCGATCGCGATCCCGACGAGCTGACCGCCGAGGATCACCTTGTTGAGGTCCAGCACGGGGTGGTAGCGGGTGCCCTCGGCGGAGACCACGAAGACGCCCAGCGGCTTCACGCGGAGGCCGTAGCCCCCGCCGCCGCCACCGCCCTCGCCGTGCCCCTCGCCGTGGGCCTCGCCCTGCAGCTCGCCCTTGGCGTCGCCCTGGGCCTCGCCCGAGCCCTCGCCGTGCGCGGAACCACCGCCGCGGGGGTCCTCGCCCGCGGGCGTCGCGCCCGCGTCGTCCGTGGGCGCGGCCGCGTCGGCACCGCCCGAGCCGACGGTGAACGAGCGGCGCCAGCCCGGCGACGAGCCCTCGCCGGAGCTCGATCCGGTCCCCCGCCCGGACCCGCTGCCGGAGCCCGTGCCCGCACCGTGCCCCGAGCCGTTGCCGGCGCCCCCGCCGGAACCGGTGCCGATCCCGCCCCACACCTTGGCGACGGGGATGACGAGCTGACCTTCGTGCTGGTAGGGCTCGCCGTACGCGCGGCGCACGGAGAACGAGTCGTCGGCGGCGTCGGTGAGACGCGCGAGGTCCGGGGAGTAGGAGCGCGAGTCGTCGGTCATGACGCCCAGGCTAGGACCGCGCTGTGGCGGCCGCCACAAGGATCGCGGGTGGATCGCAGGTCGATCCGCGCGAACCTCGTGGCGGCCGTCGGCCGGTGGAAGCCTCAGCCCTTGACGGAGCCCGCCGTCAGGCCCCCCACGATGTACTTCTGCAGGAAGAGGAACAGTGCGAGCACGGGGATCGCCGACAGCACGGCGCCCGCCGCGAAGAGGCCCCAGTTGGCCTCGAGCAGCGACGACACCCAGCCGTACAGCCCCACGGCCAGCGTCCAGTTCGACTCCGACTGGAGCACCACGCGGGCGATGATGAACTCGCCGAACGTGCTGATGAAGCTCAGCAGCGCCACCACGGCGAGGATGGGCGTCACCAGGCGCAGGATGATCGTCCAGTACACCTGGGCGTGCGAGGCGCCGTCGATCTTGGCCGCCTCGTCGAGCTCCCGCGGCACGGTGTTGAAGAACCCGTACATGAGGAACGTGTTCACGCCCAGGGCGCCGCCGAGGTAGACGCAGATCAGCGCGAGCTTGGAGTTCAGGCCCAGCGCCGGGACGACCTCCCCGAGGGAGATGAGCAGCAGGAAGATCGCCACGAACGCGAGCATCTGCGGGAACATCTGGATGATCAGCAGCGACGTCAGGCCCAGGCGGCGGCCTGCGAACCGGAACCGCGAGAAGGCGTACGCCGCCGCGGCCCCCATGAGCACGGTGCCCACGGCCGTCGCGACGCCGATGACGAGCGTGTTGCCCATCCACGTCCAGAACTTCGTGTCGCCCAGCTCGGCGTAGTTCACGCCGCTCACCTGCGCGAACAACTGGTTCGACCCGGTGAGGGTGCCGGAGGGCGACAGCGAGGCCGACACGACGTAGACGATCGGGAAGACGGCGTACAGCACCGCCAGCACGCCGACGACGTGCCGCCAGCCCAGCTCCCGGGCCCAGCGGGCCGGCTTCATCCGGTGCCGCAGCACCTGCTCCCCCGCGCCCGTCGCCGCGGGCCGTCGGCGCGAGCTCGCGCGGTCGGTCGACGTCGTCATCAGCTCAGCTCCTCGAGCTTGCGGGTCTGGCGGAACGCGATGGCGGAGATGACCCCGACCACCACGAAGATCACGATGGACAGCGCGCTCGCGAGGCCGTAGTCGCGCGGCGCCGACCCGTCGAGCCCGGACACGTTGTAGACCATCGAGATGAGGATGTCCGTGTGCCCCAGCGGCACCGACGCGTCGTCGAACCGTGGCCCGCCGCCCGTCAGCATCTTGATCAGGGTGAAGTTGTTGAAGTTGAAGGCGAAGCTCGAGATGAGCAGCGGCGCGGTGGCCACGAGCAGCAGCGGCATCGTGATCGAGCGCCACGTGCGCCACTTGCCGGCGCCGTCGATCCGCGCGGCCTCGTACACGTCGCCCGGCAGCGACTGCAGCGCACCCGTGCAGATGAGGAACATGTACGGGAAGCCGAGCCACAGGTTCACCCCGAGCACGGACAGCTTGGCGAGCCAGGGGTCGGTGAGCCACGGGATCGCCGCCCCGCCCAGCAGCACCTGGTTGATGACGCCGAAGCTCTTGTTGAGCATGCCGGACCACAGCAGGGCCGCGAGGAACCCCGGCATCGCGTACGGCAGGATCATCAGGGTCCGGTAGACCTTGCGCCCCTTCAGCCGCGGGTCGTTGAAGACCATCGCCAGGAACATGCCCAGCGCGAACGTCGTCACCACGGACAGCACCGCGAACGCGAACGTCCACAGCAGGATCTTGACGAAGGGTCCCGCGTACCGCTCGTCGCCGAACGCCGTCGCGAAGTTCTCGAAGCCCACCGTCACGCGCCAGCCGACGGGCAGCGTCTCGCCGTCGGCGGACTCGAACTGCCCCTCGTCGTTCGGCGTGTACACCACGCCGGTCGACGTGTCGGTCATCGTGTCGGCGGCCTCGTCGTACTCCAGCACCGGCTGGAAGACGTAGCCCGTCCGGGCGTCCTGCGTGCGCACCGAGCCGTCGGCGGCGTCGTCGGACACCGGCACCCGCAGCGTGGTGACCTCGTCCTGCCGCTGGAGCACGGTGGCGCGGTCCAGCACCGTCCAGCCCGGCACCTCGGTCACGGTCCCGCCGTCGAGCGTCGCGTCGGGGGCGGCCGCGAGCGGCTCCTCGGCGCTGCCGACCTCCGCGGCACCGTCCTCGACGACGGCGAAACCGAGCTCGCCGTCCCCGTTCTCCACGACCGTCAGCGGCAGGGCCGGCGACCCCTCGACGCGGCGCTCGTTCTGCGCCAGCAGGGCGTCGACCGCCTGCTCCTGGGTGGAGTTGTGGCCGTCGCCGTAGTTGGTGAAGGCCACGTAGCCGGTGTAGCCGACGACGTACACCTGGTACACGAGCAGGAACGCCAGCCCCGGCAGGATGTACTTCAGCGGCAGGGCGCGCTTGGTGAAGTACACCCAGTTCGCGGCGACGAGCAGCGCCACCATGGCCGCGAGGATCCCCCACGACCCGGCACGCCACGCGGCGAGCACGCCGAAGACGCCGAGCGCGTCCACGAGCGCGATGAGCACGAGCTTGACGGCGAAGCCGGCTCCGGAGAAGGTCCCGGAGCCGGCCTCGGCGCCCTTGTAGCGGGCACGCGACATCAGCCGAGCGCACCCTCGATGTCGGAGACCATCTTGTTCCAGGCCTTGACCGGGTCGTCGGCCTTGCCCGAGATGATGCTCGCCTCGGTGACGCCCCAGAAGGACCAGACCGAACCCATCTCCGGGATGGACGGCATCGGCACGGCGGAGGCGCCGACCTCGCGGAAGCCCGCGACCAGCGGGTCCTCGGACGCGGCGTCCGCGGCCTCGACCAGCGCCGGCGGGCGGCCGCCGGCCTCGAACAGCGCCGTCTGCGCCTCGGGCGTCGACATGTAGTTGACGAGGAAGTCGTTCGCGAGCAGGGCGTTCTTGCTCTGCGCGCTCACGTAGAAGCCCTGGACGCCCACGAACGGCTGCGCGGGCTGGTCGCCCGGCGCCGGGATCGGGTCGACGGCGAGGTCGAGGTCCTTGAACTGCTCGAGCATCCACGGGCCGCCGATCACGAACGGCGACTGGCCCTTGGCGAACGCCTCGACCGCGATGTCGTAGGAGATGTCGATGCTGAGGTTGCCCTCCTCGCCCTGCTCACCGAGCCACGTGGCGAACGCCTCGCCGTTCTCGCCGCCGAGGGCGAGCTCCGGACGGTACGAGCCGTCGTCGTTCTGCTCGAAGACCGGCGCGCCGAACGACGTCTGGAACGGGTAGTACGTGTACGGGTCGCCCTTGTCGCCGTCCGACTGGATGAGGAACGGGAACTTGGTGTCGGCCTTCTTCCCCGCGGCGACCATGTCGTCGTAGGTCGTCGGGGCCTCGGGCGCGAGCTCCGTGTTGCGGATGAGCGCGATGTTCTCGATGGCGTACGGCAGGCCGTAGACCTGGCCGTCCTGTGTGAACGCCTGCACCGAGACCGGGATGAAGTCGCCCGCCTTGTCGCCGAGCTCGATCG
Organism: Isoptericola sp. NPDC056605; assembly: GCF_042792795.1. Taxonomy (NCBI): domain Bacteria; kingdom Bacillati; phylum Actinomycetota; class Actinomycetes; order Micrococcales; family Promicromonosporaceae; genus Isoptericola; species Isoptericola sp. NPDC056605. The sequence continues at coordinate 143,652 of NZ_JBHTVT010000010.1, read as the reverse complement.
GCGCCACCACACCGTTGGCGGTGAACTCGCCGAGCCAGTCGTGGGCGCCGACGGTGATGTCGGGGCCCTCGCCCGTGGGGACCTGGGCGAGGAAGTCGGCGCGGATGTCCTCGAAGTTCTTCTGGACGATCTCGACGTCGACGCCGGACTCCGCCTCGTACGCCTCGGCGGCCGTCGTCACCGCGGCCTCGCGGGTCTCGTCGACCCAGACCGTCAGCGAGCCCGAGGCCGAGGGCTTGGCGCTCGCGTCCGCGTCGGCGCTCGAGTCGCCGCTCGGCTCGCCGCTGCCGCACGCCGTCAGGGCCAGGGTGGTGGCCAGGGCCGAGGCGAGAAGGATGCTCCTTCGCATCGTGGTTACTCCCAGCTGTCATCGGTGGACGGCCCACGCGGCGCTCTCGTCGCGGGGCCCTTGATGCCCACAACGTACGGACCGTTGCAGCGGTATGCAAGATCTTGCGATAACTTTTCAGCAACGCGCGGCAACGAGGAGGCATCGCGCAGGCGACCGGCGGCCGACCGCCGGCGTCCCACCCCAGGACGAGGAGGTCCCGTGTCCCCTACGATTCCTCGGGTGCGAACCCGACTGAGCGACCTGGCGGAGCAGGCAGGCGTGTCGACGGCCACCGTCTCCCGCGTGCTCAACGGCAAGCCCGGCGTGGCCAGCTCCACCCGGCAGGCCGTGCTCGCGGCGCTCGACGTCCTCGGGTACGAGCGCCCGTCCGTGCTGCGCGGCCGCTCCGCGGGACTGGTCGGCCTCATCGTCCCCGAGCTGACCAACCCGGTCTTCCCCGCGTTCGCGCAGGCGATCGAGTCGATCCTCGCCCAGCGCGGCTACACCCCGTTGCTGTGCACGCAGGCGCCGGGCGGCACCACTGAGGACGAGTACGTCAGCACGCTGGTGGACCACTCGGTCGACGGCATCGTCTTCGTCTCCGGCCTGCACGCGGACACCCGCGCGGACCACACCCGGTACTCGATGCTGCGCAGCCAGGGCGTACCGATCGTGCTGGTCAACGGCTACGCCCCGGGGATCGACGCCCCGTTCGTGTCTCCCGACGACGCCGCCAGCGTGGACGTCGCGGTGCAGCACCTGGTCACCCTCGGGCACCGCCGCATCGGCCTCGCGATCGGCCCCGAGCGCTACGTGCCGTCGCGCCGCAAGCTCGCCGCCTTCCTCGCCGCGCTCGTCCGTCACGGGCTGGCCGACGACGAGGCGACGGCCCGGGAGCACGTGCGCTCCAGCCTGTACACGCTCGAGGGCGGGCGGGCCGCGGCCGCCGAGCTCGTCGACGCGGGCCACACCGCGATCGTCTGCGCGTCGGACCTCATGGCCCTCGGCGCGGTCCGCGCCGCCCGCTCGAAGGGGCTGTCCGTGCCCGACGACGTGTCGGTCGTCGGGTACGACGACGCCCCGCTCATCGCGTTCACCGAACCTCCCCTGACGACCGTGCGGCAGCCGGTCGAGGCCATGGCCCGGGCCACCGTGAGCGCCCTCCTCACGGAGATCCAGGGCGAGCAGGCGACGCGCACGGAGCTGCTGTTCGCGCCGGAGCTGGTCGTGCGCGGCTCGACGGGGGCCGCACCGAGGGGCTGACAGGGGTCATTTCGGGGGGTGGTGCTGCAACCCTTGCAGCAACGCTTACACTCGACGGTCTGACACGGATCGACCGACCGTGCCGACCCCCGGACCCCGATCAGGTGAGGAAGCCAGCGATGACCTCCACCCAGCCCATCCCCGCCGCGGCCACGGTCGACGGCGCGGCCGACGACCTGCTCCGCACCGGCGCCGTCGTGCACGCCGGGAGCGGCGTCGCGCGGCAGTGGTGGCGCGACGCCGTGATCTACCAGGTCTACCCGCGCTCGTTCGCCGACGCGAACGGCGACGGCATCGGCGACATCCCCGGTGTGACCGCCCGGCTGGACCACCTCGAGACGCTCGGCGTCGACGCCGTCTGGCTGTCCCCGTTCTACCGCTCCCCGCAGAACGACGCGGGCTACGACGTCGCCGACTACCGCGACGTCGACCCGCTGTTCGGCACCCTCGCCGACTTCGACGACCTGCTCGCCGGCGCCCACGCCCGCGGGATCCGCGTCATCGTCGACCTCGTGCCGAACCACACCTCCGACCAGCACGCCTGGTTCCAGCAGGCGCTCGCCGCCGCCCCCGGTTCCCCCGAGCGGGCGCGGTACATGTTCCGCGACGGCCGCGGCGCCGACGGCTCGCAGGAGCCCAACAACTGGCAGTCGATCTTCGGCGGCCCCGCCTGGACGCGCGTCACCGAGGCGGACGGCACCGCCGGACAGTGGTACCTGCACCTGTTCGACTCGACGCAGCCCGACCTCGACTGGACCAACCCGCAGGTGCGCTCCGAGTTCGAGGACGTGCTGCGGTTCTGGCTCGACCGGGGTGTCGACGGGTTCCGCGTCGACGTCGCGCACGGCATGATCAAGGCCGACGGCCTGCCCGACTGGGACGGGCACGTCGAGATGGTCGCCGGCAGCGCGGACGATGCCGACGACGCCCCCGTCACCGACCCCGGCGCCCCCGAGGACGGCTCCACGGGCGCCGGCAACCAGGGCCCCATGTTCGACCAGGACGGCGTGCACGAGATCTACCGCGCCTGGCACCGGGTGCTCGCCGAGTACGACGGCGACCGCTGCCTCGTCGCCGAGGCGTGGGTGGAGCCGCTGAGCCGCCTCGCCCGCTACGTGCGCCCCGACGAGATGCACCAGGCGTTCAACTTCTCGTTCCTCACCACCGGCTGGGACGCCGCCGCGCTGCGCACCGTCGTCGAGGCGTCGTACCGCGCGAACGACGAGGTCGGCGCGCCCACCACCTGGGTGCTGTCCAACCACGACGTCGTGCGCCACCCGTCGCGCCTCGGTTCCGCCGACCCGTCGCTCAAGGTCAATGGCGTCTTCGCGACCGACCCCCAGCCCGACGAGGAGCTCGGCCTGCGCCGCGCCCGCGCCGCCAGCCTGCTCATGCTCGGCCTTCCCGGGTCGGCCTACCTCTTCCAGGGCGAGGAGCTCGGGCTGCCCGAGCACACCTCCCTGCCGAACGAGGTCCGCCAGGACCCGGGTCACTTCCGCACCGGCGGCGCCGAGGCCGGCCGCGACGGCTGCCGCGTGCCGCTGCCCTGGGCGGCCGACGCCCCCGGGTTCGGCTTCGGGCCGGCCGGCGAGCCGTGGCTGCCGCAGCCCGCGTCGTTCGCGCGCTACGCCGCCGACGCGCAGTACGGCGTCCCGGGCTCGACCTTCGAGACCTACCGCGGCGCCCTCGCGCTGCGCAAGGCCGAGGGCCTGGGCCAGGGCGCCCTCGCGTGGCTGGACGCCTGGTCCGACTCGCCGCACGTCGTCGCGCTGCGCAACCAGGACGTCGTCGTGGTGGCGAACCTGGGCACCGAGCCGGTGCTGCTGCCCCGCGGCGCGGAGGTGCTGCTCGCCTCCGGGCCGGTCATGACCGACCGTTCCGCGGACCCGCAGACCCGCGTCCCCGCCGACACCACGGTCTGGCTCCGCGCCTGACGGCCCCGCCGAGGTAGCACGAGAACTGCCGAGGTAGTTCGTGACTCCGCGAGGTAGTGCACTACCTCGCGAGAACTCGAACTACCTCGGCAGTTCTCGTGCTACCTCGCGACCGGAGCGGTCAGCCGCCGCTGACGCTGAGCTCGGCCTCGCGCAGCTTCGCCTCGAACTCCGCGTCGAGGTCGCGGGAGTCGAGCCAGCCGTAAGGCAGGTGCGGCTGCTTCGGTGAGCCGGCGCGGCCTCGCGGCCCCTCGGCGTCCTCGCCCGGGTAGCCCTGCTCCAGGTCGAGGGCGTCGAGCCGCTCGCGCAGCTCCGCCAGCGTGGAGACCATCGCGAGCTCGTGCCGCGCCTCTCCCCCGACGACGTAGCCCTTGAGGTACCAGGCCATGTGCTTGCGCAGGTCGCGCATGCCCTTGCCCTCGTCGCCGTCGAAGTAGGCGATCATCAGCTCGCCGTGGCGGAAGATCGCGTCGGCGACCTCGCGCAGGCCGGGTCGCACGCGCGTCGTCGTGCCGTGGAACGCGGCAGCGAGGTCGGCGAAGAGCCACGGGCGGCCCTGGCACCCGCGCCCGACGACGACGCCGTCCGCCCCCGTCTCGCGCACCATCCGCAGCGCGTCCTCGGCGGACCAGATGTCGCCGTTGCCGAGCACGGGGACGCTGCGCACCTCCTCCTTGAGCCGCGCGATCGCGGTCCAGTCGGCGGTGCCCGAGTAGTACTCGGCGGCGGTGCGCGCGTGCAGCGCCACCGCGGCGACGCCGAGCGACTCGGCGATGCGGCCGGCCTCGAGGTAGGTGAGGTGGTCGTCGTCGATGCCCTTGCGCATCTTCACGGTGACGGGGACGCCGTGCGGCTCGGCCGCCTCGACGGCCGCCCGCACGATGTCGGTGAAGAGCTGCCGCTTCCACGGGAGCGCGGAGCCGCCGCCCTTGCGCGTCACCTTGGGCACGGGGCAGCCGAAGTTGAGGTCGACGTGGTCGGCCCGGTCCTCGCCCGCGATGATCTTCACCGCGGCACCGACCGTGGCGGGGTCCACGCCGTACACCTGGGCGGAGCGGGGCGTCTCGTCGTCGCCGAACGTGACGATCCGCAGCGACTCGACGTTGCGCTCCACCAGCGCGCGGCTGGTCACCATCTCCGCCACGTACAGCCCGGGGTCGTAGCCCTGCGACGCGCCGGCCTCCCGGCACAGCGTGCGGAAGGCCCGGTTGGTGACGCCGGCCATCGGCGCCAGCACGACCGGGGTGTCCACGGTGATCGGCCCGATCTGCAGCGGCGGCAGGACGCGCTCGGCGGCGGGCACGGCCGCGCCGAGCTCTCCGGACGCAGGCGTGCTGACGGGATCGAGGGTGGAAGTCACGTTCCCATTGTCGCAAACCCCGCCGTGCCGGCGTGGTCAGGTTCGTCACGCCGCCCGTCCCGGTCGCGGCGGCGGCTCAGAGCCAGCCGTTGTCCTGCGCGGTCCGCACGGCCTCGGCACGCGTCCGGGCGCCCGTCTTGCCGATGGCCGCCGACAGGTAGTTGCGCACGGTGCCCTCGGAGAGGAACGCCTCCGCCGCCACCTGCGCGACCGTGCCGCCGTCGGCCGCGAGCGCCAGCACGTGCCGCTCGCGCTCGGTGAGGGGGCTCGCCCCGACGGCCAGGGACGCGACGGCGAGGTCCGGGTCGACCGCGCGCAGCCCGGCGTGGACGCGGCGGACGGCGTCGGCGAGCTGCTCGGCGGGCGTGTCCTTGACGACGAACCCGCTCGCCCCGGCGTCGAGCGCGCGGCGGAGGTAGCCGGGACGGCCGAACGTGGTCACGACGAGCGAGCGGCACGACGGCAGCTCGCGGCGCAGCACGGCGGCGGCCGCGATGCCGTCGAGGCCGGGCATCTCGACGTCGAGCAGGGCGACGTCGACGGCGTGCTCACGGGCCGCGTCGAGCACCTCGTCGCCGCGCCCCACCTGGGCCACGACCTCGAGGTCGGGCTCGAGGTCGAGGAGGGCGGCGAGCGCGCCGCGGACGAGGGCCTGGTCGTCGGCGAGCAGCAGTCGGATCACGGGTCGATCCTGGCACCCGCCGGGGCGCCGTCGCGTACCGTCACGGCGAGGCGGAAGCCACCGAGCGGGCCCGGGGCCGTCTCCAGCACCGCGCCGGCCTGCCGGGCGCGCGCGGCCAGTCCGGTCAGCCCGTGCCCGCCGCCCTCGTCCCGTGTCCCCTCCCGTGTCGCCGGCCGGCCGCGGCCGTCGTCCTCCACCACGAGCGAGTCGGCGGTGACGGTCACGACCACGCGCGACGCGCCTGCGTGCCGCAGCACGTTGGTGGTGCCCTCCCGCAGCACCCACGCGAACAGCTCACGCCGGTCGGCGGGGACGACGTCGACGGCGCCGGGGAGGTCCGCCGCGACGCCGGCCGCGTCGAGCGCGGACCGGGTGGCGGCCAGCTCGCCGGCGAGGGTCACGCGTCGTGACCCGGCGACCATGCCGCGCACGTCGGCGAGCGCGCCGCGCGCCAGGTCCTGGATGTCCGCGACCTCGTGCGCGGCACGGGCCTCGGGCGCGGCGTCGGGCCGGTCGGGCGCGGCGGCACGCAGCAGCTTCGCGGCGAGCTCCGCCTTGACGGAGATGACGGTGAGCGAGTGGCCGAGCACGTCGTGCATGTCGCGGGCGATCCGCTCCCGCTCGCGGGCGACGGCGAGGTCGGCGAGCTCCTGCCGTGCGGCGATCAGGCGCCGGTTGCGGTCGATCACCTGCATGAACCCGTAGACGGCGGCGCTGGCCAGGACGACCGCCAGCGCGTTGCCGTCCTCCGTCGCCCAGCCCGGCAGCACGCGGGGCAGCACGAGCATCACGACGATGCTCGCCACGACGACCCACAGCGCGGCACGGCCGCCGAGGGAGTAGATCGCCGTGACGCACACGAAGACGAGACCCACCAGGCCGTGCTCCTGCGCGGCGAGGCACGACAGGGCGACGCACCCGGCCTGGACCACGATCAGCACGACGGCGGCCCGGCGCGGCACGCGACCCCGGCGCTGCAGGGTCAGCACCGTCCCGGCGAAGATGGCGCCCACGCCGAGCACGCCGAGCACGCCCGCGACACGTAGCGCGACGGTGTCGGCGTCGAGCGCCGCCCTGAACGGCTCCGCGAGAAAGACGACCCAGACGACCGAGACGAGCAGCCCGACGCGCCGCCGCGCCCAGGGCGGCCCGCCGGGAGCGCCGCCCTGGGCGAGGTCGAACGCGGCGCCGCCCGCGGGCTCGGCGGACGGCGCGGCGGGGGACGTCGAGGTCACGCCCCCCACCGTGCCACGCCCGCGCAGGTGGCGGGCCATAGGGTCGGCAGGACCGCTCACACCCGCGCCGTGTCCTTGCGGAACCGCCAGGCGGCGCCCGCCGCGAAGACGGCGGCCCAGGCCAGCACGTTCACGACCGCGGCGACGCCGAGGTCGCCGCCGAGCGGGGCGTGCACGAGCTCGGCCAGGCCGTACGTCGGGAAGAGCTGCGCCACCGTGGCCCACCAGCCGTCGCCGAGCGGCATGAACAGCCCGCCGGCGAAGGACAGCAGCGCCAGCACGGGCCCGAGGATCTGCATGACGTTCTCCGCCGGCAGCAGGTAGCCCATGAACAGGCCGAACGCGGCGAAGACGAGGGAGCCCACCCAGGCCAGCAGGGCGCACAGCACCCAGGCCCCTGCCGACATCTGGGCCCCGGCGACCGCCGCCACCGCGAGGGTGACCACGACGGAGCCCGCGCCGAGGACCATGGCGCCGGCGAGCTTCACCCCCACGTAGACGGCGGGGCGCAACGGCGTGAGGCGCAGCTGCCGCGTCCACCCCTGGGCACGCTCCACGGACACGCCGGCGCCGCCGGCGGTGGCGGTGACCATCGCCCCGTACAGCGCCATCGAGACGGCGATCCACCCGGCGACGTTCCCGTGGCCCGTGCTCTGGCTCACGTCGTCGCCCTGCAGGCCGAAGATGAGGAAGAGGGCCGGCGGCATCACCATCGAGAAGATCAGGGTGCGGCGGTTGCGCAGCGCGCGGCGCAGCTCGACGGCGAGGTAGGCGCGCGCGGCCGTGAGGGGCCGGACGGCGGGCCGGGCCGTGCGGGCGGCCGGGGGCGGCGTCGTCGTGCCGGGGGTGACGGTCGTGGCGCTCATCGGGTGGCTCCGTCCGTGCTCGGCGCGGCGCCGGGGGCCGCGGTGGTGGTGAGGGCGACGAACGCGTCCTCGAGGTTCTCGGAGGCGACCTCGAGGTCGCGCGCCGCGGTCTGCGTGAGCAGGAGGCGGGCGACGACGTCGGAGTCGGCGGTGCGCACGACGAGCCGCGTCCCGCGGTGGTCGATGGCGTCGACGACGGGCAGGTCGCGCAGCCGGGCGGCGACGGCGGCACGCTCGCCGTCGTCGTCGATGCGGGCGCTCACCGTGCGGCCGGACGCGAGGCTCCGCACGTCGGCGGTCGAACCGTCGGCGACGACCCGTCCGCGGCTGACCAGCACGACGCGGTCGGCGTACGTGTCGGCCTCCTCCAGGTAGTGCGTGGCGAAGACGACGGTGCGCCCGGCGGCGGCGTCGGCGCGGATCGCTGCCCAGAACTCGCGGCGGCCCTCGACGTCCATGCCGGTGGTGGGTTCGTCGAGGAGGAGCAGGTCCGGCTCGCTGACCAGCGCCATCGCGAAGCGCAGGCGCTGCTGCTGCCCCCCGGAGCACGTGCCCACCAGGCGGTCGGCGAGGTCGGCGATGCCGGCCCGCTCCAGGTAGGGCGCCGGGGAGCCGGTGCGGCCGAAGAGCGCCGCGGTGAGCGCGACCGTCTCGGCCACCGTGATGTCGCGCAGCAGGCCGCCCGTCTGCATGACGGCGGCCACGCGGCCGGCGGCGATCGCGTCCGCGGGGTCGGCGCCGAACACCTGCACGGTGCCGGCGCTGGGGGCGCTCAGGCCGAGCACCATGTCGATCGTGCTGGTCTTGCCGGCGCCGTTGGGGCCGAGGAAGGCCACCACCTCGCCGGGGGCGACCTCCAGGTCGATGCCGTCGACCGCGCGGACGGGTCCGGACGGCGACGCGAACTCCTTGCGCAGCCCGCGCAGGCTCAGCGCCGGCGGTGCGGGCGATGTGGTGGTGCTCGTCGAGGTCATGCCTCGATCGTCGTCGCCCTGCGCGCTGACCTGCAGGGTCGCCTGTCACGACGTGGCCATGACATCTGTCATGGCCACGCCGCGACGGGAGCCGTCAGCCGAAGTTCACGCCCTGCGCGAGGGGCAGCTCGGTCGAGTAGTTCACGGTGTTGGTGACGCGGCGCATGTACTGCTTCCACGAGTCGGAGCCGGACTCGCGGCCGCCGCCGGTGGACTTCTCGCCGCCGAACGCGCCGCCGATCTCCGCCCCGGACGTGCCGATGTTGACGTTGACGATGCCGCAGTCGGAGCCCACCTCCGACAGGAACGTCTCGGCCTCCCGCACGTCGAGCGTGAAGATGGCGCTGCTCAGCCCCTGCGGGACGTCGTTGTGCAGCGCGATGGCCTCGTCGAGCGTGTCGTAGGTGAGCACGTAGAGGATCGGCGCGAACGTCTCCCGGCGCACGACGTCCGTCTGCCCCGGCATCCGCACCAGCGCGGGCGAGACGTAGGCCGCGCCGGGCGCGCCGTCCACGTCCACCGCCTCGCCCCCCACGACGACCGTGCCGCCGTCGGCGCGCGCCTCGTCGAGCGCGGCGAGCATCCGCTCGCGCGCCCCGGCGTCGGTGAGGGGCCCGACGAGCGTGCCGTCGGCGCGCGGGTCGCCGACCGGGAGCCCGGCGTAGACGGTCTCGAGGCGCCCGACGAGATCGTCCACCACGGACGAGTGCACGACGAGGCGGCGCAGGCTGGTGCACCGCTGGCCCGCCGTGCCCGCGGCGGCGAAGACGATGCCGCGCACGGCGAGGTCGAGGTCGGCGGACGGCGCGACGACGGCCGCGTTGTTGCCGCCGAGCTCCAGCAGGTACCGGCCGCCGCGGCCGGCGACGACGGGCGCCACCTGCTGGCCCATGCGCTCCGAGCCCGTGGCCGACAGCAGCGCGACCCGGCGGTCCGCGACGAGCGCCTCCCCCGCCTCGCGGGCGCCGAGCACGACCTGGCTCACGGCCTCGGGGAACCCCGCCTCCGCGAGCGCCCGCCGCAGCAGCGCGTTCGACGCGAGCGCGCTCAGGGGCGTCTTCTCGCTCGGCTTCCACACGACGGTGTCGCCGCAGACCAGCGCGACGGCGGTGTTCCAGGACCACACCGCGACGGGGAAGTTGAACGCGCTCACCACGCCGACGACGCCGAGGGGGTGCCACTGCTCCATGAGCCGGTGCCCGGGGCGCTCCGACGGCATCGTGCGGCCGCCGAGCGACCGCGACAGGCCGACCGCGTAGTCGCAGACGTCGATCATCTCCTGCACCTCGCCGAGCGCCTCGGAGGTGATCTTGCCCGCCTCGATGGTCACCAGCTCGGCCAGGTCGGCCTTGTGCTCGGTGAGCAGCTCGCCGAGGCGGCGCACGACGCCGCCGCGCACCGGCCCGGGCACCGAGCGCCAGGTGCGGAAGGCCTCCGTCGCGGCGGTGACGGCGGCGTCGACGTCGGCCGCGCCCGCCTCGGGGAGCGTGAACAGGGCCTGGCCCGCCAGCGGCGAGACGACGGCCAGCCCGCCCTCCGCGGGGGCGGCGGGGACGTCGGCCCCGATCCGGGCCAGGGCCGCCAGCGCGGCGTCGCGCAGCTCGGCGCCCAGGGTGCCCGTGGCGGGGGTGGTGGTGTCGATGGTGGTCATGCGTCGGCTCCCGTGCTCGTGGTGGTGGGGACGGCGGGCGTCGCGGCCAGGGTCTCCGGCGCGACGCCGAGGCGCTGCGCGGCGGAGGTGAGCGAGGCCGCCACCTGCGCCGCGTAGAGGTCGAAGGGGTCGAACAGCTCGCGCCCGACGGCGCCGGCCATCCAGTCGGCGTCGCGCTCCTCGCCCGCCTGGCTGGCGTCCTTGGAGCCCTCCTCCGTGAGGTTCGACTGGAAGATGCCGGCGGCGGAGCGGGGCAGGAAGTCCTCGTAGACGATCGGCTCGCGACGCACCCCGGCGGGCCCGGCGCCGTCGTCGGACACCTCGTAGGTGAACCAGCCGAGGCCCTGCTCGACCAGCCCGGCCTCGCTGTCGGGGAAGGTGCGGCGCCACACCTCGGGCGTCGCGCCCTCGACGACGGCGGCGTCGTACCGCGCGCGCCCCTCGCGGGTCAGCGCGATCCCGCGCGCCTCGACCTCGCCGAACCGCACGCGCAGGGAGTCCTGCACGACCTCGCCGTCCGGCGTGCGGAACGTGCGCGGCTCCGCGAGCGCGCGGAACGACGTCTGCCGCAGCAGCACGTCCGGCCCTTCCCACAGCGGTGGGCCCTGGATGGCGTCGATCATCGTGATGCCGCGCGCCTCCATGCGGGCGTACAGGTCGTCGATGTCGAGCACGCGCGGGGTGAGGTGGTTGATGTGCGTGGACGGCACGCCGCCGATGTCGGCCGCCACCGCCGAGACGGCCTCCAGCTCCCGGTACCAGGCCTGGTCGACGGGCTCGCGCCCCAGCTCGAACGCGGCGGTCGCGCGGCGCAGGAACTCCGCGGCGTCGCCGGCGCCCAGGCCGCCGTCCGCCTCCGCGCGGTCCGCGAGCGCCAGCAGCTCGGGCCCGAACAGCGTCCGCCTCGTCAGGAACGTCTCGAGGCGCTCCTGCAGGTCGGCGCTGAAGAACCGCCGGTCGGACGGCACGAGCATGGACGTGAAGACGCGGAACGGGTTGCGCGCCAGCTCGGCGCGGTCGGTCGGGCGGAAGGCCGTCGAGATGACGGGCACGGAGGACGACGACGCGTCGCGCAGGTCGTAGAAGCCCACGGGGTGCATCCCCATCGCGCCGAAGACCCGGGCGACCTGCTGCAGCTCCGCCGGCGTGCCCACGCGGATCGCCCCGTGCCGCTCGGCCGTGACCCGGTCGATGGAGCCCAGCCGCTCCGCGTCGGCGCCACGGGCGCGCACGACGTCGGCGTTGACGTCGTGGGACACCTCGAGCAGCGTCGTGTAGGCGGGCACCTCCCGCCCGTACATGTCGGACAGCGAGCGCGCGAACGCGGCCCGGAGCTGCCACGGTGCGAAGAAGTCGGTCGTCACGGTGCGTGCGTCCTCTCTCAGATGATGTTCGCCTCGGTGCGCGACCGTCGCGCCCCGAACCGCCCGGCGTCGAACGCGGACACGTCGACACCGCGTGCCGCGGGCGTCCCCGCCCGCCCGAGGTACAGGTCGGCCACGGCCTCCCCCACGGCGGGCGCCTGCAGGAAGCCGTGCCCGGAGAAACCGCAGGCGTACAGCACGCGCGCCCCGCCGGGGCCGGCCGGCGCCTCGCCGATCAGCGCGTCGTGGTCCGGCGTGAGCTCGTAGAGCCCGGCCCAGCCCCCCGTCAGCGGGGCGTCGGCGAGCGCCGGGGTGGCCCGCGCGACCAGCTCGCGCAGCCACGGCTCCCACGCCGGGTCGTAGGCGGTGTCGAAGCCGACCGGGGTGTCCGGCTCCGAGGCGCCCAGCAGCAGGGTGCCGCGGGCGTCCGCGTTGTGCAGGTAGAACGTGGTGCCGAAGTCGATGGTGAACGGCAGGGTCGGCGGCGCGGGGTCGAGCGGTCCCGTGAACACGATCTGGCGCCGCACCGGGTCCACGGGCAGGTCGACGTCGGCGATCGCGCCGACGTCGCGGGACCAGGCCCCGGCGCACACGACGACGGCGGGCGCGGTGACGGCCCCGCGCGGCGTCACCACGGTGAGCCGGCCGTCCGCCTCGGGGTCGACGGCGGTCACCGGCGCGCCTGTGACGACGCTCGCCCCGTGCCGGCGCGCGCCGTCCGCGTACCCCGCCACGACCGCCGCCGGGTGCGCCCAGCCGTCCCGGGGTGCATAGGCCGCGCCGGCGTAGGCCGTCGCGGACAGGTACGGGTTGAGGCGGCGGGCCTCGGCGACGGTGAGCAGGCGGCTGTCGACGCCGAGGTCGCGCTGCATCGCGACGGACCGTCCGAACAGGGCGACGTCGTCGTCGGTGGGCAGCGCGAAGAGGTAGCCGGTCTGGCGCAGCCCGACGTCGGCACCAGGGCGGGACCGGAAGTCCTCGAACAGCTCGAGGCTGCGGTGGCCGAGCGCGACGTTCGCCGGGTCGGAGAACTGCGCGCGCACGCCCCCGATCGGCTTGCCGGAGCTCCCGCGGCCGAGCTCGCCGGCCTCGAGCAGCACCACGGCCGCCCCCGCCTCCGCGAGGTGGAAGGCCACGGACGCCCCCATCACCCCGCCGCCGACGACGACCACGTCCGCCCGCGACGGCACCGCCTGGGACCGCTCCACCCGACCTCCTCGTCGACCTGCTCGTGCGCCCATCGTGGACCGGGACGAGCGTCCAGCACCATCGAAGGTTCGTCGCCGTAACCGTGCAGGGACTCTGCACGGTTGTAGCCTGGCGAGATGGACACCGGTGCGGCCGAACCGCCGGGACGCGACCTGCCCTGGTCGGGGCTGCGCGCCCTGCGCGCGCTCGCCGACCACCGCACGATGACCGCCGCCGCCGCGGCCCTGGGCTACACGACGGGCGCCGTCTCGCACCAGCTCGCGGCGCTCGCCCGGGCGGTGGGCACGGAGGTGGTCCGGCCGCACGGACGGGGGGTCGCGCTCACCGAGGCCGGTCTCGCGCTCGCGGAACGGGCCGAGCCGCTCCTCGCGGCCCAGCGCGACGCGCTCGACTCGGCCCGCGCGGCGAGCGGCGACGCGTCGGGCACGGTGCGCGTCGGCGCCTTCGCGACGGTCGCCGCCAGCCTGCTGCCCCAGCTCGTCGCGCGCCTGGCGGCGTCGCACCCGCGCATCACCCTGGTCGGGATCGAGCTCACGGTCGACGACGTGGCGGGCGCGGTCCGACGCGGCGACGTCGACCTCGGGCTCGGCCTCGACTATCCGGGCGCACCCATCCCCCGGCTCCCCGGCACGGCCCTGCGCCCCCTGCGGACCGAGCGGTTCGAGCTGGTCTCCACGCCCACCTCGGACCTGCCCGCACGCCTCCACCTCGCCGACCTCGCCGAGATGCCCTGGATCCTGCCCCCGTTGCCGACGCACTACGGCGCGGCGGTGCGGGGCGCCTGTCGTGCCGCGGGCTTCGAGCCCCGCGCCGCGCACGAGGTGAACGACACCTCCACGACGCTCGCCCTGGTGGCGCAGGGGCTCGGCGTGACGCTGGCCACGCCGATCATGCTCACGCTGCGCCCCGCGCACGACCTGCGCACCACCACCCTGTTCGACCTCGTGGAGCGCGAGATCGTGCTGCTCGAGCCGTCGACGGCGCCCCGCCGTCCCGCGGTCGAGGAGGTGGCCCGCACCATCGAGGCCGTGGTGCACGGGACGGGGCGGTTCACGACCGGGTTGTGAGGGGCATCACGGGCGAAGCCGACAACGCGCGTGTATCGGGAATGCGTGCCAACATCGTCGCGATCGCGTCGCCGCACGGGCGGCGCGAAGAGACTGGAGGTCCCCATGCCCGCATGGCTCATCCTCGTTCTGGTCGGCGTCGTCCTCGTGATCCTCGGGGTCGCGACGAGCATCGGCCAGTTCCTGATCTGGCTCGGCGTCATCGTCCTGGTCGCGAGCCTCGTGCTCGGACTGGTCCGGCGAAGCCGCACCTGAGCGAGCAGCGTCAGGGGGACGCACGAAGGGGCTCGGGTCCGCTGCGGCGGATCCGAGCCCCTTCCGCCTTGAAGGCGGGCTCCGGTCAGAAGGCGGCGAGGTGCTCCGCGAGGTAGGCGGTGACCTTGGGGAGCGCCACGCGCTCCTGCGCCATGGTGTCGCGGTGGCGAATGGTCACGGCGTCGTCGTCCAGGGTGTCGAAGTCGACCGTGACGCAGAACGGCGTGCCGATCTCGTCCTGACGGCGGTAGCGGCGACCGATGGCGCCGGCGTCGTCGAAGTCGACGTTCCAGCTCCGACGCAGCTCCGCGGCGAGGTCGCGCGCCTTGGGCGACAGGGCCTCGTTGCGCGACAGCGGGAGGACGGCGGCCTTGACCGGCGCGAGGCGCGGGTCGAGGCGCAGCACCGTGCGCTTGTCGACGCCGCCCTTGGTGTTGGGCGCCTCGTCCTCGGCGTACGCCTCGACGAGGAACGCCATGAGCGAGCGGGTCAGGCCCGCGGCCGGCTCGATGACGTACGGCAGCCAGCGCTCGTTCGTCGTCTGGTCGAAGTACGACAGGTCCTTGCCGGAGTGCTCCGAGTGGGTCTTGAGGTCGAAGTCGGTGCGGTTCGCGATGCCCTCGAGCTCGCCCCACTCGCTGCCGGTGAAGCCGAAGCGGTACTCGATGTCCACCGTGCGGGTGGAGTAGTGCGAGAGCTTCTCGGCCGGGTGCTCGTACAGGCGCAGGTTCTCGGGGTCGATGCCGAGGTCCGTGTACCAGGACATCCGGGTGTCGATCCAGTACTGGTGCCACTCGGCGTCCGTGCCCGGCGCGACGAAGAACTCCATCTCCATCTGCTCGAACTCCCGCGTGCGGAAGATGAAGTTGCCCGGCGTGATCTCGTTGCGGAACGACTTGCCGATCTGCGCGATGCCGAACGGCGGCTTCTTGCGCGACGCGGCGGCCACGTTGGAGAAGTTCACGAAGATGCCCTGCGCCGTCTCGGGGCGCAGGTAGTGCACGCCGGACTCGTCCTCGACGGGGCCGAGGTACGTCTTGAGCATCATGTTGAAGTCGCGGGGCTCGGTCCACTGCCCGCGGGTGCCGCAGTTGGGGCAGGCGATCTCGGCGAGGCCGCCCTCGGGGGCGCGGCCCTTCTTCTCCTCGAACTCCTCGATCATGTGGTCCTCGCGGAACCGCTTGTGGCACGAGAGGCACTCGGTCAGCGGGTCGTTGAACGCGCCGAGGTGGCCGGACGCGTGCCACACGGGCGTGGGCAGGATGACGGCGGAGTCGAGACCCACGACGTCGTCGCGACGCGTCATCGCGCGCCACCACTGCTGCTTGATGTTCTCCTTCAGCTCCACGCCGAGGGGCCCGTAGTCCCACGCGGAGCGCGTACCGCCGTAGATCTCGCCGGACTGGAACACGAAACCTCGCCGCTTGGCGAGGGAGACGACGGCGTCGAGCTTGGCGGACGGGGACGGTGCTGCCACGGATCACTCCTGGATGTCGGGCCGCCACGTGGCTCGTGGGGCCGGTGCGGGGAACGCCGCCCGGTCGGCACGTCGGGGCCCGACGTCGACCGGCTGCGGTGCCCCCAGCCTACCGGGGCCCGTCCACCGGCCCGGGCGGGCCCGACCCGGCCCGTCACCCCTCGGCCTCGGCCACCGAGCGCGGCGGAGTGCCCGGTCCGGGGACGACCATCCCGGCCGGCGTGAGCCACGCCGTGCACTCGGCCACGAACCGGCCCGCGAGCACCGCGGGGTCCTGGGCCCACAGCTCCTGGGCCTCCTCGAGACCGCACGTCATGACGGCGAATCCCCGGACCTGCTCGCCCGGCCCCTCCGCCGGGCCCGCCGCGAGCAGCAGGCCGCGCTCGTGCAGGTCGGCGACGGCCGCCAGGTGCGCGTCCTGGACCGCCACCGCGTCGTCCTCGGGCAGCGGCGCCCAGCCCTCGGGGCGCAGCAGCCGGACCAGCACCAGCTCGTCGAACCGCATCGGGCCCTCCTCACGACCGGGCTACGGGAGCACCGTGAGCTCGCGCCGCAGGAACGCCGCCAGGCGGTCGAGCGCCGGCACGGCGGCGGCGCACCAGCCCGGGAACGAGAAGACGCCGTGCGGGCTGTCGACGAGGTGCAGATGCTCCACGCGCACGCCCGCCGCGCGCAGCGCCGCGCCGTAGCGCTCCCCGTCCTCGCGCAGGTAGTCATGGTCGGCGGTGAGCACGAACGCCGGAGGCAGCCCCGCGTGCTCGGCGAGCTGCGGCGACACGAGCGGGTCGCCCGGGTCGCCCGCCGAACCCAGGTAGGCGGCGACCGCGTCCGGCGCGTCGGCGGTGCGCCCGAAGGGCCAGGCCGCCTGCGGGATCATCATCGGCGCCCCGGGGCGCAGGTCGAAGGCGCCCTGCGCCAGGGCCTGGGCGCGGAGGTGCGGGCCGCCCCGCTCGCGCGCCAGCAGCGTCACCACCGCCGCGAGGGTCGCCCCGGCGCTCTCCCCCACGACGGCGAGCCGGCCCCCGTCCCCGCCGAGCTCGGCGGCGTGCGCCGCCGCCCAGGCCGCGACGGCGTAGCAGTCCTCGCCCGGCGCCGGGACGGGGAACTCCGGGGCCAGGCGGTACCCGGGCGCGACGACGACGGCGCCGACGCGCGTCGCGAGGCGGCTGGACAGCCAGGCCGTCATGGACCGGTGCCCGAAGACGAACCCGCCGCCGTGCAGCACGACGAGCAGTGGGAGGCTTCCCTCGACCCCCGCGGGCCGGTAGGTCAGCGCGGGGATCCCGCCGGCCGGCCCCGGGACGACGAGCTCTCCCACGCCCGCCGCGGGGTCGGGGCGGCCGCTGAGGACCTCGCCGACCCAGCGGGGTCCGGACCGGGAGTTCAGCCTGTGCCGCGTGGCGTCCGACATCCGGGCGTACGGGACCACCGCCCGGTTGATCGCCGCCCCGAGCAGGCGCACCCGCCACTGCAGCGCCATGGCGGCCCTCCTTCCCGCGCCGCACCCTCCGATGATGGGACGTCCCGCCCGGTGGCCGGTGACGCGCCGGAGAGGGTGAGATCGGCTCCGGGCCGGCGGGCGCACGGCCGTGTTGACAACCGTTCTCAATTATCTGAGAATCGTTCTCATGCTTCGCCGACGCGCGGCCCTCGCCGCCCTGCCCGTCCTCGCCCTGCCCGCCGTGCTCGCGGGCTGCTCCACCGACGACGGCTCCGCCGACGGCACGCTCGAGGTGCTCGCGTCCTTCTACCCGCTGCAGTACGTCGCCGAGCAGGTGGGCGGCGACCTCGTCACCGTCTCCAACCTCACGCCGCCGGCCGCGGAGCCGCACGACCTCGAGCTCTCCCCCGCGCAGGTGCGCGAGATCGGCACGGCGGACCTCGTCGTGTACTCCTCCGGCTTCCAGTCCGCCGTCGACGAGGCCGTCGCGACGCAGTCGCCCGAGCACGTGGTGGACACGAGCGACGTCGTGACGCTCGAGCAGCACCCCGGCACGCCGACGGGCGAGGACGCGACGGCGGACGCGCTCGAGGACACGGGCGAGCACGCCGACGAGGGCGCCGACGACGGCCACGACCACGCCGAGGGCGCGAAGGACCCGCACTTCTGGCTCGACCCGACACGCGTGGTCGACGTCGGGCACGCCGTCGCCGCGTCGCTCGGCGAGGCGGACCCGGAGCACGCGGCCACGTACGCCGAGAACGCCCGCACCCTGGAGAAGTCGCTGACGGACCTGGACGGCGAGTTCTCCGCCGGCCTGGAGGAGTGCGCGTCGCGCACGCTCGTCACGTCGCACGAGGCGTTCGGCTACCTCGCCGAGCGCTACGACCTGGAGCAGGTGGGCATCGTCGGCCTCGACCCGGAGGCCGAGCCGTCCCCCGCGCGGCTGCGCGAGGTGGGTGCGATCGTCGAGGAGAACGACGTCAGCACCATCTTCACCGAGACGCTCACCAGCCCGAAGGTGGCCGAGACCCTCGCGAACGACATCGGCGTCACGACGGCCGTCCTCGACCCGCTCGAGGGCCTGTCGAAGGACGCGGCCGCGGCAGGGGACGACTACGTCTCGGTCATGCAGGACAACCTGGCCGCGCTCACCGAAGGGCTCCAGTGCTCATGACCACGCTCGCCACCGACTCCCCGAGCGGGGCCGAGACTCCCCCGCCGCCGCGGGACGACGCCGTCCCGGCGATCGAGGCCCGTGACGTGCACGTCCGCCTCGGCGCCAGCCCCGTGCTGCGCGGGGTGGACCTCACGGTCCGCCGCGGCGAGGTCGTCGCGCTGCTGGGCGCCAACGGCTCCGGCAAGTCCACCCTGGTGCGCACGCTTGTCGGCGTGCTGCCGGCTGCCGAGGGCAGCGTGCACCTGTTCGGGCACGCGCTCGGCAACGCCGTCCCCTGGTCCCGCGTCGGCTACGTCCCGCAGCGCGTCAGCGCGGCCGCCGGCGTCCCGTCCACGGCGGCCGAGGTCGTGGCCTCGGGCCTGCTGCACGGCCGGCGCCTGCGGCTGCCGCGCGGCTGGCGCGCCCGCGTGCGCGAGGCGCTCGACCTGGTCGGCCTCGCCGACCGCGCCCGCTACGCCACGCACCAGCTCTCCGGCGGCCAGCAGCAGCGCGTGCTCATCGCCCGCGCCCTGGTCCGCAGGCCCGAGCTGCTCGTGCTGGACGAGCCCGTCGCCGGCGTCGACCGGCCCAGCCAGGAGGCCTTCGCCGCCACCATGACGCGGCTCGTGGCCGAGGGCATGACCGTGCTGGTCGTGCTGCACGAGCTCGGCGAGCTCGCGCCCCTGGTGCAGCGCTGCGTCGTGCTGCGGCACGGGCGCGTGGTGCACGACGGCGCCCCGCCCACCCCGCAGCCGGGCCACGGCGGCGACGCCCACGAGCACGTGCACCCGCACGCGCACGCCCGCACCGTGCAGCGCCCCGAGGACGTGCGCCTCGCCGAGGGCCCGTTCGAGCGACCCGACGACACCGAGGACGAGGTGGCACCGTGAGCGGCCTGTGGGAGATGGTCACCGACCCGTTCATGCAGCGGGCGCTCGTCGCCGCCCTGCTGGTCGGCCTGAGCGCGCCCGTCGTCGGCACGTACCTGGTGCAGAAGCGCCTCGCCCTGCTGGGCGACGGCATCGGGCACGTCGCGCTCACCGGCGTCGCGCTCGGCTGGCTCGTGGGCGCGGCGATGGGCCTCGTGCCCGACGACGTCCTCGCCGTCCCCGGCGCGGTGGTCGCCGCCGTCGCCGGCTCGGTCCTCATCGAGGTCGTGCGCCGCCGCGGCCGCACGTCGGGCGACCTGGCGCTCGCCATCCTGTTCTACGGCGGCATCGCGGGCGGCGTGCTGCTCATCGGACTGGCCGGCGGCTCGTCCGGCAGCCTCATGGCCTACCTGTTCGGCTCCATCTCCTCGGTGACGCTCTCCGACGTCTGGGTCACCGTGGCCCTGTGCGGCCTCATCCTGCTCATCGGCCTGGGGCTGCGCGCCGCGCTGTTCTCCGTGAGCCACGACGAGGAGTTCGCCGTCTCCTCGGGGCTGCCCGTCTGGGCGCTGAACATGGCCGTGGCGGTGCTCGCCGCGCTGACGGTGACGGTCGCGATGCGTGTCGTCGGGCTGCTCCTCGTCTCGGCGCTCATGATCGTGCCGGTGGCGATCGGCCAGCTCGTCACCCGGTCGTTCCGGCGCACGATGCTCGTCGCGTCGATCGTGGGCGTCACCGTGTGCGTCACGGGACTGTCCATCACCTACTGGCACAACGTCTCGCCCGGCGCGCTCATCGTGGTCCTCGCGATCGCCGTCTACGCCGTGGTCGCCGCGCTGCACCCGCTGCTCGCCCGCCGGCGCGCGCCCCGCGACCCGCATCCCGACATCCCCGACGACGTCGCCGTCTCCCCGGCCGGCGCCGGCCGGGGCGCACCTCAGGAGGAGTGCACGCCGTGAACGACACCACGTCCCGCACCGCCCGGACCGCCGCACCGCCGCGAATGACGCGGCAACGGGCGGCCGTGGCGGACGCCCTCGGCGACACCGACGAGTTCCGCAGCGCCCAGCAGCTGCACGAGCTGCTGCGCTCCCGCGGGGACGCGGTCGGCCTCGCCACCGTGTACCGGACGCTCCAGGCGCTGGCCGACGGCGGCGACGTCGACGTGCTCCGCAGCGAGGACGGCGAGAGCCTGTACCGCCGCTGCGCCCGGCGAGAGCACCACCACCACCTGGTGTGCCGGACCTGCGGGAGCACGGTCGAGATCGACGGCCCGACGGTCGAGCAGTGGTCCGCGTCGGTCGGTGCCGCGCACGGCTTCGCCGACATCGAGCACACCGTGGAGCTGTGGGGCACCTGCGCCGCGTGCCGGTCGGCGGACGACCGGTCGAATTAGGGCAGGCATACCTCAGTCGGGCACAATGTTCCCGTGCACCTGACCACGCCCGCGCTCGCCGCGGCCGCCGAGGAACCCACCGGCGTCTTCACGATCGCCGGTGTGCCGTTCTGGGTCGTCTACGCGGCCGCGTTCGGGATCGTGCTGGTGCGCGCGCAGGCCACCTACTGGGCGGGGCGCGGCGTGGCCCGAGGCACGTCCCGCGGCCGGGTCGCCGACACCCTGGCCCGCCCGGGCGCGGCGGCCGTGATCGAGCGCGTGAACCGCTGGGGCCCGCCCGCGGTGACCCTGTCGTTCTTCACCGTCGGGGTGCAGACCCTCGTCAACCTCGCCGCGGGCTACCTGCGGATGCCCTTCGGCCGCTACCTCGCGGCGCTGCTCGCCGGCTGCGCCGTGTGGGCCGGCATCTGGACGACGGTCGGCACCGCCGCCGTCAACGCGGCGATCGCCGTCGGCCTGCGCCATCCCGTCACCCTCGTCGCGGTCGGCCTCGGGGCGGTGGCCCTGGTCTCCTGGGTGGCCTACCGGCTGACCCGTCGGACGCCCGCGGAACACCCCGCCGGACGCCCCGCCGACCCGACGGTCGCCCCCGCGGCCGAGGACGCGTCGTGAGCACGACCACCGCCGCCGTCGCCCCCGCAGCCCGGCCCGCGTCCGCCCTCGTCGCCCGGCGCGCCCGCGGCCGCCTCCTGGTGGTCCTGGCCGCCCTCGTGGTGCTCACCCTCGTCGTGCTGGCGAGCCTCGCGCTGGGCGTGCGCGACATCGACGTCGCGACCGTCTGGCAGGCCCTCACCCACCCGGTCGCGGGGAACGTCGACCACGACGTCGTGCGGGACCAGCGCGTGCCGCGCACGCTGATCGGCCTCGCCGCCGGCGCGGCGCTCGGCATCGCGGGCACCCTCGTGCAGGGCGTCACCCGCAACCCCATCGCCGACCCCGGCCTGCTCGGCCTCAACTCGGGCGCGTCGCTCGCCGTCGTGATCGCCGTGTCGATGCTCGGCGTGGCCTCGCCGCTCGGGTTCGTCTGGTTCGCGTTCGCGGGCACCGCCGCCGCCGCGCTGCTGGTCTTCTCCATCGGCGCCGGGCAACCGGTCAAGCTCGCCCTCGTCGGCGCGACCGTCACCGCGCTCATCACGCCCCTGATCACCCTGGTGCTGCTGCGCGACCCCGAGGCCTTCAACATGTACCGGTTCTGGGCGGTGGGCTCCCTCACCGGGCGGGGCACGGAGACGCTCGCGGTGCTGTGGCCGTTCGTCGTCGTCGGCGTCGTGCTGGCCGGGGCGCTCGCCCACCGGCTGTCCATGCTCGCGCTCGGTGACGACGTCGCCTCCGCGCTCGGCCAGCGCGTCGGGGTGACGCGGGGGCTCACGGCCGTCGCCGTCATCCTGCTCGCCGGGACGGCGACGGCGCTGGCCGGCCCCATCGCCCTCGTCGGGCTCGCCGTGCCGCACGCCGCCCGGCGCCTGGTCGGCACGGACTACCGCTGGATCGTCCCGCTGACCGCCGTCCTGGGCCCCGTGATGCTGCTGGGGGCCGACGTCGTCGGACGCCTGGTGCTGCCGCACTCCGAGCTCGAGGCCGGCGTCGTCGCCGCCGCGATCGGCGCCCCCGTCCTTGTGGCCGTGGCCCGCGGCCGGACCGTGGCGGGGGTGTGAGATGACCGCCGACCTCGCCGCCCGCCCGGCGGGCCCCGACTCCCCCGTCGCCGCCGCGGACCCCGTCGCCTCCCTGCGCCGCCGCCGTCGGCGGCGGCTCACCCTCGTGGTCGCGTCGCTCGTCGTCCTCCTCGTGGCGTTCGCGACCCTCGCCCTCACGCTCGGCGAGGCGTCGCTCGCGCCCGGCCGCGCCCTGGCGGCGCTGTTCGGCGTCGGGTCGGACGCCGACATGTTCGTCGTGCACCGGCTGCGGCTGCCCCGCATCGAGACGGCCGTCCTCGCGGGCGCGTCCTTCGGGCTCGCGGGCGCGATGTTCCAGACCACCCTGCGCAACCCGCTCGCCAGCCCGGACATCCTCGGCATCGCCAGCGGCGCGAGCCTCGGCGCGGTCACCGCGATGCTCGTGCTGGGCCTCACCGGCCTGGCCGTGTCCGGGGCGGCGTTCGTGGGCGCGCTCGTCGTCGCGATCGCCATCTGGCTGTTCGCGTGGCGCCAGGGCCTGCACTCGATCCGCTTCGTCCTGGTCGGCGTCGGCTTCGCCTACCTGTGCTCGTCGCTGCTGGCCTGGCTGCTGGCGAGCGTCGAGATCCGCGCCGCCCAGTCCGCCCTCGTGTGGACGGTCGGGAGCGTGGCCGACGTGCGCGGCGCGGACCTCGTGGCGTTCGCCGCGGCCGCCCTGGTCCTCGGCGCCGGGATCGCCGCCGTCTCACGGTGGCAGGGCCCGCTCGCGCTCGGCGACGACAACGCGCGCGCCCTCGGCGTCCCCGTCGACGCCGCCCGCGTGACGTCCCTGCTGCTGGCCGTCGGCCTGGTGGGGGTCGCGACGTCGTTCGTCGGCCCGCTCGCGTTCGTGGCCCTCGTGGCCCCCGCGATCGCGCGCCGCCTGCTGTCCGACGGCGGCGCCGCCCTCGCCGTCTCGGTGCTCACCGGCGCCGTCCTCGTGCTCGCCGCGGACGTCGTGGGTCAGCACCTGCTGTTCGGCCTCGAGGCGCCCACAGGCATCGTGACCGGGCTGATCGGCGCCCCGTACCTGCTGTGGCTCCTGGCCACCGACCGAAGGAAGAGGCTCGCATGACCGACGTGCACCGGCCCCCCGCGCCGCCCGCGCGTCCTGACGCGACGCCGGGCACGACGTCCGGCACGCGCCGGGAGGCGGCGCCGGACGTCACGCTGCGCGCGCACGGCGTGAGCCTCGGGTACGACGGGCACCGCGTGATCGACGGGCTCGACCTGGAGCTCCCCGCCGGCCGCGTGACGGCGATCGTCGGCCCCAACGCGTGCGGCAAGTCGACCCTCCTGCGCGGCCTGGCGCGCCTGCACCCGCTCGACGGCGGCCGCGTGACGCTGGGCGGCGAGGACGTGGGCGGCCTGTCGCGCAAGGAGCTGGCGAGGCGGGTCGGCGTGCTGCCGCAGTCGTCGATCGCGCCCGACGGCGTCCGCGTCGCGGAGCTCGTGGGCCGCGGCCGGTATCCCCACCAGGGGTGGTTCGGCCGGCACAGCTCCACCGACGACGGCGCGGTGCTGCGCGCCCTGGAGGCCACCGGGGTCGCCGACCTCGCCGACCGGCCCGTCGCCGAGCTGTCGGGCGGCCAGCGCCAGCGGGTGTGGATCGCGATGGTGCTGGCGCAGGAGACCGACGTCGTGCTGCTCGACGAGCCCACCACGTACCTCGACCTCGCCCACCAGGTCGACCTGCTCGACCTGCTGACCGAGCTGAACCGCACCCGGGGCACCACCGTGGTGATGGTGCTGCACGAGCTCAACCTGGCCGCCCGGTACGCCGACCACCTGGTGGTGATGAGCGCCGGGCAGGTGGTGGCCGAGGGCCGCCCCGGTGACGTGCTCACCGCCGCCTCGGTGCATGCGGCGTTCGGCCTGCGGGCGCAGGTCGTGCCGGACCCGGTGTCGGGAACGCCACTCGTCGTCCCCCTCGGCCGGACGCACGGCGACGGCCCGAGATAGGTTAGGCTCGCCTCACCTATTGTTCCTCTCGCGCCGCCGGCGCGAGCAACCGAGGAGAACTCGTGCGTCTTCGCCGTCCTCTCACCGCTGCCGCCGCCCTCGCGGCGACGGCCGCCCTGACCCTCGCCGGCTGCGCCTCCGACGACGCCCCGGAAAGCGACCAGTCGGCCGCCTCGGGCAACGTCCGCTCCGAGCCCACCGACGAGTTCCCGATCACGATCGAGCACGCGCTCGGCGAGACGGTGATCGAGAAGGCGCCGCAGCGGGTCGCCACGTGGGGCTGGGGCTCCACCGAGGCCGCCATCGCCGCCGGCGTCTACCCGGTCGCGGTCGCCGAGCAGATCTACACCGTCGGCGAGGACGCGCTGCTGCCGTGGGTCGAGGACGCCTACGACGAGGAGGGCGTGGACAAGCCCGCCATCCTGTCCGACCCCGAGGGCGGCTCGACGGTGCCCTACGAGGAGTTCGTCGAGGCGAAGCCCGACCTCATCGTGGCGCCCTACTCCGGGCTCACCCAGGAGCAGTACGACGTCCTGAGCGACATCGCCCCCGTCGTCGCCTACCCCGACGCCCCGTGGACCACCACGTGGCAGGACACGATCACGCTCACGGCCGAGGCCCTCGGCCGCTCGGACGCGGGCGACCAGGTGCTCGGCGACATCGACGACTTCGTCGCCCAGCAGGCCGCCGAGCACCCGGAGTTCGCCGGCAAGACGTTCGCGGCGATCTACGACGACCCGACGAAGGGCATCGTCTCCGTCTACACGCCGCTGGACCCGCGGACCGTGTTCCTCGAGGGCCTGGGCGTGAAGAACGCGCCCTCGGTCACGGACCTCGACACGTCGAACGGCAGCTTCTACTACGACCTGTCCTACGAGGAGCTGGACAAGCTCGACTCGGACTTCGTCATCTCCTACTCGGCCAGCGACGAGGCCGCCCAGGCCTTCGACGACAACAAGGACCTCCAGGCGATCCCCGCGGTCAAGGCCGGGCAGGTCGTGAAGGTCGTCGGGACGGCGGAGGTGTCGGCCGTGTCGCCGCCCACCGCCCTGTCGGTGTACTGGGAGAACGGTCTGCCCGCCCTCGTCGACTCCATGGCGACGGTGCTCGGCGACTGATCCCCCCGCCCGAACACGCAGGAACCCCCGCCCGGTCGCCACGACCGGACGGGGGTTCCTGCTCGTTCATCCGGCGTCGGGGGTGTCGACGGCCCCGCCGTAACGGCGGTCGCGGCGCGCGAACTCCTCCACGGCCCGCCACAGGTGCCGACGGTCGACGTCGGGCCACGGCTCGGGCAGGAACACCATCTCGGCGTACGCCGCCTGCCAGATCATGAAGTTCGAGGTGCGCTGCTCCCCCGACGAGCGCAGGAACAGGTCGACGTCCGGCAGGTCGGGCTCGTCGAGGTACTTCTGGACGGTCTTCTCCGAGACCCGCGCCGGGTTCAGCCTCCCCGCCGCAGCCTCGCGCGCGATGGCGGCCGCGGCGTCGGCGATCTCCGCCCGCCCGCCGTAGTTGACGCACATCGTCAGCGTGCAGCGGTCGTTCTCCCGGGTCATCTCCTCGGCGACCTGCAGCTCCTTGATCACCGAGCCCCACAGCTTCGGCCGGCGGCCGGCCCAACGGATGCGCACGCCCCACGACGACATCTCGTCGCGTCGCCGGCGGATGACGTCGCGGTTGAAGTTCATGAGGAACTTCACCTCGTCCGGCGACCGCTTCCAGTTCTCCGTGCTGAACGCGTACGCGGAGACGTGCCGGACGCCGATCTGCACGGCGCCGGCCACGACGTCGAGCAGGGACTTCTCCCCCTGCTTGTGCCCCTCCACCCGCGGCAGCCCGCGCGCGTTGGCCCACCGGCCGTTGCCGTCCATGACGATCGCCACGTGGTTCGGCACGAACTGCGCGGGGATGTTCGGCGGCGTCGCGCCCGAGGGGTGCGGGTAGGGCTCGGCGTACTCGACGGACGAACGGGGCATCAGGCCTCTCTCTCGATCATGTGCGCTCGATCATGCGCAGCGAACGCAGCGTGCGCTCCAGGTAGTACTGGGAGTAGGCGGCGACCAGCCCCGAGGCCTCGGCGCGGTGGCGCGTCTCGGAGGCGTCCGCCGTCTCCCAGTCCCCGCCGAGCAGGGCGCCGAGCAGCGCGAAGGTCTCCGGAGCGGGTGCCGTGGAGCCCGGCGGCCGGCAGCGGGAGCACACCGCGCCGCCCTGTCCGACCGAGAACGCGTGGTGCGGGCCGGGCTCGCCGCAGCGGGCGCAGTCGGTGAACGACGGCGCCCAGCCGGCGACGGCGAGCCCGCGCAGCAGGTACGAGTCGAGCACCAGGCCCGGCGCGTGCGCGCGCTCGGCCAGCGCCCGCAGGGCCCCGGCGAGCAGCCAGTACTGCTGCACGGCGGGCTCGTGCTCCGCGGCGACCAGGCGGTCGGCGGCCTCGAGCATCGCCGCGCCGGACGTGTACAGCGCGTAGTCCTCGCAGATGGCGCGGGCGTAGGCCCCCACCGTCTCCACCTGCGTCACGGTGTCGAGGTTGCGCCCGGTGTGCAGCTGCACGTCCACGACCATGAACGGCTCCAGCCGCGCCCCGAAGCGCGACGACGTGCGCCGCACCCCGCGGCCGACCCCGCGCACCTTGCCGTGCTCGCGGGTGAGGAACGTGACGATCCGGTCGGCCTCGCCCAGCTTGTGGGTGCGCAGCACGATCGCGTCGTCTCGGTACAGGGGCACGGGCCCATTCTCTCAGCCCCCGCCCACGAAACAGGTCAGGGCCAGGGCCACGCGGACGTGGCCCTGGCCCTGGCCCTGATGGCTCGCGGGACGGGTCAGGCGCGGGCGGCGCGGTTCACGGCCGACACGATCGCCTTGAGCGACGCCGTCGTGATGGACGGGTCGATGCCGACGCCCCACAGCACGTCGTCGCCCACCTGGCACTCGACGTAGGCCGCGGCGGTGGCGTCGCCGCCCTCGGACAGGGCGTGCTCCGCGTAGTCGAGCACCCGCACGTCCACGCCGACCTTCGAGATCGCGTCGACGAACGCGGCGAGCGGCCCGTTGCCGGTGCCCTCCAGCGTGTGCTCCACGCCCTGGTCCAGGACGTCGACGGCGAGCGCGGTGACGCCGCCCTCGGCCGACGTCGTCCGGGTCTCGCGCAGCCGCAGGCGGCCCCACGGCTCCAGCCCCCGCGGGTCGCCCACCTCGACGGGCAGGTACTCGTCGCTGAAGATCCGCCAGATGTCGGATCCGGTGACCTCGCTGCCCTCGGTGTCCGTGTAGTGCTGCACGACGCCGGAGAACTCGATCTGCAGGCGACGCGGCAGGTCCAGCGAGTGCTCGGTGGACAGCAGGTACGCGATGCCGCCCTTGCCGGACTGCGAGTTCACGCGGATGACGGCCTCGTACGACCGACCCACGTCCTTCGGGTCGATGGGCAGGTACGGCACGCCCCAGGTGAGCTCGTCGACCGGCTTGCCCTCCGCCTCCGCGCGGGCCGCCATGTGCTCGAAGCCCTTCTTGATCGCGTCCTGGTGGGAGCCGGAGAACGCGGTGAAGACGAGGTCGCCCACGTACGGGTGCCGCTCGTGCACGGGGATCTGGTTGCAGTGCTCGACCGTGCGGCGGATCCCGTCGATGCCGCCGCCGACGGTGAAGTCGATCTGCGGGTCGACGCCCTGGCTGAACAGGTTCATGCCGAGCGTCACCAGGTCGACGTTGCCGGTCCGCTCGCCGTTGCCGAACAGGCACCCCTCGATGCGGTCGGCGCCGGCCTGGTAGCCGAGCTCGGCGGCGGCGACGGCGGTGCCCCGGTCGTTGTGCGGGTGCAGCGACAGCACGACGTGCTCGCGGAACGCCAGGTTCCGGTTCATCCACTCGATCGAGTCGGCGTAGACGTTCGGGGTGGCCATCTCGACCGTCGCCGGCAGGTTGACGATCACCGGGCGCTCGGCCGTCGGCTCCAGCACCTCCAGCACCTCGTTGCAGATGCGGGCGGCGAACTCGAGCTCCGTGCCGGTGTACGACTCGGGCGAGTACTCGTAGTACACCGTCGTCTCGGGGACGGTCTCCTCGAGCTTGCGACACAGGCGCGCGGCCTGCAGCGCGATGTCGACGATGCCGTCCATGTCGCTGCGGAACACGACCTCGCGCTGCAGGATCGACGTCGAGTTGTAGATGTGCACGATCGCCTGCTTGGCGCCGCGGATGGCGTCGTAGGTGCGCTCGATGAGGTGGTCGCGGCACTGCGTGAGCACCTGGATGACCACGTCGTCGGGGATGCGGCCGGTGTCGATGAGCTGGCGCACGAAGTCGAAGTCCGTCTGCGACGCGGACGGGAAGCCGACCTCGATCTCCTTGTAGCCCATCTGCACGAGCAGGTCGAACATGCGCAGCTTGCGCTCGGCGTCCATCGGCTCGATCAGGGCCTGGTTGCCGTCGCGCAGGTCGACGGCGCACCAGCGGGGGGCCTTCGCGATGCGCTTGTCGGGCCACGTCCGGTCCGGCAGGTCGACGGCGATCTGCTCGTGGAACGGGAGGTATCGCGTGTACGGCATCCCGGAGGGGCGCTGGGGGTTGGCGCCGGCGATGCCCTGAGGGTGATGGTTCTGCATGGTGTCGCGTCCTTCGGTGGGGGCTCGGTGACCGCCGACCCGGGTGGGGTCGTCGGTCATGACCAGTCGGCCGGCGCGCCACAACCTCCGCGACGGGGGTCCGGCCTTAGAGGGCCCCGCCGCGGCACCGAAGGAGAAGGCTCACCGTGCGCTGCACGCTGCCACCGTACACCTTCGTCAGGGCGTCGCCTGAGGCGTCCAGGATCCGACCGGACGCCCGCCTTGCCGCAGCGTATTGACCTAGCGCCGGGAGCGCAGCGCGGCGTCGACGGCGGGGTCTCCGAGGGCGCCGAGCCAGTCCAGCAGCGCCGGATAGGTCGAGGGGTTCGCGGCCACGTACGAGCGCAGGTGGGGTGCCTCCGCCGAGATCCGCGCGAGGTCCGCGAGCGGCGTCGACGGGTCCATCGCCTGGGCCACCGACCACCCCGGTGCCTGGGCGGGCGGCGCCTGCACGGGCGGGAGCACCTGCGTGGAGTCGGGCGCGAGGGCGGCGCGGACGGGCTCCATCTGCTGGGTCGCGTCGACGGGGCGGGGCGCCGGGCGGGACGCGGCCGCGGCCACCGGGGTCGGCGACGTGCCCGTCGCGGGCTCCGTCGTCTCCGCCTCGGTCGGTGCGGGCTCGGTCGGTGCGGGCTCGGTCGGCGCGGGCTCGGGCGTCGCCGGTCCGGTCGGCGCGGGCTCGGGCGCCGCAGGGCCGGAGGCCGGGAGGTCGGAGGACGCCGGGTGCGTCGGCTCGGGATCGGGCGTCTCGGGCGCGGACGCGACGAGCGCACGGACCGACGGCGGCACGAGCAGGACGGCGAGCGCGATGGCCGGCAGACCGAACGCCACCAGCAGCTCCTCCACGTTGGACTGCGTGCCGAGACCGGCGCGGGCGACGACGATCACCAGGCCGAGCACCACGATCACGCACGCGGCGCCCACGGCGGCGGCGTGCCCGGTGCGCGCGTCGCGGGCGAGGGACCGCCGCGCGGCGATCGCGACCCCGACCATCAGCACGCCGACGACGAGCCGCAGCACGCGGCCCACGCGGACGCCGTCCGCCACGATCAGCACCAGCGCGACGAGGGCGACGAACGCCGCGACCAGCGCCACGATGGCCAGCGCCCGCAGCGCGACGGCCACCCAGCGGGAGGCCCGCACGTCGTCGGGCTCTCCCGCCGTCGCCGCGGCGTCGTCGACGATGCGGCGCGCCGTGACCGCCGCGACCACCGGGAGGAGCAGGAGGCCGAGGCGCTGCCCGTGCACGCTCTCGAACCAGGGGTCCGCGTTGCCCCCGGCGAAGAGCACGAGCTCCAGCGTGACGGCGCCACCCAGGGCCAGCAGCACGTAGCCGGAGGCGAGGTCGCCCGAGCGCAGGTACGTCCCGACGGTGAACCACAGCACGCCCAGCACCACGAGGGCGTTGAGGAGACCGACCACGGACACGGCCCAGGGAGCACCCTGCACGAGCGCCGCGACCGGGGTCGCGAGCGTGCCGAGCGCGACCACCCCGGCGACGACCGCCGGGGCGTGCGCCCACCGGGGCGCGGCCGCGAGCGCGGCACCCGCCAGGCCGACCGCGAGCCCGGCTCCGACCCCGCCCGCGGCGTCCGCCGGGGCGAGGGCGTCCAGCACCAGGTACACGACCGCGACGACCGCGTAGGGGACGCAGGCGAGCGCCACCGTGCGCCGCGAGGTCAGGACGTCCCACGACGACGGGCCGACGCCGCCGCGCCGCAGGTACGGGGCGGCGATCGCCAGGAGCGCGAGGACGGTCGCGAGCACGATCTCCAGCCGGTCGCTGCCACGGTGGGCGTGGTCCCACGGCAGCGGGAGGGCGACGAGCAGCGCGAACGCGGCCACCACGTCGCGCACGAGCTCGCGGACCGCCACACCGCCGAACGGCGAGCGCTCCTGCTCGGGGGCGTCGAGGGTGTCGGGATCGGTCATGCGTGCGTCTCCAGGGCTGGGATCCGAAGGGGACCGGGCCATCGTGCCCCCGCACCCGTTTCTACCCGACGCCGGCCCTTCGCGTCGTCTCCCGCGCGGACGGGTCGGTCACACCGTCGCCGCTCCCGCACGCCGCGCTCACCCTCCGCCCGCAGATCCCGGCACGGTGCCGGCTCGCTGCCGGTACGGACGCCGGTCAGATGCCGAGCTGGTACACGCCCCAGTACGCGAGGGTGCCCAGGAGCGCGAGCGACCCGGCCAGGGTGCACCAGAACGTCAGCACGGCGGGCCAGCCGCGCGCGACCACCACGACGTCGTCCCCCGCACGGCGCTCCGCCCTGGCGTCGGCCACCCGGCGGATCACCAGCGCGGCGGCGACGGCCGTCGCGACCCCGAGGAGGCGCACCACGATCCAGCCGCCCTGCACGACGAGGTCGTCGCGCTGGTAGTCGAGGGCGAGGCGCGCCACCGCCAGGAGGTACACCACGAGCGCGACCATCGTCGCCACCGAGCCCAGGCCGAGACCCAGCAGCGACGACCGGAGCCCGCGGGCGAGGCGCGGCGCGGCGACCGACGACCGGCGCAGGAAGAGACGCCGCACCAGCGCGTGCACACCCCACACGAGGGGGCCGACCACGAGCAGCGCGGCGCCCGCGATCACCGCGCCCACGACGATGTCCCCGTTGCCCCACCACCGCGGCTGCGGGACGGCCGACGCGACGTAGAGCTGGTTGGGAGTCTCCCCGGCGACCCGGGGCGGCGCGTCGGCCGTGCCGGGCATGCCCTGGATCCAGGTGGCGACGTCGCGCGCGAAGTCGGGGTGCAGGTGCATCCCGCCGTCCAGCGGCACGTTGATCCCGTGGTTGGCCCCGGCGTAGTAGCGCACCGTCACGGGGGCGTCGTCCCCGTTCACGGCGGTGTCGGCGATGACCTGTCGCGCGCCCTGCTCGACCGGCATCGACGGGTCGGCCGTGCCGTAGGCCACGAGGACGGGTGCGGTCTGCCGCTCGAGCCACGGGCGCACGTCGAAGTCGGCGTACTCGAAGCCGCCGCCGGGCAGCTGCATCCCGACCGCCCGCGGGATCGCGCGGAACACCTGCTGGGGCACCCCGGTGTTGCGCAGGTAGCTGTCCACCGCGAACGCTGCCTGCTGGCGGGGCGGCACCACCGGCGCCGAGACGAGGACCGTGTACGCGATGGTCGGGTCCTGCGCCTGCATGACGGGCACGATCCAGGTGCCCTCCGACTCCCCGTAGACGCCGACCTGCGCGGCGTCGACGCCGTCGATCGTGCGCAGCAGGTCGACCGAGTGCTGGTAGTCCGCGGCCATGGCCACGTAGTCCCGGTCCCGGGTGGTGTAGGTGTCCAGCCGCTTGTCGGGCACGAGCGTCACGACGCCCGCGCTCGCGAGCGCGGTGGCCGACTCGGTGAAGGCCTCCGTGGACTTGCCCGTGCCCGCGCCGTGCACGTACACGACGCCCGGCCGGTCGGCCAGCAGGTCGCCGTCCTCGGTCAGCGGCTGGCGCAGCAGCCCGCCGACGACGGCGCCGTCGAGCGGGATCGTCACGGGCGTCTCGCGGACCTCGAACTCGCCGACCTCGCCGACGTCCGCGCCGGGCGCGACGCCGCCGATGGCCGTGTCGTCGGTGGCCGGGACGAGGTGGTCCGTCACGGGCACCGGGTCCCACTGCGGGCCGGCCACCGCCCCGGTCAGTGCCAGGCCCACCAGGATCGCCGCCGTCGTCGCAATAGTCCGGAACACCACGCAGCGATGCTACTCGGCGCCGTGCCGGGAGACGGCAGGGATTTCCCCCACGACCTCGGAGGACGTCCCCCGGGAGCCGGCGGGCTCCCGCGCGACGTCAGAAGCCGAGGCGCTGCAGCTGCTTGGGGTCCCGCTGCCAGTCCTTGGCCACCTTGACGTGCAGGTCGAGGTACACGCGCGTGCCGAGCAGCTTCTCGATGCCCTTGCGGGCGTTGGTGCCGACCTCCCGCAGCCGCGACCCGCCCTTGCCGATGATGATCGCCTTCTGGCTGTCGCGCTCCACGAACAGGTTGACGCGGACGTCCAGCAGCGGCGGCTTCCCCCTGTCCGGGTCGCCGCTGCCCTCGCGCTCGAGGATCTCCTCGACCACGACGGCCAACGAGTGCGGCAGCTCGTCGCGGACGCCCTCGAGCGCGGCCTCGCGCACCAGCTCGGCGACCATGACCTGCTCGGGCTCGTCGGTGAGCTCGCCGCCCGGGTAGAGCGCCGGCCCGGCGGGCAGGTGGGCGACGAGCACGTCGGTTAGCTCGTCCACCTGGTAGCCGTCGCGGGCGGACACCGGCACGATCGCCGACCAGTCGCGGTCGACGGAGCGGGCGAGCTCGTCGACGGCCAGGAGGTGCTCCGCGAGGCGCCCGCGGTCCACGAGGTCGGACTTCGTCACGACGGCGACGACGGGCACCGCACGCCGGCCCTCCATCAGGGGGGCGAGCTGCGAGGCGATGTACCGGTCGCCGGGGCCGATCTTCTGGTCGGCGGGCAGGCAGAACGCGATGACGTCGACCTCGCCGAGCGTGTCCTGCACCAGCGCGTTCAGCCGCTCGCCGAGCAGGGTGCGCGGGCGGTGCAGGCCCGGCGTGTCGACGAGCACCAGCTGGGCGTCGTCGCGGTGCACGATGCCGCGGATCGTGTGCCGCGTGGTCTGGGGCCGCGCGGACATGATCGCGACCTTCTCCCCCACCAGCGCGTTGGTGAGCGTCGACTTGCCGACGTTGGGCCGCCCGACGAGGCAGGCGAAGCCGGAGCGGTGGGCGTCACCCTCGTCGTGCGGGGCGACGACGGAGGGATGGTGGCGCTCGGTGGTCATGCGTGTGCTTCCTTCTGGTCTGGCGGCGTGGCGTGCTGGCCACCCGCTGCTGGGTCGTCCTCGTCGTGCGAGGGAGAGGTCGTGCGGCGCACCCGGAGGGTGGCGAGCTGCTTGCGGCGGCCCTCGACGCGGTCGGCCACGAGGTGCAGCCCCCCGACGTCGGCCGTCGCCCCCGTGAGCGGCACCTTGCCGAGGGCCTTGGCGATCAGGCCGCCCGCGGTGTCCACGTCGTCGTCGTCGAGCCGCAGGTCGAACAGCTCGCCGAGCTCGTCGACGGGCATCCGCGCGGAGACGAGGAACGTGCCGTCGCCCAGGTCCTCGGGCTCGAGCTCCGGGGCGGTGTCGTGCTCGTCGGTCAGCTCGCCGACGAGCTCCTCGATGACGTCCTCGACGGTGACGAGCCCGGCGATACCGCCGTACTCGTCGACGACGACCGCGATGTGGGAGCGGGAGGCCTGCATCTCGCGGAGCAGCTCGTCCGCGGGCTTCGACTCCGGCACGAAGACGGCGTCCCGGGCGACCTCGACCACGGGCCGGTCCGCGGCCGAGGGCTCGTTCTCCAGCACGCGGGCGACGTCCTTGAGGTAGGCGACGCCCACGAGGTCGTCCACCTCCTCGCCGACGACGGGCACGCGCGAGTACCCCGAGCGGAGGAAGAGGCGCATCGCCTTGCGCAGCGGGGTCGTCGCCGTGACCGTCACCATGTCGGTCCGCGGCACCATGACCTCGCGGGTCAGCGTGCCGCCCAGCTGGACGACCGAGCGGATGAGCTCCCGCTCGGCGTCCTCGATCGCCTCGTTGTCGCGCACCCGCTCGGCGACCTCGCGCAGCGCGTCCTCGCCCGGGTCGTGCTCGCCGTCGCGCTCGGGGGCGCGCCCCGCGCCGCGTTCGGTGGTGCGGTCGGTGAGCCAGGCCGCGGCGCGGTGCACCGCGGACAGCGGCCCGGCGAGCGCGACGAGCACGGGCAGCGGCCGGCGCAGCCCGAGCGCGCGCGGACTGAGGCGCACGAAGACGACGCCGGCCACGAGGCCCACGACGCCGGCCACGAGCAGCACCTGCCACCACGTGTCGAACCAGTCCGCGATCATCAGCGTCGCCGCCGCGAGCGCGACGGTCTCGGCGAACACCCGCACCAGCGCGAACGCCGCGACGGCGGCGGGCGGGTCGACGACGAGACCCTGCACCGCGCGCAGCCGGGTGAGGCGGGTGCGACGGGCCGTGGCCGTGAGGTCCTCCGCGGTCTCCGCCTCGATCACCGCGTCCGAGACCGAGGTGCGGGTGATCCGCAGCACCGCGGCCTCGCCGGCCGACAGCATCCCCGCCAGGGCGAGCGCGACCACGGCCACGAGCGCCAGCAGCAGCTCCGGTCCGTCCATCAGGCCACCATCCGGTCCGACGTCGCGCTCACCGGCCGGCGAGGAAGGTGAGCAGGAGCCGGCGCTGCAGCGCGAACATCTCCTTCTCCTCCTCCGGCTCGGCGTGGTCGTAGCCGAGCAGGTGCAGGATGCCGTGCGTGGTGAGCAGCAGCAGCTCCTCGGCCGTGGAGTGCCCCGCGACCTTCGCCTGCTGCGCCGCCACCTCCGGGCAGAGCACGACGTCGCCCAGCGTGCCGGGCGGCGTCTCCTCGCCCTCGCGCCCGGGGCGCAGCTCGTCCATCGGGAAGGAGAGCACGTCGGTGGGGCCCGGCTCGTCCATCCACTGCACGTGCAGCTCGGTCATCACGGTCGTGTCGACGAACATGATCGACAGCTCGCTGCGCGGGTGCACGTGCAGGGTGTCCAGCACGAACCGGCCGAGCGCGGCGAACTCCGCCTCGTCCACCTCGACGCCGGACTCGTTCGCGACCTCGATGCTCATGACCTGCGTGCCCCTCGCTCGTGCGGGCCGCGGCCCTGCCGTCCCTGTCCCTGCCTGCCCTGGTCCGGGCGTGCCGTCGCCACGTCCCAGCGCGCGTAGGCGTCGATGATGTCGCTGACCAGCTTGTGCCGCACCACGTCCGCCGAGGTCAGCCGGCAGAACTCCACGTCGTCGACCCCGGTGAGGATGTCCTCGACCACCCGCAGGCCCGACGTCGTGCCGCCCGGCAGGTCCACCTGCGTGGCGTCGCCCGTGATGACCATCGTGGAGCCGAAGCCCAGGCGCGTGAGGAACATCTTCATCTGCTCGGCGGAGGTGTTCTGCGCCTCGTCGAGGATGAGGAAGGAGTCGTTCACCGTGTTGTGCGTGACCAGGAAGTCGTCCGTGACGTACAGCGAGTCCGCCGCCGCGACCTGGATGCACATCGTCTCCTTCTCCCCGGCGGGGAGGATCGAGTCGATGAACCGCATCGGCCGGCCGCCGCCGAGCTCGGCGTACTTCTGCGCCTTGCGCGTGAGGCGGAACGGCGCCACGCCCTCGGGCAGCCGGATCTCGACGACGAAGGCGTCCGACCGGTACGGCACGGGCCGGCCGTTCGCGAGACCGGGCTTGCGACCCTCGGCCTCCCGCAGGCGCGTCGTCGCGGTACCGCCCAACGACTGGACGAGCCGCACAACGTCCTTGTGCAGCCGAGGGGACGTTGTCACGTACTGCACCCGGCAGGTGCGCCCGGCCTGTGTCACGGGACCACCATCGGTGTCCAGGAGTCCCTGGAGGACGGCGAGCCGCACGGCCCTGCTGTTGTTCAGGTAGACCTCGGGCACGAACTTCGTGCGCGACTTCTTGCCGTCCAGACCGAGCTCACGCAGCGCGACCTTGACCGGGTTCGCGACGATCACCCCGCCGCGATGGCCGTCGACGTGCCGGAGCACGTAGTTGTACCCGCCCTTGTCGACCAGCACGATACTGGGCAGCGCAGCCTCGAGCGCCTCGGCGAGCTCGGGGTCCGCCGTCGTAAAGGAAGGGGTCGCGTACGAGGTGCTGCTCCCGTCGCCCAGCATGAGGCCGAGTGCATAGGGGTCCATCGGCACACCTTGGGGTTCTTGCTCCACCGGGGCGACCATCGGGAGCTCGAACCGCCGGGTATGGCCGTTCCACTCCTGGCCGAGCATCTCGCGGGTCTCGAGGGTCCGGGACTTACCGCGCCGCTTGTCGGAGGCGGTCCGCACGGTCCATAGGTGCTCACTGCAGCACACCGTCGACGACCCGTCGGACGCGGTCACTCGGTACACCTGCTTGACGCCTTGCGGGTAGATCCCGATCACCGGCGTGGGACGCCCGTCCGACCCGACCACCAGGTCGCCCACCCGGAGGCTGCCCATCTCGCGGAAGCCGGTCGGCGTGAGGATCTTCGCGTCGTAGGGCTGCGCACGGCCCCGCATGTAGGCCAGGGGCGCCACCTCGATGGTCCCGGCCTCGATGAGCCGCGGGATGGCGTCGGGGTCCATCATGTCGTGCAGCGCGTCGTACAGCGGCCGCAGGTACGGATCGATCTTGTCGCTCAGCGACCCGGGCAGGAAGCCGAGCTTCTCCCCCGCCTCCACGGCCGGGCGCGTGAGCACGATCCGGTTGACCCGCTTGGCCTGCAGGGCCTGCACGGCCTTGGCCATCGCGAGGTACGTCTTGCCCGTGCCCGCGGGGCCGATGCCGAACGTGATCGTGTTCGCGTCGATCGCCTCGACGTAGTGCTTCTGGCCCACCGTCTTCGGCCGGATCGTGCGGCCGCGGCTGGACAGGATGTTGAAGGTCAGGACCTCGGCCGGGCGCTGCACGGACGCGGCGGTGAGCATCTGCACCGACCGCGCCACCACCTCGGGGGTCAGCGGCGTGCCGGACTCGACCACCTCGACCAGCTCGTCGAGGAGGCGGGAGACCAGGGCGACGTCCCCGGCCGGACCGCTCACGACGATCTCGTTGCCGCGCGCGTGCACGTCGACGCCGGGGAAGCCGTCCTCCACGGCCCGCAGCACGGAGTCCCTGCTGCCCAGCAGCGCCACCATCGGCACGTGCGGCGGCACCACGATGCGGTGCTCGGTGGACCGTTCGGCGTGCGCGCCGGGCGTGCCGGGGGCGGTGTGGGGTGTCGATGTCATGGGCCGGCTGCCGCCGGGGCCCTCCTTCAGCGAGACGGTGCGAGAGACGATGCCAGGGACGTGCTGAGGAACCGAGTCTATCGAGCGGCGGCAGGCAGGACAGCCGAATTCAGGCCGGCGTCCAGCCCAGCTGGGCGCCTGCGAGCACGTGGCCGTGCACGTGGAACACGCTCTGCCCCGCCCGGGGCCCGGAGTTGAAGACGAACCGGTACTGGCCGTCGGCGAGGTCGCCGGCCACCCGGTCGGCCATCGCCACCACCTCGGCGAGCAGGGCCGGGTCCGCCTTGGCGAGCGTCGCGACGTCGCCGTGGTGCTCCCTCGGCACCACCAGCACGTGCACGGGCGCCTTCGGGTCGATGTCGCGGAACGCGATCACGCGGTCGGTGCTGGCGACCACGTCCGCCGGCAGGTCGCCGGCGACGATCTTGCAGAACAGGCAGTCGGTGCTGGGCGCGCTCGTCATGACCCGGACGTTACCGCGCGCCGCGACGGCGTGCCGTCGGTCCGCTCAGGCCCAGCGCCCGAGGCGCTCGCTGAGCAGCGCGACGGCGACCGGCCCGGCCGTGGACGTCCGCAGCACGTGCGGCCCGAGCCGCGCGGTCACGGCGCCCGCCTCCTCGAGCGCGGCGACCTCCGCGTCGGAGATCCCGCCCTCCGGCCCGACGACGACGAGCAGCGCCGGCGTGGCCGAAGTGGCCGGCGCTGCCGACGACGGCGCGGGGAGCGTGACGTCCGCGAGCGCCGTCGTGGCGTCCTCGTGCAGCACGACGACGGCCCCGCCGTCGGCGACGACGTCGCGGACGCGGACGGCGAGCTGCCGCGAGGTGACGGGTTCCGCCACGGGCGGGAGGCAGGCGCGCCGCGCCTGCTTCACGGCCGAGCGCACGGTCGCCACCCACTTGGCGCGCGACTTCGCCGCCCGCTGCCCGCGCCACACGACGACGGACCGGTCGGCCTGCCACGGCACCACCGCGTCGACGCCCACCTCGACGGCGGCCTCGACGGCCAGCTCGTCGCGGTCCCCCTTCGCGAGCGCCTGCACCAGGGTCAGCACGACGCCGGGGGCCGGCTCGACCACCACCTCGTCGACGCGCAGCCGCACCTCGCCGTCCTCGACGGCGTCGACCACGCACCGCAGCCGCGTGCCCGCGCCGTCGACCACGTCCAGCCGCTCGCCCGGGCCCCGGCGCTGCACGACGCCCGCGTGCCGCCCCTCGGCGCCGTCGAGCACGTAGACGTCACCCGGGCCGAGCGCACCGAGCGCCCCGCCGTCGGCGAGGAACACCGGCGCGCTCACGTCGTGCGCCCCGCCCGCGAGGCCCCGGGTGCCGCGCCCACGTCAGCGACCGCTCAGCTTGTCCCGCAGCCGCGAGAACACGCCCGGGTGCGCGGCGGAGAGGCGGGGCTCGGGCCGCTCCTCGCCACGCAGCGTGGCCAGCGAGCGCAGCAGCTCGGTCTGCTCGTCGTCCAGGCCTGTCGGCACCTGGACCTCGACGTGCACGTTGAGGTCGCCGCGGCCGCCGGCGTGCAGGTGCCCGACGCCCAGGCCCTTGAGCGTCACGACCTGCCCCGGCTGGGTGCCCGGCCGCAGGTCGATCTCCTGCTCGCCGTCCAGCGTCTCCAGGTCGAGCACGGTGCCGAGGGCGGCCGCCGTCATCGGCACCTGGAGGGTGCAGTGCAGGTCGTCGCCGCGCCGCACGAACGTGTCGTGCGGCTTCTCGCGGATCTCGACGTACAGGTCGCCGGCGGGGCCGCCGCCGGGGCCGACCTCGCCCTGGGAGGTGAGCTTGATGCGCGTGCCGGTGTCCACGCCGGCCGGCACGTTGACCGTCAGCGTGCGGCGCGAGCGGACGCGCCCCTCGCCCGAGCAGTCGGCGCACGGCTCGGGGATGACCGTGCCGAAGCCCTGGCAGGCCGCGCACGGCGCGGTCGTCATGACCTGGCCGAGGAAGGAGCGGGCCACACGCTGCACGTTGCCGCGGCCGTGGCAGACGTCGCAGGTCTTGAGGTCGGTGCCCGGCCGGCAGCCGTTGCCGCCGCAGGTGCCGCACACGACGGCGGTGTCGACCTGGAGCTCGCGCTTGGCGCCGAACGCCGCCTCCGCCAGGTCGATGTCCATCCGCACGAGGGCGTCCTGGCCGCGACGGGCGCGCGGCACGGGCCCGGCGGGCTGGCCGCCGCCGCCGAAGAAGGTCTCGAAGATGTCCTGGAAGCCGAAGCCGTTGCCGAAGCCGGCGCCCGCGCCGCCGGACGGCGAGCTCGGGTCCACGCCCATGTCGTACTGCTGGCGCTTGTCCGGGTTGGACAGCACCTCGTAGGCGCGGGCGACGTCCTTGAAGCGTTCCTCGCCGGCCTCGCCGGCGACGTCGGGGTGCAGCTCGCGCGCGAGCTTGCGGTACGACTTCTTGATCTGCTCGGCCGAGGCGTCGCGGGGGACGCCCAGGATCTCGTAGTAGTCGGTCACAGGTCTCTCTTCGGTGACGTGTCGGTGACGTGCACGGTCAGGTCGGCTGGTTGGGGGTGCCGCCGCGGCCCGGTCAGCCGGGCAGCACCCGGGACAGGTAGCGGGCGACGGCCCGGACGGAGGCGATCGTGCCCGGATAGTCCATCCGGGTGGGGCCGATGGACCCCAGGATCGCCACGGTGTCGCCGTCGCCGCCGTAGCCGGAGGCGACGACGGAGGTCTCGGCGAGGCCGTCGAGGCGGTTCTCGTGCCCGATGCGGACGCCCACCCCGCCGCCCCGGCCGACGGGCTCGGCCGCCAGCTCGGTGAGGAGCCCGAGCAGCACGACCTGCTCCTCGAGCGCCTCGAGCACGGGGCTCAGGCCCTGCTCGAACCGCATGTCGGCCCGGGCCAGGTTGGCGGTGCCCGCCAGCACGATGCGGTCCTCGCGCTGCGCGCCGAGCGTGTCGACCACGAGGTCGGCGATGCCGCGGGCCAAGGGGGCGAGGGTGGCGTCCACCCCGACCACGACGCGCGCGAAGGCCTCGGGCAGGTCGGCGAGCCCCTTGCCCGCCGCGGCGGAGTTGAGCCGCGCGCGCAGCTCGCTCAGCGTGCCCTCGTCGAGGGCACCGGGGTCGGGCTCCGGGCCGGCAGGGGCGTCCACGGCGACGACCGCGGGCTCCGCCCCCGGCCCGACGCCGACGTCGAGGAACCGCTGCTCCACGCGGCCGGCGTCGCTGATCACCACGACCAGCAACCGCGCGCCGCCGACGGGGACGAGCTCGAGGTGCCGGAGCCCCGCGAGCCGCAGCGACGGGTACTGGACCACCGCGACCTGGCCGGTGAGCTGGGCGATGAGCCGCCCGGCACGGCCGAGCACGTCGTCCATGTCGATCGCCTCGGACAGGAACGTCTCGATCGCCCGTCGCTGCGGGCTGGTGAGCGGCCGCACCTCCGCGAGCCGGTCGACGAAGAGGCGGTACCCCTTGTCGGTCGGGATCCGGCCGGCGGACGTGTGCGGCTGGGCGATGTACCCGGCCTCCTCCAGCGCCGCCATGTCGTTGCGGATCGTGGCGGGCGAGACCCCGAGACCGTGCCGCTCCGTGAGCACGCGCGACCCCACGGGCTCGCGCGTGTGGACGTAGTCCTCCACGATCGCGCGGAGCACGGCCAGGCGACGTTCCTCGCTCACGGTCCTCCTCGGGTCCGACGGGGTGATGCGGGCCCTCCTGCCCTGAGCGCCCACCCTTAGCACTCTCATGTCCCGAGTGCCATCCTACGCGGGCTCGCCGGAGGTCCGCGGGACCCGCGCCCGACACGCCGGGCCCCGGCCGGAACCCGCGCCGACCCGCACCCGCGCGCCGGGCTGAGGTACCCCGCGACCGTCTGAGGTACCCCGGCCCGCGAAGATCCGGCACCTGACCGATCCGCGCCGGTACCTCAGGAACGGAGGGTGGAACCACCGGCGGCCGTCCGGACCGGACGACGCCGAGCGGAGAAGGAGACCGGTGATGAACGAGTACCTGTACTACGACGAGTTCCGCGCCCGCCAGGTCGACCTGGAGCAGGCGGTGCGCCAGGAGGCTGCGGCACGGAGCGCCGCACGGCAGGCCCGTCACGCCCGCCGTCGGGCGACCGCCCGCCGCCGCCGCGCGACCCGTCGCTCCTGGGAGCTGCCCGCGGGCCTGGTCCGGCCCTGGCCGCAGTGACCGCCACCTCGGGCGCGGCGGCGCCCACGGACGCGGCGGGGCCCCGTCCGGCCTGGCACGATGACGACGTGCCCACCCCAGCCGCCCCCTCGCCGCTCGTCGGCCGCGCCGCCGAGCTGACCTCCCTGCGCGAGGCGTTCACGAACGCCCGCGACGGCTCCGGCGGCGTGGTCGTCGTCGGCGGCGAGGCGGGCATCGGCAAGACGCGCCTCGTGACGGAGTTCCTCGCAGAGGTCGGCACGGAGATCGGGGCCGGCGACGCCGCGCCGCTCGTCCTGCACGGGCAGTGCGCCGACTCCGGGTCGGGCCCCCTCCCCTACGCCGCGCTCACCGGGGTCCTGTCCGACGTCGTCGACACGATCGGGCCGGAGGCGACGCTCGCCGCGGCCGGGCCGGCCGCGGACGCGCTCGGGCTCCTCGCGCCGCGCCTGGTCGACGTGCGGCGCGACGTCGA
Organism: Isoptericola sp. NPDC056605; assembly: GCF_042792795.1. Taxonomy (NCBI): domain Bacteria; kingdom Bacillati; phylum Actinomycetota; class Actinomycetes; order Micrococcales; family Promicromonosporaceae; genus Isoptericola; species Isoptericola sp. NPDC056605. The sequence goes on along the minus strand of NZ_JBHTVT010000010.1, from coordinate 101,498 downwards.
CACCGGGCGCCTGCCCGAGGTGCTCGCCGACCTCATGACCGCGCTCGCCGGCGAGCGCCCGGTCGTCCTCGTCCTCGAGGACCTGCACTGGTCCGACGACGTCACCCGCACCGTGCTCGCCCGCCTGGCGCGTACCGCGCCCGCCACCACCCTGCTCGTCGTCGCCACCTACCGCAGCGACGACGTCGGGCGGCGCCACCCCTTGCGCACCACCCTGGCCGAGCTGGAGCGGGCGCGGCTCGCGACCCGCGTCGACGTGCCTCGCCTCGACGCCGCCGAGGCGACGCGGCTCTTCTGGTCCCTCGTCTCGAGGCGCCCCGACGCCCCCGACCTGCCCGGCACGGTGCTCGGCGAGCTCGTCGAGCGCAGCGAGGGTGTGCCGTTCTACGCCGAGGAGCTGGCGGACTTCGCCGGTGACGCGCTGCCCGACTCGCTGCGCGAGCTGCTGCTCCTGCGCTACTCGTCCCTCAGCGACGCCGCCCAGCGTTTCTGCCGCACCGTCGCCGCGGCGGGCCAGCGGGCCCCGCACGAGCTGCTCGTCGCCATGCTCGGCGCGGGAGGCCTCGACGACGCGGAGGCGGCCGCCCGGGAGGCGGTCGACGCGCACGTGCTCGTGGCGGACACCGACGGCTACCGCTTCCGGCACGCGCTCATCCAGGAGTCGGTCGACGCCGAGCTCCTGCCCGGCGAGTCGCGCCGGCTGCACGCGGCGTGCGCGAGCGCGCTCGAGGACGGTGAGCGCACGCTCGCGCGGATCGCGGCCGCGGCCGACCACTGGTGGCGCGCCCGCCTGCCGGACCGGGCGCTCGCCTCGGCGGTCGAGGTCGTCGCGGTGCCCGAGACCTACGGGCAGGCGTCCTCCGCCGTGGTCGCCGCCGCGGGCGAGCGCGCGCTCGAGCTCTGGGAGCTGGTGCCCGACGCCGAGAAGGTCGCCGGGCTGCACCGTGCCGCCCTGCTGCGCCACGTGTCCGTCGCCCTGCAGGACTCCGCGCAGATCGACCGGGGGGCGGCGCTGGCCCGTGAGGCGGTGGCGGAGTGGCCCGCGGACGACCCCGCGGGGCGGGCGCAGGCGCTGTCGACCCTCGCCCACATCCTCGGCAAGGCCGGCGACCCGGGCTCGGACCAGATGCTCGACGAGGCGCTCGCCCTCCTGCCACCGGACGACCCCGCCGGCCGGGCCCCGCTGCTCCGGCTCAAGGCGCGGAACGCGATGATGGACCACCGCCACGGCGAGGCGATCGCGGCCGCCGGCGAGGCGCTCGCCGCCGCGACGTCGGTCGGCGACCACCAGAACGCCTCGCTCGCCCTCAACCTCCGGGCGATGAGCCGCCTGGACCGCGGGGACCTCGACGCCCTGGACGAGCTCGAGCGGTCCCACGAGATGGCGGGCGACGACTGGCGCGCCCAGTGCCACTACTACACCAACGCGTCCGACACCCGCCTCAAGCTCGGCCAGTTCGCCGAGGCGGAGCACCTCGCCGAGTCGGGCGCGCAGTTCGCGCGCGCGCTCGGTGCCGGCTGGGCCACCCGAGCGATGCTCGAGGGGAACGTGGCGGAGGCGTGGATCGGGTCCGGCCGGTGGTCCGACGCCGAGGCGTGGTACGCGCGCTCCGTCCCGCTCGTCGACCCCAGCGACTACGCCGTGTACCTGGGCGAACGATGGACGTGGCTCACGATGTGGCGCGGTGACGTCGACGCCGCCCAGGCGCGGGCGCGGGTGCACCGCACGACCTGGCAGCGCTTCGGCCGGGTGGAGGAACAGATCCGGGCGCGGGTGTCGGGAACCCTGGCAGAGCTCGCCCTCCTGCGCGACGACCTGGACGACGCGCTCGACCTCGTCCGGATCGCCGTCGAGCCCGAGGCGCTGGGCCCGTTCTACCGGCTCACGACGCTCGCCGTCGCCGCGCGCGTGCTCGACCGCGCCCGGCGGGCGGGGCGGCAGGTCGACGTCGCGCCGTACCGTGCGGCGCTGGCGACGTGCACCGTGTGGCCGACCTACCCGACCTGGGCGGCGGTGTTCGCCGCCGAGCTCGGAGACGGGTCGTGGGAGGCGGTCGTCGCGGCCGACGGGCCCGCGCACCTCCGGCCCTACGCCCTGTACCGCGACGGGGCGTCGCTCCTGGAGGCCGGTGACCGCGCCACCGCGCGCGAGCGGCTGGACGCCGCCGTCGAGGCGGCGGACGCGATCGGCTGCGGCCTCGTGCGCGACCAGGCGCGCGCGCTGCTCACCGGCGCGGGCCTCGCCCGGGCCACCACCCGCGCACGGCAGCCCGACCGCGCGCTCACCGACCGCGAGCGTCAGGTGCTCGAGCTCGTCGCCGAGGGTCTGACGAACGGGCAGATCGCCGAGCGGCTGTTCATCAGCCGCAAGACGGCGTCGGTGCACGTCTCCGCCATCCTGCGCAAGCTCGGCGTGTCCAGCCGCACGGAGGCGGCGGTCCTGGCGCGCGACGATCCGGCCTGACGTCGCCCGACGCACCTGTACACATGCCCTGAGCAGTCGTGTACGGACCGACCCCTGGCGTCCTCCCTAGGCGTGACACCACACCCCGGCTGGAGGACATCATGGATCCGCACGTGTACGACATGCTCTTCGAGCGCCGTCAGGAGGAGCTCGAGCGCGAGGTCGCGCTGCGCCGCCTGGCGCACGAGCTCCACGCCTCGCGCCGCGCGCTCCGGGGCGCTGTCGCGGGCCTGGAGCCGTCGGGGCGGGCCGAACCGCCGCAGGCCCGGCGCCGCCCCGCGGTGGCCCCGCTGCACCGGCCGCGGCACGCGTGAGCGGAGCGCGCACGACATCACACCAGGCAGCTCACCAGGCAACACCGTCCGCGCGCCGTCCGGTTCCGACCGGACGGCGCGCGGCGCGTGTCGGGAGCCCCTTCGTCGCGGTCGCGACCGTAGGCTCACCGCCGTGCACGACCGCTACGGCTCCGACGTCCTGTCCTCCTCCGGCTCCCGCGCCCCGGGCGCCCCGGACGGCTCCGCCCATCACCGCCGCCGGCCCGTGTCCCGGCCGCGCGCCGCCGACCACGGCCTCGTGGTGGAGGAGGTCACGACGGGCTGGGTGGGCGCCGTCGTGCGCGTGGAGAAGTCGGGCGGCGTCCACCTCGTGGTGCTGGAGGACCGGCGCGGTCGCACCCGGTCGTTCCCCCTGGGCCCGGGCTTCTGGGTGGACGGGCAGCCGGTGGAGCTGACGGCCCCCGTGACCACCCGCGCCCCGGAGCGACCCACCCGGACGGCGTCGGGCTCCGTGGCGGTGCACGACCAGCGCGCCCGGGTGGCCCGCGGGTCGCGCATCTGGGTGGAGGGCAAGCACGACGCCGAGCTGGTCGAGAAGGTGTGGGGCGACGACCTGCGCGTCGAGGGCGTCGTGGTCGAGCTGCTCGACGGCGTGGACAACCTCGCGGACGCCCTCGACGAGTTCGCCCCGACGCCGGAGCGGCGGGTCGGCGTCCTGGTCGACCACCTGGTGCCCGGCTCGAAGGAGCGGCGCCTCGCCGACGACGCCCTGAAGCGGGTGCCGCGCGGCACCGTCGTCGTGCTCGGCCACCCGTACGTCGACGTGTGGCAGGCCGTGAAGGCGGAACGGCTCGGGCTGGCGTCGTGGCCCACCATCGAGCGGGGCACGGAGTGGAAGCGCGGCATCCTGCGGGAGCTGGGCTGGCCGGCGTCGACCACCGAGGACGTCGGCCGCGCGTGGCAGCGGATCCTCGCGACCGTGCGGGACTACCGCGACCTCGACCCGGCCCTGCTGGGCCGGGTCGAGGAGCTCATCGACTTCGTGACGGCCTGACCGCGCCTCCCGCGCCGGCGGCTCCCGGGAGGGTCAGCGCGTGGTGATGCCGTCCCGCTGCGCGTAGGCGTTGACCTTCTCCGAGACGGAGATGACGGCCATGAAGAACTCCAGGGTGATGCGGGCGAGCGCCAGGTACACGAGCGCGATGATCCACCCGAACACGAGGTACAGGATCCCGCCCCAGATCGACTGGGAGAACGTGGCGACGAGGCCGGAGAGCCACGCCAGCGCGACCAGCACCGTGACGATGATGTAGACGACCTTCACCACGCTGGGCGTGATGTAGCGGCTGAAGGAGTAGTCGAACAGCGCGCTGAGGAAGCCGCTGCCCTCGCCGTGCGGCGTGATCGGCCCCGCCGACCGGTCCGGCGGGTACTCGGAGCCCGGGTACAGGCCCGGGTCGGGCATCTGCCCCTCGTACGGCTGCTGCGGCTGGGCGTAGGGCTGGTCGCCGTAGGGCGGTTGGCCGCCGTGCGGCGGCGGGCCGGCGGGCGGCTGCTGCCCGTACGGCGCCTGCGGCGCCGGCTGGCCCGGCGGGGGCTGGTGTCCCGGCTGCTGCGGCGGCTGCTGCGGGTCGCCGGGCTGCTGCGGCGTGTTCTCGCTCATCGTTCCTCCTGAGTGGTCCGGGCGACGCACCCGGCGGGGTCGGCGCCTCCGCCCACTCTGGCCGCACCCGATCGGCTCCGCCACCGCACGTGACCACCGCAGATGCGCGAGGATGGCCCCATGAGCACCCCGCCGTACGGACCGCCGCCGCAGCAGCCGCCGGCGGGTCCGCCCCCCGGACAGCCGCCCTACGGCGGCCCACCACCGGGCCAGCCGCCCTACGGCGGACAGCCTCCAGGTCAGCCTCCGTACGGCTACGGGCCGCAGCCGCTCTCGCCGTCGGACGAGCGCACCTGGGCGCTGGTCGCCCACCTGGGTCCGCCGGTGCTCTCCCTGCTGAGTCTCGGCCTTCTCGGGTTCCTCACGCCGCTGCTGATCTGGCTGTTCCTGCGCGACCGCAGCGCGTACGTGGGGGACCAGGCCAAGGAGTCGCTGAACTTCCAGATCACGCTGCTCATCGGCTACGTCGTCGGCTGGATCACGGTGTTCCTGCTCGTCGGGTTCGTGATCCTGCTCGCGGTCTGGGTCCTGTCGATCGTCTTCGGCATCCTCGCCGCGGTCGCCGTGAACCGCCACGAGGCGTACCGCTACCCGCTGAACATCCGCCTGATCTCCTGACCGACCCCGCCGCGCGGGAATCGAGCGTGCTGACCTGCTCGAACGAGCCGTTCGAGGAGCAGGTCAGCACGCTCGATGCGGTTCAGGGGGTGAGCTCGCGGACGACGGAGTCCGCGAGGAGGCGGCCCCGCCGGGTGAGGACGACGCGCCCCCGGACGGCGGCGACCCCGTCGAGCAGACCGCGGGCCACCAGCCCGGCGACCGCCGCACGGCGGGACGGGTCGAGCGCCGCGACCTCCAGCCCCTCGCGCACGCGCACCCCCAGCAGCACGCGCTCGAGCTGGGCCTCGGCGGGCGTGAGCAGCTCGCGCCCGGCGCCCGGCGACGCGCCGTCCTCCAGGAGCGCGGCGTAGCGCCGCGGGTGCTTGACGTTCCACCAGCGCACGCCGGCGTGCTCCCCCTCGCGCGGCTCGGCCGACGGAGCCGCGACGTACGAGTGCGCGCCGGGACCGATCCCCCACCAGTCGTCGCCGCGCCAGTAGGCGAGGTTGTGCCGGCAGGCGTGCTCCGGCCCGCGTGCCCAGTTGCTCACCTCGTACCAGCCGAGGCCCGCCTCGGTGAGCAGGTCGTCGGCCAGCTCGTACTTGGCGGCCTGGTCGTCCTCGTCGGGCAGCGCGATCTCCCCGCGGCGCACCTGGGCGTACATCTTGGTGCCCGGCTCGACGACGAGCGCGTACGCCGACACGTGGTCCACGCCGGCGGCCAGCACGGCGTCGAGGGACGCACGCCAGTCGTCCAGCGACTCCCCCGGCGTGCCGTAGATGAGGTCGAGCGAGACGTCGAGGCCCGCGTCGCGGGCCCAGGCGACGACGTCGGGGACGCGGCGCGGGTCGTGGGTGCGCTCCAGCGTGGCCAGCACGTGCGGCACCGCCGACTGCATGCCGAACGAGACCCGGGTGAACCCGGCGTCCGCGAGCAGCCTCAGCGAGTCGGGCGTCACCGAGTCCGGGTTGGCCTCGGTGGTGACCTCGGCACCGTCCGCCAGCCCCCAGGCGTCGTCGACCCCGCGCAGGATCCGCACCAGGTCCGCGGCGGGCAGCATCGTGGGCGTGCCGCCGCCGAAGAAGACCGTGGACACCGGGCGCGCCCCCAGGCCCGCGTCGTCGAGCACCCGCGCGGCGAGGTCCACCTCGCGCAGCGCCGTCGTCGCGTACGCCGCCTGGTTGGCACCGCCACCCAGCTCGGACGCCGTGTACGTGTTGAAGTCGCAGTAGCCGCAGCGCACCGAGCAGAACGGCACGTGCACGTACACGCCGAACGGTCGGCCGTCGCCGTCCGGAGCGGACAGAGAGGGCCGCACCCACTGCGGCAGCGCGCCGTCGTCGGGCACGGGCGTGCCGTCAGGCAGCGCGGGCACTACTTCTTCTTGTCCTTGGCGTCCTTGCCGCCGCCGCCGTCCGAGGAGAGCGCGGCGATGAAGGCGTCCTTCGGGACCTCGACGGACCCGATGTTCTTCATGCGCTTCTTGCCCTCCTTCTGCTTCTCCAGCAGCTTGCGCTTCCGGCTGATGTCGCCGCCGTAGCACTTGGCGAGCACGTCCTTGCGCATGGCGCGCACCGTCTCGCGGGCGATGACACGGGCGCCGACGGCGGCCTGGATCGGCACCTCGAACTGCTGGCGCGGGATGATCTCCTTGAGCTTCGCCGTCATCATGACGCCGTAGTCGTACGCCTTGTCCTTGTGCACGATGGCGCTGAACGCGTCCACCTGCTCGCCCTGCAGCAGGATGTCGACCTTCACGAGGTCGGCCGCCTGGTCGCCCGAGGGCTCGTAGTCCAGCGACGCGTAGCCGCGGGTGCGGGACTTGAGGTGGTCGAAGAAGTCGAACACGATCTCGGCGAGCGGCAGCGTGAACCGCAGCTCGACGCGGTCCTCCGACAGGTAGTCCATGCCGAGCATCTGGCCGCGGCGGTCGTTGCACAGGCCCATGACCGTGCCCACGAACTCGCTCGGCGCGAGGATGGTCGCGCGCACCACGGGCTCGCGGACCTCCTTGATCTTGCCGCCCGGGAACTCCGACGGGTTGGTCACCTTCACCTCGGTGCCGTCGTCGAGCGTGACGTCGTAGACGACGTTCGGGGCGGTGGAGATGAGGTCGAGGTCGAACTCGCGCTCGAGCCGCTCGCGCACGATCTCCAGGTGCAGCAGGCCGAGGAAGCCGACGCGGAAGCCGAAGCCGAGCGCCACCGACGTCTCAGGCTCGTAGTTGAGCGCGGCGTCGTTGAGCTTGAGCTTGTCGAGGGCGTCGCGCAGCGCCGGGTAGTCGGTGCCGTCCACCGGGTAGAGGCCGGAGAACACCATCGGCTTCGGGTCGCTGTACCCGCCGAGCGCCTCCGAGGCGGGCTTGGCCATGTTGGTGACGGTGTCGCCGACCTTCGACTGGCGCACGTCCTTCACGCCCGTGATGAGGTAGCCGACCTCGCCGACGCCGAGCCCCTTCGTGACGATCGGCTCCGGCGAGATGACGCCGATCTCGAGCAGCTCGTGCGTGGCGCGCGTCGACATCATCGCGATGCGCTCGCGCGGGTTGAGGTTGCCGTCCACGACCCGCACGTACGTGACCACGCCGCGGTAGGTGTCGTAGACCGAGTCGAAGATCATCGCGCGGGCGGGGGCGTCCGCGTCGCCGACGGGGGCCGGGATGCGCTCGACGATCCGGTCCAGGAGCGCCTCGACGCCCTCGCCGGTCTTGCCGGAGACCTTGAGGACGTCCTCGGGGTCGCCCCCGACCAGTCCCGCGATCTCCTCGGCGTACTTCTCCGGCTGCGCGGCCGGCAGGTCGATCTTGTTGAGGACCGGGATGATCTCGAGGTCGTTCTCCATCGCCAGGTACAGGTTGGCGAGCGTCTGCGCCTCGATGCCCTGCGCCGCGTCGACCAGCAGGACGGCGCCCTCGCAGGCCGCGAGCGAACGGGAGACCTCGTACGTGAAGTCGACGTGCCCCGGGGTGTCGATCATGTTGAGCGCGTGGGCCTCCTCGCCCACCTGCCAGGGCATGCGCACGGCCTGCGACTTGATGGTGATGCCGCGCTCGCGCTCGATGTCCATCCGGTCGAGGTACTGCGCCCGCATGGCCCGCGGCTCGACGACGCCGGTGAGCTGCAGCATGCGGTCGGCGAGCGTCGACTTGCCGTGGTCGATGTGCGCGATGATGCAGAAGTTGCGGATGAGCTCGGGCGCCGTGGCGTTCGGCTCGATGCGCGCACGCAGCGCGGGTCCGGGGATGGGCAACGCGATTCGCTCCGTCAGGGTCGCTGGATGGGTGTCGTCGGTGGTGACGAGGCCCGGCCATTGTCCCATGAGGTTGTCCCCCGGGGTCCCGCGGGCCTGTCCCACGTGCGTGCGTCGTGCACCGCTGCGTACGGTCGAGGTCCACCGACCGACGTGACGGGAGGAGCCCCCGACATGACCGACACCGCAGACCTGGCCGGGAAGCGCGTGCTGGCGATCGTGACGAGCTACGGCGTCGAGCAGGACGAGCTGGTGGTACCGCTCGACCACCTGCGAGCCGCCGACGCCGAGGTGGTCGTCGCCTCGAACGAGCCGGGCGACGTGCGCACGCTCGTCGGCGACAAGGACCCCGGGCGGCCCGTTCCCGCCGACACGACCTACGACGCCGTCGATCCCGAGGGCGTCGACCTGCTGCTGGTGCCGGGCGGCACGATCAACGCCGACACCCTGCGCCTGCAGGAGGCCGCGATCGGGCTCGTCACGACGTTCGCGCACTCGGGCAGGCCGGTCGCCGCCATCTGCCACGGTCCGTGGGCGGTGGTCGAGGCGGGGTGCGTCGGCGGCGCGACCCTGACGTCATACCCGTCCCTGGCCACCGACGTGCGCAACGCGGGCGGGCGCTGGGTGGACCGGTCGGTGGTGCGCGACGACGGCGCCGGCTTCCCCCTCGTGACGTCCCGGACCCCCGACGACCTGGACGACTTCCTCCGCGAGGTCGACGCCCTGCTCGGCTCCTGAGGCCCTCGGCCGGGGCGGTGCCGGGCGCTAGCCTCGGCGTCATGCCGCCGTCGCCCGCCGCCCCGCAGCCCCGCCCCGTCGTCGACCCGCGCACGGGGCGGCGCACCGACGCCGGTCCGGAGCCCGACCGGCTCGCACTCCTCGCGCACCTCCAGGACGAGTTCGCCGCCACGGTGCCCGACGTCGCACCGGACGCGCTCGTCCCGGCCTGCGGCGACTGGCGCGCGGCCGAGCTGGTGCTGCACCTCGCGGGCGTGCACCACTGGGCGGCGGGGATGGCCCTGGGCGACCCGTCGCGCGACGAGGACCTGCCGGCCCCCGACCCCACGGGGCCCGACGGCGGGATCGCGGCCCTCGCCGCGCTCTACCGCCGGCACGCCGCCGACCTGCGCGCGACGCTCGACGCCGCAGGGCCGGACGGCGCCGCGCGGACGCTGCTCGGCGACGGGCCGGCGTCGTTCTGGTGGCGCCGCCAGTCCCACGAGACGCTCGTGCACCTGCACGACCTGCGCGCCGCGCGGCTGGGGTCCGGCCCGGGCGCGCTGGACACGGTCACCCTCGCCCCCGAGGTCTGGGCCGACGGCGTCGACGAGGTCGTGACGATGTTCCAGCCGCGGCAGGTGCGGCTCGGCCGGGCGGCGCCGCTCACCGACCGGCTCCGGGTGGTCGCCTCCGACGTCGGCTGGTCGTGGACGCTCGGCGCCCCGACGGCCGACGATGCCGATCTCGATGCCGATCTCGACGCCGATGCCGACGCCGACGCCGACGCCGACGCCGACGCGATGCTCACCACGACGGCGCAACGGCTCGACCTGCTGCTGTGGGGGCGGCTCACGCCCGCGGAGGCCGGCGCCGTCGTCGAGGGCGACCTCGACGCCGCGCGGCGCGTGCTCGCCGGGCCGCTCGTGCCCTGAGGCCCGGGCGGTCGCCCCGAGGGAACCGATGAGTCGCGGCGCGTCGCCCGGTCCCACCCGGCATGAGCGACGACACCGACACCGCACGCACCTCAGGTCCCCCGAGCGCGGCGGCCACCGCGTGCGCCACCGCGACCGTCACCACCGCGCGCGGCGACCGCGTGACCTACGACCTGCGGGGCACGGGCCCCGCGGTCGTCTTCGTCGCGGGCGCCGGGCCGTTCCGCGCCGTCGACCCGGTGACGACCCGCACGGCCGAGATCCTGGCGGCGGCAGGCGTCACGACCGTGGTCTACGACCGGCTCGGCCGGGGCGACTCCCCCGCCGCCGGTCGCCTCGACCTGGACCGCGAGCTGGACGCCGTGGCGGCGGTGCTCGACGTCGCGGGCGGACCCGCCGTGCTCTGCGGGCACTCGTCGGGCTGCGCGATCTCGCTGCGGGCGGCAGACCGGGGCCTCCCCGTCCTCGGGCTCGCGCTGTGGGAGGCCCCGCTGGAGTCCGGGGCCGGCGAGACGGCCGCCTGGGCGGCCGAGATCGAGCGGCGGATCGACGCCGGCGACCTCGAGGGCGCCACCGAGCACTTCATGAAGGACATGCCGCCCGAGTGGCTCGCCGGGGCCAAGGCGTCGCCGGAATGGCCCGCGATCGCAGCGTCCGTCGTCTCGCAGCGGGCCGACGCCCAGGCGCTGACCTGGGCGACGCGGGCGTTGCGCGACGGCGAGCTCTCCGGCATCCAGGTGCCCCTGCTCGCCATGACGGGGACGCGGACCTTCCCCGGCATGCCGGAGGCCGCGGCGGACCTCGCGTCCGCGGTGCCCGACGGCACCGCCGAGACCGTCGCGGGCGCCGACCACTCGTGGGACCCGGAGGCGATGGGCGACCGGCTGGCGCGGTTCGTGCTCGAGTGAGCCGCACGTAGGCTGTCCGCCGTGGCGAACCGATGGCTGAACCTGCTGGTGGACGTGCTGCGCTCGGCGACCCGCCCGTCGTCGCGCGGCTCCGCGCGCCCCACCTCGACGACCCGCCCCTCGACGGCCAGGCCCTCGAACCGGCGCGGGACGACGACCCCCGCCCGGGACGCCGGCTACCCCGGCGACTACACCGGCACGGTGCGCCCGGTGTACTCCCCGAGCCTGGACGGCGAGCCCGACCCGGGCGAGGTCGTGTGGACGTGGGTGCCGTACGAGGAGGACCACAGCCAGGGCAAGGACCGGCCGGTGCTGCTCGTGGGCCGCGACGGCCCGTGGCTGCTGGCCCTGCAGCTCACCAGCAAGGACCACGACCGCGACGCCGCGCAGGAGGCGCGGTACGGCCGGTTGTGGATGGACGTCGGCGCCGGGGCGTGGGACCCGCGGAAGCGCCCGAGCGAGGTGCGCCTCAACCGGATCCTCCGCGTCGACCCGGGGAAGGTCCGGCGCGAGGGCGCGGTGCTCGACCGGAAGACGTTCGACGCCGTGGTCGAGGCGATGGGTCGGGCGAGGGCCTGAGGATCAGGATCGGGAAGCGACCCGGGAGCTGACCCGAGGGCAGGAACGCCGGGGCGCATCTCACAGGACGGCCCCGCGCACGCGGTTCTGCCGGCTGGCCCCCTCTGCTATCGTTGATGTTTGCGTGTCCGCCCAGGTCGGCGGGCACAGCCGCAGTTCCTCTCCACGGGTTCCCCACCCCAGTCCCGGAGCTGTGGCCGCCCTCTACGACCTATCCGCTCGCCGGCAGGCGAACACACCAGGAAGTCCACACGTGGCAAACATCAAGTCCCAGATCAAGCGCATCAAGACGAACGAGAAGGCGCGCCTGCGCAACAAGGCCGTCAAGTCTGAGCTGAAGACCTACGTGCGCAAGGTGCGCGAGGCCGTCGCCGCGGGCGACAAGGAGGCCGCTGCCACCGCGCTGCAGGCCGCTTCCCGCAAGCTCGACAAGGCCGTCTCGAAGGGCGTCATCCACGCCAACCAGGCCGCGAACCGCAAGTCGGCCATCGCGAAGCAGGTCGAGGCGCTCTGAGTCGCCTGTAGTCGTCGCGCTCCGTCCGCCTGACGCCTCTCACGTCGGGCCGGACCGGCCAAGACTCCGCAAGGGCGCCGCACCCACCGGGTGCGGCGCCCTTCGCGCGTCTCCGGCCAGGGCAGGCGCTGTGAGGGTCAGCCGCGGCGGGAGCGGGCGATCGTCAGCACGGCCTTCTCGACGGCGTAGACGGGGTCGCGGCCGCCGCCCTTGACGTCGGCGTCGGCCTGCGCGACGGCGCCGATGGCGGTCGCGAGGCCCTCCGGGGTCCAGCGGGAGAGGTCCCGCTGAGCGTTGCGGACCTGCCAGTCCTGCAGCCCCAGCTGCCGCGCGGTGGCCGCTCCGCCGCGGATCGCCGCGACCCGCGCGAGGGTGCGCAGACGCAGTGCGAGGGCGGCGACGATCGGCACCGGGTCGGCGCCCGTCGCCAGGGCGTGGCGCAGGAGCGCGACCGCACCCCCCGTGTCCCCCGCGACCGCGGCGTCCGCGACCTTGAACCCCGTCGCCTCGACGCGGCCGCCGTAGTACCGGTCGACCACGGACTCGCTGATGGTGCCGGTCGTGTCGGCGACGAGCTGGGAGCAGGCGGACGCGAGCTCGCGCAGGTCCGTACCCAGGGCGTCGACGAGCGCCCGGACCGCCGCCGCGTCCGCCCGGCGCCGCGCGGCGCGGAACTCGGCCGTCACGAACTGCACCTTGTCGGCGTCCTTGGAGATCGGCTCACACTCGAGCACGGGGGCACCGCTGGCGACGATCGCGTCGAGCATCTTCTTGCCCCGCTGCCCGCCGCCGTGCACCACCACGACGACCGTCTCCGGGTCGGGCGCCGCGACGTACGCGACCACGTCCGCGACCAGGTCCTCCGTGGCCGCCTCGGCGCCCCGCACGACGACGACGCTCGGCTCGCCGAACAACGACGGGCTGGCGGCGACGACGAGCTGACCGGCGGCGTAGGTGCCGCCGTCGAGCTCGGCCTTCTCGGTGGTGGCGTCGCGCTCGCGCGCCAGCCCGACGATGCCGTCCACGGCCCGCTCGGCGAGCAGCCCCTCCGGTCCGCGCACGAGGAGCACCGGGGCCAGCGTGGGGTCGTCCCACGGCCGGCTGTTCGCCGAGGACCTCCCCTTGCGGGCGGGGCGGGGCTGTCGGGACGTGGAGGCGGCGGGCACGCCCCCAGCCTGCCACGAGCCGCCGACTCTCCCGCCCACCCGTGCTTTCCCCCCTCGCTCGAGCGGACCGGGTCGTCGCGGCGGGCACGCTAGCCGCACGCGAGGCCGATCCCGTCGTCCCGGCCGACGAGCGCCGCGGTGCCGCACTCGTCGGTCCGGACCAGCGCGGACCCCTCGGACGCGTAGAGGGCGAGCGCGTCGTCGGTCGGGTGCCCGTAGGCGTTGTCGGCGCCGACGCTCACGAGCGTGACGCGGGGCGAGAGGTGCCGGGCGAGCGCCGCGGACTGGGACCGCGACCCGTGGTGGGCCATCTTCACGACGTCGACGTCGGCCGCCCGCCCCGTGGCGGCGAGGTCGGCGGCGAGGGCTTCCTGGCCCGGCTCCTCGAGGTCGCCGAGCGCGACGACGTCGAGCCCGGCGGCGGTGCGCAGCTCGAGGGCCACGCTGGCGTCGTTCGCACCGTCGCCCTCGTCCCCGCCGCCCGACCCGGCGGAACGCGCCCCGCCCACGGCCGCCAGCACCTGCCAGGTCGCCGAGCCCGCCGAGCCCACGTCCCCGACGGCCGCCGCACGGACGGGCACCCCCGCCGCCGCGAGCGCGGACCGCACGGCCGCCGCCTGGCCCGCCGGTTCGTCGAGCGGCGAGACCAGCGCGGCCGTGACCGAGCGCCCCCGCAGCACGGCGGCGAGCCCGCCCACGTGGTCGGCGTGGAAGTGGCTGAGGACGAGCAGGTCCACGGTCGTGACGCCCAGCCGGTCGAGGCAGCGGCCGGCCGCCGCGCCGTCGGGGCCGACGTCCACCACGACCGCGGACGACGGACCCGTGCGCACCGCGAGCGAGTCGCCCTGCCCGACGTCGCAGGCGGCCACCTGCCAGTCGTCCGGGACCGCGTGGCCCGCCCCGGCGAGCCGGGGCACGGCGACCACGAGGACCGCCAGCAGCAGGACGCCGGCCAGACCCGCCACCGTGGCCGTCCGCACGCGGCCGTGCCGCAGCGTCGTCCGCCGGACCTGTCGCCGCACCCGGCGCACGGCGCGTGGTGCGGCTTCGCGCCACTCCCGTCGCCAGCCCTCGCCGGGCGGCCGGCGCAGGACGAGGGCGAGGACCGCGACCGTGAGCAACATCAGCGCCAGCACCCCGAGCGGCCCGGCGGGCCAGGGCAGGCGGGCGCCCGGCACGCTGGCGAAGGTCTGGGCCACAGAGGCGATCCACCCCGTCGCGAGACCCGCCAGCCACGCGACGGGCAGGGCCGCTCCCGGCGCCCACGGGGCGAGCAGCGTGGCCACGAGCCCGAGCACGGTGGCCGGCACCAGGGCGGGGGTCGCGAGCAGGTTCGCCGGCACCGACATCAGCGGCACGTGCGGGTCGAGCAGGAGCAGCGCCGGCCCGCAGGCGGCCTGCGCGGCCCACGGGACCGCGAGCGCGAACGCGAGCGGACGCCCGGTCCACGGCGCGAGCCGGCGGGCGATCGGGCCCGCCAGGAGCACGAGGCCCGCGGTCGCCGCGCACGACAGGACGAAGCCGTAGGACCGCGCGAGCCACGGGTCGACGACGAGCAGCACGGTCGCCGCCGCGGCGAGGGCCGGGGCGCCCGCGGACGGCCGACCCAGCGCCAGCGCGAGCAGCGCGGCGGCGCACGTCCACGCGGCCCGGAGCACGCTGGGCTCGGGCCGGACGAGCAGGACGAAGCCCGTCGCGGCGACCGCGACCACGCCGACGCGCAGCGCGCGGGGAGCCCGCGCCAGCGCGCACAGGGCGGTGAGCGCGGCCACCACGATCGCGAAGTGGCCCCCGGACACCGCGGTGACATGGGTGAGGCTCGTGACCCGCATCGCTTCGTCGACGGCCTCGGGCACGCGGCTCGTGTCGCCGACTGCGACGCCCGGCACCAGCCCGCGTGCCTGAGCGCCCAGGGACTCGGTGACCTCGAGCAGCGCCGACCGCATCGTGTGCGTCGCGCGCAGCAGGGCCGTCGGCGGCGCGCGCTCGGCCACCGGTCCCGCCGCCGTCAGCCTGGCCAGCGGGCCGTCGCCCGCGTCGACCGGGCGCAGCACCCCGGAGACGGAGACCGTCGCCCCGTAGCGCGGCGCCGCACCGGCCGCCGTGACCTCGACGAGCCCGGCGGTGGACGACGCGACACCGCGCGCCGTCACCTGCCGCGCGGCCACCTGCCAACGCTCGCCGTCGCCGAAGACGGCCGGCCGCGGCTCCGACACGACGCGACCGACCAGCTCGGCCTGCGCACCCTGTCCGGCCAGCGACCGCAGGGGCGCCTGCCGTGCCGCCTGGGCGTGCACCCCGAGCGCCACGGCCGCCAGGCACGCCAGCGCCACGACGACGTGCCTGGCCGTGGGCCGTGCCGCGCCCACCCGGACCGTCTCCGGCAGCTCCGGCCGCGGGCGGCGTCGCGGGCGGGAGCGGCGCGACCACCGCGACACCAGGAGGGCCGCCGTCCCCGCGCCGACGCAGGCGAGCACCGCGCCGACGGCCACCACGCCGGCCCAGCCCTGGACCGGACCGGTGAGTGCCCAGGCCGCCACCCAGGCCACCAGGCCGGCGGGCACCAGGCGCAGGTCCGTGCGCCGGACCGGCGGCGTGGCGACCGTCCGTCGGTCCCCCGGGTGGACGACCGATCGCGCCCGCCCCCACGGGCCGGCATCGGGACCGTGGTGGCTGGACGGGCCCGTCACAGCGTGACCAGGTCACGGACCTGCCCGAGGACCGACGGGCCGATCCCGGACACCTCGTCGAGCTCGTCGACGCTGGTGAACGGCCCGTTCTCGTCGCGCCACGCGACGATCCGCCCGGCCAGGGCGGGGCCGATGCCGGGCAGCGCCTCGAGCTCCGCCGCTCCCGCGGAGTTGAGGTTCACGGCGCCGCCCGCCGCGGCGTCCGACCCGCCTCCCGTCCCGTCCCCGCCGCTCTCGTCCGCCGCCCCAGCGGACGCCGGGAGTTGCTCCCCCGGCCTCGGCACACGGATCTGCTCGCCGTCGACGACCGCCCGCGCCAGGTTGAGGGCCGCGGCGTCGGCGCGCCGGGTCGTGCCGCCGGCCGCGGCCACGGCGTCCGCCACGCGGGCGCCCGACGGGACCGTGACCAGCCCGGGCTCGCGCACCTCGCCCACGACGTGCACCACCACGGTGCCCGGCGCCGGCGTCGCCCCGGGTGTCCCGGGCGTCCCGGCGGGAGGGTCTCCCGCGCCGCTGTCGGCCGAGACCGCCGCGTCCGCGGCCGTGGACGGGCCGGCGGACGGCGACGACGGACCGGTGGGGACCCCGGACGACGCGCTCGCGTCGGCGAGGGTGATGACGTCGTCGGGCCGTGCGGACGCGACCACCGCGACGACGACGGCCACGAGCAGGACGGCGACGGAGGCCACGACCGCCGCCCGCAGCCCGATCGACCAGCGTCGCGCGCCGCCGCCGTCGTCGTGCCCGTCGACGGGGTGCCCGTGCGCCGCCGTGTACGCAGCGGCGACGTGTTGCGCCGACCGGCGGGCACGCAGGCGGTCGGCGAGCTCGTCCTCCTCGACCGGCGCGGCCCACGGCGGGCCGACCGGGGGTCCGCCGTCGGGACGCTCCTGGTGGTCACGACCGGGATCACGACCGGGACCACGACCGGGGTCACGACCCGGCGGGCCACCTGCGTCCTCGCGCAGGGCGTGCCAGGCCCGCAACCGAGCAGCGGCCTCGCCGAGGGCCCGGTCCGGCTCCGGTCCGGAGCTGCCCGGCCGGTCGTCGCCCTCCGCCGGCGTGCGGGGCCGAGGCGGCGCGCCGGCGTCCGACGGCGGGAAGGTGGCCGGTGGCGGGGCGTCCGCTCCGCCGTGGTCGGGAGGCAGCGTGGTGGTCACGCCGCGACGCTAGGTTCGCCGCCGCCCCGACGGGTTCCGCGCGAGGCGACCTGTGGACGGCGCGCTCCTGGGGGCAGGCTCCTCAGCGCACGAGGTCGTCCGGACGTCCGCCCAGCTCGGCCACGACGACGGCGAGAGCGCCCGGGCCGACGTGCGCGCCGAGCACCGCGCTCACGGGCGTCACGAACGGCTCGGCCCCGGTCTCCGCGGCGAGCCGGGCCGCGAGCTCGCCGGCCCGCTCGGGGACGCCGAGGTGGTGCACGGCCACGCCCGGCCGCTCGCACGTCTCGGCGCGCCGCACCGCGACCTCGACCAGCCGGTCGGTCGCCGCCCGACGCGTCCGGACGCGCTGCGTCATCTCGATCACTCCGTCGCGCATGCCGAGGATGGGCCGCACGCCGAGGGCCGTGCCGAGCGCGGCAGCCGGGGCGGACAGCCGCCCACCGCGGCGCAGGTGGTCGAGCGAGTCCACGAGGAACACGGTCGTGCTCGACTCAGCGACCTGCCGCGCGCGGGCCGCGACGGCCGCGGCGTCCCCCCCGGCGGCGGCGCACCGCGCCGCCTCCAGCGCCGCGAACCCGAGGGCCATCGCGACGGTCCGGGAGTCGACCGCCCGCACGGGGATCATGGCGCGGTGCCCCGCGCTCGCGGCGACCTCGACGGTGCCGGACAGAGCCCCCGACAGGTGCACGCCGACGACGGCCCGCGCACCGGCCGCGGCGAGGTCGCGGTAGACGGCGCCGAACTCGGCAGGTGCGGGCTGCGACGTGCTCAGCCGTTCGCCCGCCGCGATGCGCGCGGCCACCTCCTCGGGCGTGATGTCGACGCCCTCCCGCCACGACTCCTCCCCCGCCACGACACGGAGCGGGACGACGACGGGCGCGACGGCACCGTCGGCGACGGCGGGCAGGCAGGCGGTCGAGTCGGTGACGACGCGGACGGCCGGGGATTCCATGGGCATCGGCGGGGAGTCTACCGACGCCGCCCGGACCGCCCGGGCGGCATCGGTCGTCACTCGTGGTCGTGCGCCTCACCGTCGTGCGCCTCACCGTCGTGCGCCTCGTGGTCGTGCTCGTCGGTGGCGCTCGCCTCCGCGTCGCCCGAGACCCCGGAGATCTCGTTCGGCGCGACGTCCAGCTGGGCGGACTTCCAGACCTCGCCGGACTCCACGTCCACGGCGTGCACGGACTTCGTCGCCGGGTCGGTGACGTACACGGACCCGTCGAGGGCGAGCACCGCGGGGCGCGGCTCCTGCCACTCGGCAGGCTCCTCCCAGGCGTCGATCACCGGGATCGAGGTCGTGAGCTTCCCGCTCTCCGGGTCGATGACGTGCAGCGAGCCGTCGGTGCCCAGCACGAGCGCCTCGCCGTCGTCGCCGCGGGCCAGGGAACGGAACGTGTAGCTCGAGGGCAGGTCGACCAGCGACAGGTCCCCGCTACGCGTGTCGACGAGCGAGACGCGCGTGGGCCGCTCCAGCTCCGCGTCGGGGTCCGTCTTGTAGTCGCCGAGCACGACGGGCGACTCCTCGGAGCCGGCCTGGTTGCCGATGCGGCCGTAGGCGTCGGGCGCCTGCACCTTGGTGAGCTCGCCGTCCGCGTAGACGAGGACGCCGTCCTCGCAGCCCACGACGACGGCCTCGTCGGCCGCGACCGCCTCGCCGTGCACGCCCGGGCAGTCGTCGCTCGCCGCGATCTCCTCGTCGTCGGCGTCCAGGACGCGCACGCCGGAGCGCGACTCCTCGGTGCCCTCGGTGACGAGGAGCGAGTCGTCCCCGAGCTCGACCGCGACGCCGTGGTGCGCCGACGGCGTCGTCAGCTCGCGGACGGGGGCCTCGCCCTCGGCGACGTGGGCGGGGTCGAGCACCCGGACCTGGCCCGTGCCGTCGTCGAACAGCACGGTGCGGCCGCCGTGCACGACGACGTGGCCGGGCTCCTCGGCCGCGTAGGTGACGTCCGTGAGGCGCGGCTCGGACGTCCAGTAGTGGTGGTGGTCGCCGTGCGCCTCAGCCCACGCTCCGAGGTCCAGGGCGCGGAACCCGCCGGTGGTGGAGGCGAGCAGGTGGCGGCCGTCGCCGGCCGGGTTGAGGCGGGTGAAGCCCTCGAGCGGCAGGTCGGCGACCTGCTCCAGCGTCTGCGCGTCGAGGACGACGACGCCGCCGTCGTAGGTGAGCGCGATGCGGGCGGTCGCGGCGGCGGCCTCGGTGGCCTGCGCGGTCTCCGCGCTGGAGGGCTCGGCGGAGGACTCCGCCGACGCGGCGCCGTCGGCGGGGTCCGCGGACGCGCAGCTCGCCAGCGCGAGGGGGACCGCGAGGGCGAGGAGGCCCGCGGCGGGCTGTCGGCGCCGGCCGGCGCGGGTGGTGCGGGTGAGGGCAGGCATGGGTCTCTCTCCAGGTCGGGGCAGCACGAAGGAGCCACATGAGAACGATTCCCATGTGCCCGAGTAGTGAAACAGATGTGAGAACGGTTCTCAACCTCGTCCGCCTGCTCGTCGCGCACCCGGCCCCGCACCGCGCTAGCGTGCGGGCCATGGCCGAGGGGACACCGCCCACCGACGACGCCGACCTCGCCGCGCTGCGAGCCGCCGCCGCGCAGGCCGCCGCCGAGGCGGCGGAGGCCAAGGCGGCGGCCGCCCAGGCGGCGCTCGAGGCGGCGGAGGCCGCGAGCAGGGACGAGCCACAGGCCGCCGGACCGCCCGACGTCGTGCCCGCTGCCGACGGGACCTCGCCGCCGGAGGACACCGGGGCCGCACCGCTGTCGTACGCCGACGAGGTGCGCGCGGGCTACGCCTCCGACGCCCCGACGCTGCCGCTCGGAGCTCTGCTGTCCGGCCCGCTCGGCGGCGACCCGGAGCCCGACGCCACCGTGCAGGTCGGCTTCCCGCTCGCGACGCTGAACCGCCACGGGCTCGTCGCTGGCGCCACGGGCACCGGCAAGACGAAGACCCTCCAGGGCATGGCGGAGGGCCTGTCGGCCCAGGGCGTCCCGGTGTTCCTCGCCGACATCAAGGGCGACCTGTCCGGGCTGGCCGTCAAGGGCCCGGACAACCCGAAGGTCGCCGAGCGCGCGGCGAGCATCGGGCAGCAGTGGACGCCGACGTCGTACCCCGTCGAGTTCTACTCGCTCGGCGGCCTGGGCACCGGCGTGCCGATCCGCACGACCGTCACCGACTTCGGCCCGCTGCTGCTGAGCAAGGTGCTCGGCCTCAACGCGACGCAGTCCTCCAGCCTGGAGCTGATCTTCCACTGGGCCGACACCCAGCAGCTCGCGCTGCTCGACCTCAAGGACCTGCAGGCCACCATCGCGTACCTCACCTCCGACGAGGGCAAGCAGGAGCTCAAGGGCATCGGCGGCGTCTCGGCCGCGACCGCCGGCGTCATCCTGCGCGAGATCGTGGGCCTGCAGGCGCAGGGTGGCGACGTCTTCTTCGGCGAGCCGGCGTTCCAGACCGCCGACCTGCTGCGCACGTCCCCGGACGGGCGCGGTCTGATCTCCGCCCTCGAGCTGCCCGGCGTGCAGGACCGGCCCGCCCTGTTCTCGACGTTCCTCATGTGGCTGCTCGCGGAGCTGTTCCAGGAGCTGCCCGAGGTGGGCGACCCCGACAAGCCGCGGCTCGTGTTCTTCTTCGACGAGGCGCACCTGCTGTTCACGGGCGCCTCCAAGGACTTCCTCCAGCAGGTCGTCCAGACGGTGCGGCTCATCCGCAGCAAGGGCGTGGGCGTCTTCTTCGTCACCCAGTCGCCCAAGGACGTGCCGGCCGACGTCCTCGCCCAGCTCGGCAACCGCGTCCAGCACGCGCTGCGCGCCTTCACGCCCGACGACGCGAAGGCCCTGCGCGCGGCGGCCCGCACCTTCCCCACCTCGCCGTACGACCTCGAGCGGCTGCTGCAGTCGCTCGGCACCGGCGAGGCCGTCGTCACGCTCCTCGACGAGAAGGGCGCGCCCACCCCGGTCGCCTGGACCCGGGTGCGCGCGCCGCAGGCGTCCATGGACCCGGCGCCGCAGCAGGTGCTCGACGCCGCCGTCGCGGCGTCACCCGGCCAGGCGCGCTACGGGGCCGCCGTCGACCGCGAGTCCGCGTACGAGCTGCTGCAGGCCCGCGCCGCGCAGGACGCCGCCACCCGCGAGGCGACCGAGCGCGCCTCCGAGCTGGAGAAGGAGGCGGCGCAGGCGCGCAAGGAGGCGGACGCCGACGCCCGGAAGGCGCAGAAGGCCTCGCGGTCGGGCTCGACGTCGCGCGCCCGCAGCCCGATGGACGCCATCCTCGCCACCGTCGGCACGACCCTGGCCCGGGAGATCACCCGCACCGTCTTCGGCACGCGTCGCCGCCGCTGAGCGCGGCGGCGACGTCAGCCGGCCGGTCAGTCGGCCGTCAGCGGCGCGGCGTGCCAGATGCGGTCGAGGTAGTCGCGCACCGACCGGTCCGAGGAGAAGAAGCCCGAGCGCGCCACGTTGAGCACGGCCGACCGGCTCCAGGCGTCCGGGTCCGCATAGGCCCGTTCCACCCGATCCTGCGCGTCGATGTACGCCTGGTAGTCCGCGAGCACCATGAAGCGGTCCTCGGTGAGCAGGTTGGACACGATCGGTTCGAAGACCGACGCGTCACCGCCGGAGAACGTGCCGCGCGCCACGAGATCGAGCGCCCGGCGCAGCGACGGGTTCTCCTCGTAGTACGTCGAGGGCCGGTAGCCCGCCTCGGCGACGGCGCTCGCCTCGGGCTCCGTGAGCCCGAACAGGAAGAAGTTCTCGTCGCCCACGAGCCGACGGATCTCGACGTTCGCGCCGTCGTCGGTGCCGATGGTGAGCGCGCCGTTGAGCGCGAACTTCATGTTGCCCGTGCCGGACGCCTCCTTGCCCGCCAGGGAGATCTGCTCCGACAGGTCGGCGGCCGGGATCAGCGTCTCCGCGACCGTGACGTTGTAGTTCGCCGGGAACGCGATCCGCAGCACCCGGGACACGTCGGGGTGCGCGGCGACCACGGCGCCCACGTGGTTGATCAGCGCGATGATCTCCTTCGCCATCACGTACCCGGGGGCGGCCTTCGCGCCGAAGACGACGGTGCGCGGCGTGACGTCGGCGGTCGCGAGCTCCCCGGACGTGATGCGGTCGTAGAGCGTCACGACGTGCAGCAGCTTGAGCAGCTGGCGCTTGTACTCGTGCAGGCGCTTGACCATGACGTCGAGCATCGTGGCCGGGTCGATCGCGATGCCGTCGCGCGCGGCCAGAAAGGAGACCAGCCGGTCCTTGTTCGCGGCCTTTACCTCGCGGAACCGGCGGCGGAACTCGGCGTCGTCGGCGTACGGCTCGAGCTCGCGCAGCCGGTCGAGGTCGGTGACCCAGCCGTCGCCGATCGCCTCCGTGATCAGGCCCGACAGGCCCGGGTTCGCCAGCTTCACGAACCGGCGCGGGGTCACGCCGTTGGTGACGTTGGTGAACTTCTCCGGCCAGAAGTCCGCGAAGTCGGCGAGCACCTTGTCGCGCAGCAGCTGCGAGTGCAGCTCCGCGACGCCGTTCACCCGGGAACCGCCGACCGTCGCGAGGAACGCCATCCGCACCGACCGCTCGGGGTGCTCCGCGATGATCGACATGCGCCGCACCAGCAGCTCGTTCCCGCCCGAGCGCTCGCGCACCTGGGCGAGGAACTCGTCGTTGATGCGGTAGATGATCTCCAGGTGCCGGGGCAGCAGCCGCCCCACCAGCTCGACCGGCCACACCTCCAGCGCCTCCGGCAGCAGCGTGTGGCACGTGTAGGCGAAGCAGCGCTGCGTCACCTGCCACGCGTCGTCCCACTCGAAGCCGCGCTCGTCCACGAGGATCCGCATCAGCTCCGGGATCGCGATGACGGGGTGCGTGTCGTTGAGCTGGAAGACGATGCGGTCGGGCAGGTCGTGCAGGTCGAAGCCCGGCGGCAGGAGCTGGTCGAGGAAGTCGCGGATCGAGCAGGCGACGAAGAAGTACTGCTGCTGCAGCCGCAGCTCCTTGCCCTGCGGCGTGGAGTCCTCGGGGTACAGCACCTTCGAGATGTTCTCGGCGAACGTCTGGGACCGCACGGCCTCGGCGTAGTCGCCGTAGTTGAAGATCTTGAGGTCGAACGCGTGCGTGGCCCGCGCGCTCCACAGCCGAAGCGTGTTGACCCGCCCGTTCCGGTAGCCCGGCACCATCGAGTTGTAGGGCACGCCGAGCACCTGCCAGCCCGGCACCCAGCGTGAGCGCTCGCGGCCGTCGTCGTCCGTGAACTTCTCCGTGTGCCCGCCGAAGCCGACGGTCACCTCGTGCTCGGGGTGCGCGAACTCCCACGGGTCGCCGTTGTCGAGCCAGGTGTCCGGCTCCTCGACCTGGCGGCCGTCCGAGAACGTCTGCCGGAAGATGCCGTACTCGTACCGGATGCCGTACCCGATCGCGGGCACGCTCATCGTCGCCAGGGAGTCGACGAAGCAGGCCGCCAGCCGGCCGAGCCCGCCGTTGCCGAGCCCCGGTTCGACCTCGACCTCGCGCAGCTCGTCGAGGTCGAGCCCCAGGCTGGCGAGCGCCTCCGCGGCCACCTCCTCCAGCCCCGTCGCGATCAGCGCGTTGTCGAGCTGCCGGCCCAGGAGGTACTCCGCCGACAGGTAGGCCACCGCCTTCGCCTGCGTGCGGTACTGGCTCACCGTGGTCTGCATCCACCGGGACATCAGGTAGTGCCGCACCGTGCGCGCGAGCGCGAGGTACCGGTCGTTGTCCGTCGCCCGCTCCAGGATCGTGCCCTGGGTGAAGTTCAGCTCGTGCAGGTACTCACGGACGAACCCCTCGACGGTCGGTTCCGGGCTGGTGATCAGAGGCGTGGTCTCGGTCACGTCACGACAGTACACAGCCGGGCACATGGGCGCCCGGCTCTGAACGACGAATGACTAGGTCGTGAAGCTGTCACGAGCACGCGGAGTCAGCACATGCGGACAGCGACTGGAAGGATGCCTACGGTGGACATCTATGCCGAGCACCGCTGCCTGATGGGCGAGCACAAGCGGATTCCCGAACGATATCGCGGGCTAATCATCCCGTGCAAAGAGTGTCCTCCAGGACCAGCCCAAAGTCGCCGGACCCGTTTTACTGCATTCTGGGGAATCGTCGCGGTCCTCGCGCCGTTCATAGCCGGAGTCACGCTTGTCGCGGCAGACGGTCCCGCGACGAAAACAGGTCAAGGCACAGACGTGTCGAGAAATGCTCTCGATCTAGACTCAGCAACCGTACTGACGGGTTTGGCCGCCATAGCAGCCATAGGAATTCAAGCGAGCATCTCTCAGAGCTCACGCGCCACCGCGTTGGCACGCGGAACCTCGGTCAGCCCCCGCGACGACTACATGACAGCTTCGCATTACTTCCTACTCACCGGGATAGCAGCGGCCCTCGCGCTGTGCATCGCCGCCTGGCGGCTACTGCAGTGGGATCTCGTCACCGCAGCAGTCGCACTGCTTCTCTGCTGGGTTCTAGGTGTCGAATCTGCACACAACCTCCTGCACGAGCCTCGCGAACTGGCAGAAGAGAGGCTGGCCAGGCGCCTGGAGGCCCGTGGACGAGTCACCGGCCGACAGGATGCGATCCGCGCTCTCGCACACCGCACCCGCGGTGCGGTCACAGTGGCCACAGGAGCATTGGTGGCGACAACGTGCATCGCTGCCGTAGCGATCGACGGAAGGTTCGCGACAGCACTTGTCGCCGTGACCGTCTACGTACTTACCGCGTTCACCATTTTCGGATACTTGACGCTGGAACTTCCAACTCGATGGCCCGGTGTTGCGCTAACTGTCTTCGCCGTCACATACGCCAGCCTTGCACTTGCACTTGTCGCCCTTGGCCGAGACGACGCTGGGACTATCAAATGGCAAATCGGCGCGTTCGCTGCTTTCGCGAACGTCACGACTCTCTTGATGGTGACGTTCGGCCTGTGGGGAGTGGGCCCACTCAAACCGATTTCAGCAATCCTACTAACTCGCCGCGATCAGCGCATACATCGGAAGTTCGCACTCGCCACCAGCCTTTGATCACGGTGCACTTATACCGACATGAACAGGCAAATCACGACCACGACCAGCCGATAACGTCACTCCCCCACGAGCGTCACCAGCCGCGACCTGCCGGTCGCGTCCTTGATGGCCTGCAGCACGACGTCGGCGTGCGGCTCCAGCGCGCTGACCTTGTCCAGCGGCGCGCCCACGACCAGCTGGAAGCCCAGCCCGCGCCAGGCGCCGACCGCTCGTCCGGCGAACCGGGCGTCGGCCTTGATGAAGGCCTCGTCGAGGAAGACGGGTGCGTACCGGGGGCGCTCCGCCCCGGCGTCGCCGAGCTGGTAGCGCAGGGCCGCGCCGACGATGAACGCCACGAGCTCCTGCGACTCGCCGCCGGACTTGCCGGCGATGTGGTCGTAGACGCTCACGTGGTTGCCCTCGAGGTCCACGCACTCGGCGCTGACCCGCACGTGGTCGCGCACGTCCACGAGGCGCCGCCGCTCGGGGCTGTCCGGACGGATGCGGTCGATCAGCCGGCGCATCCTCTCGTACCGGCGCTCGTGCTCGGCGAGCGGGACGTCGCCCGCCGGCGTGGTGGCGAGCTCGCGCAGCCGGCGCCGGAACGAGACGACGTCCGAGGCCTCGACCGGGGTGGCGGTGATGCGCAGCCGGTGGGCGTCGTCGCGGAACGGCAGCGTCGCGAGGATCGCGTTGACCGGCTCCATGCGGTCGCGGATCTCCGCGACGGCCTGCGCGATGCCGTTGTTCAGCCGGGTGAGCTGGTCGCCCGACATCTGCCGCAGGTGCGCCGACCACCGGTCGCGCAGCCGGTACAGCTGCTGGTACTCCAGGTCCTCGTAGATCCGCAGGAAGTCGGCGTACGCGCCGTCGGGGTCGGCGCTGCGGTTCGGGTCGGGCCAGGTGTCGTTGAACCGCTCGAACAGGGCCGCGAGGGCCGCACGCGCCGCGCGCTCCGCCTCCTCGGCGGCGTCCCGCGCGTGGTGCAGCTCGCGCACGACGGCGGCCACGGCCGTGGTGAGGTCCGCGAGGCCGCTGCCCGACGCGCCCGCCACGCCGGACCAGCCGACCTGCGCCATGAGCTCGGCAAGCCAGAGCTCCTGCTCGCCGGTGAGCTCGACCCCCTCCTCGTCGGCAAGGTCGACCGCGTCCGCGACCTGGTCCACCTGGTCGCTGAGCTGCTCCCACGCGGCGCCGAGCTCGGTGACGCGCTGCTGCGCGGCGGCCCGCTCCCGGTAGAGCTCGTCGACGCGGGCGCGCAGGGCGTCCTCGTCCGCCTTGAGCGCGCGCAGCACGTCCGAGCCGGCGACGAGCGCCTCGAGCCGGTCCCGCCGCTCGGCGAGCCGCTCCTCGGCGCCGCGCACGTCCACGTCGTCCCAGGTGGCCCGCAGCGCGTGGCTGTACGCGACGAAGTGGTCGGCCTCGCCCTTCTGCCGCAGCCGGGCGCCCGCGAGCGCCTCGGAGGCCTGCCGCAGCTCCTGGTGCGCGGCCGCGATCTGCTCGGCGAGCTGCTCGAGCCGCCGGTGGTTGCTGAAGCCCAGCGCCGACGCCCGGCCCTGTCCGCCGTGCGCACCTCGCCGGCCCTCCGACGTCTGGCCCGACCGCGAGAGCGCCAGGTCGTGCCGGGCCAGCTCGGTCGGGTCGTCCACGCAGACGTAGGCGAACCGCTCCGCCAGGCGGCCGGCGAGCCAGCCGCCGAAGGGCCCGGCCTTGACCTCGAGCCGCCCCGGGAGCAGCGCCCGGTCGGCCTCCTCGTACAGCGCGAGCCCGGTGGGGACACCCTCGAAGCGCACGCGGACGGGCGAGCGGACGGCGTCGATCGCGGACCGGAACGCGTCGAGGCGCGCCTCGTCGACCAGCACGGTGACGGCGAAGCCCCCGAGGGCGAGCCCGATCGCGTCGCGCCAGGGCTCGTACTCGCCACGCACCTCGAGCAGCTCGCCCACGAACGGCAGGTCGTCGGGGCGCAGGCCCGCGGCCCGCGCCAGCGCCTCGCGCGCCTCGTGCAGCTCGCGCGGCACGTTGCCGCGCCGCGCCTTGAGCGACGCCTCCTCCCGTTCCAGCTCGGCCAGGGACCGCATCGCCTCCTTCTCGCGCGCGGCGGCCTCGACGACGGACTCGGACAGCGCGTCGGTGTGGGTGTCGCGCTCGTCCAGGTACCGGCGGGCGTCGGCGTGCAGGGCCTCGAGCTCGCGCCGCGTCCCCGCGTCCCGCTCCAGCGGTGCCAGGTGGCCCTCGAGCTCGGCGCGGGCGCGCCGGGCCTCGGCCAGCCGCTGCTCGGCGGTGCGCACGTCGCGCTCCGCGGCCTCGATGGCGTCGCCGCCGTTGCGGCGCTGGTCGGCGCGCACCTGCTCCAGCTCGCCCTGGGCGACGGTGAGCCGCTCCTCGGCGACGGCGACCCGCTCGGCCGCGGCCTTGTGCTGGGCCCGGTTCTCCGCCTCGCCGGCCCGCAGCAGGTCGAGCTGAGTGCGGTCGCGCCAGGCGGTGAACGGCGTGGGACGGGCCGACTCGGTGCCGGGTCCGGTTCCACCGGCGCCGCCGTCGGGCCCGAGCGCGTCCACGAGACCGCGCCGCGCCGCGGCGTCGTCGATCGCGACCCGGTGCTCCAGCATCGGTCGCAGCACGTCCACCTGCCGCTGCGCCGTGTCCATCTCGGCGCGCACCTCGCTGAGCTCGTCGAAGTGCTCGACGGCGCGCTCGGCCACCCGGATCGTCTCGGGCTCCTCCAGCACCATCGCCTTGTAGAGCGAGTCCACGGTGGTGATCTGCTGGCCGGCCTGGATCCGCCCGAGCAGCTGCATGGCCTTCTCGCCGTCGCCCGCGGCGCCGATGCCGAGCGCGGCGTGCAGGCGGGTGGCGAACGCCTTGTCCGTGTCGAACGACGCCAGCCCGGCCGCGGTGAGCCCGGCCTTGCCGAACCGCTGGGCCGCGACCGGCTCGAGGTCCCGCAGGCTGAAGTCCGCGTCGACGACGGCGCGCACCGCGACCGTCTCGTCGGCGCGCTGTGCCCCGCGGGGCACGTACCAGGCCCGCAGCGCCGTGAACCGCTCGCCCGCCTGCGAGGACCACGTCATCGCGATCGCCGACCAGGTGTCCGACGTCTCGCCGCGCAGCACGCGGTCCTTGGCCCGCGCGGACCCCGCCGTGCGCTCCTCGTCGAGCTTGCCGCGCGCGTAGGAGACGACGTTGCGCTGCTCCTGCCCGCGCGCGCGCCCGCTCGTGGCCGTGTTCGACGCGCCGTTGAACGGCGTCGTGTGGCTCATCATCAGGGCGATGTACGCGTCGAGCAGGGTCGACTTGCCGGACCCGGACGCGCCCGTGAGCAGCGTCGTCGTGCCCGCGAACCGCACCTCGTGGTACCCGTGGTAGCCGCCCCAGCTCACCAGCTGCATGGAGCGCGCCGTCCACTGCCGCCCGTCCGACGCCGTCGGGATGAGCCCGAACAGCGACTGCTGCATCCGGGGTGGGGCGACCTGCTCCGCCGCGTCGCTCGTGATCGTCACGCGCGGGCCTCCTCGTCCTCGTCGACCGCGTCGGTCTCGTCCTCCGTGGTCTCGACGGGCTCGACCGCCGGGTCGCGCAGCCACGACGTCAGCTCCCGCAGCCGCTCCACGGGGAGCAGGATCTCCACGACGGGCTGCACGCGGTAGCGGCCCTCGGCGACCTCGTCCAGCACGTGCTCGCGCACGAGCGTCGCGACCGCGTTGTCGACCTCGCGCCGGCGCGCGGCCAGGTTGGTCTCGTCCGCGGCGAGGAACCCGAGCGCGTAGTCCACGAGCTCCTCGGCGTCCACGTGCGCGGCGCGCTCGCCCGCGCCCTGCTCCTGCCGGAAGCGGTTGCGCGCGAACAGCATGAGCAGCGTCTCGACCCGCTTGTACGGCTCGTCCTTTAGGAGCACGGGGATGCTCAGCCCCGCCTCGCGGACCTGCCGCTTGTAGGCGATCTCGTAGTCGCGGTCGACGACGAGCTCCACGAACAGGTCGTGGCAGCGCGAGGCGAGCACGTTCTGGTGCGCCAGCAGCGCCTTCCACTCCGCCGGGTGCGCCGCCGCGGACAGGTAGCGCCGCTGCAGCACCAGCGCGAGCGCGCGGCGCGCCTCGTACGGCAGCACGCCCGTGTCGCCCGCGAACAGCGACGCGTCGTCGTCGGCCAGCGCGGGCACCTCGACGAACGCGGCCCCGCCCACCACCGGCTCGGTCGCCGGCTCGGGAGCCCGCTCGGTCGTCGTGTCGGTCATGCGTCCTCCTCGTCGTCGGGCGCGTCGCCGGGAGCCGTGAGGCCCACGAGCGGCACGACCAGGTCGCGCGTGCTGCCGTCGGCGCGCACGGCCGTCACGCGGCGCAGCCGTGCCGCGGGCACGTCACCCATGCCGCTGTCGCCGCCGAGCGCCTCGTCGAGCGCGTCCGGCGCTGCCAGCTCGAGGTAGCCCAGCAGCTCCACGGGCCGACGCAGCTCGGCCGGGCCGGCCGCGAACACCTCGTCGGCCGTGGCCCCGCCGCGCTCGCGCAGCACCCGCGCCGCATGGGCGACGGTCTCCTCGTAGCGCGGGCCGCCCATGCCGCGCAGGCCTCCCAGCACCTCCCCCGGCGCGCCCGCGGCGTCGTGGCCGGGGTCGTCGAGGTCGGCCAGCGCGTCGGGCGGGGTGTCGGGGCGCAGGTCGTGCGGCTGCGCCCGGAACCGGCCGAGACGCGCCCGCTCGAGCCAGCGCAGCGGCTCCACGCGCGCCGCCCGGCCCGACGTCGGGAACCACTCCGCCATCGCCGCGGTCGCCTCGCGCAGCGCGGCGTCCAGCTCGCGGTCGCGCAGCGGGTTGTGCACGGTGAGCTGCTGCGTGATGGTCCGCGACGCGCGCGCCTGCGCGTCGAGCACGCCGTCGACGGCGGCGAGCAGCTGGGAGTACAGGGCCCGCACGGACTCACGGCGGTCCGCGGGCAGGTCCGCGGCGAACGGGTGCGCCAGCACCGCCCGGACCCGCTCGTCGACCTGGCCGAGCAGCTGCGGGTCGCGCAGCAGCTCCATCGCCCCGGAGAAGGCGCGCCCCTCGGGCGTGCGCTGCATGAGCGAATCGGAGGCCTCCAGGTAGGCGCCCAGCACCTCACCGGTCGGGCGCTCGTCCTGGCGCAGGCCCGTGACGATGCTGCGTTGCAGCTCCGCGATCGACTCGGCCACGCGGGCGAAGTCGGCGGGCAGCTCCCGGACCAGCGCGGCCACGTTGTCGAACTGCTCGACCAGCCGGTCGGTGGGCGCCTGCACGACGGGCCCGCCCGCGTCGAGGCGGGCCAGCTCGGCCTCGGCCACGGCGATCTCGTCGCGCGCGCGGGCGACCTGCTCCCGCAGCGCCCGCTGCTGCGACTCCCGGTCGGGTCGGGCATCGCGCGCGAGCCCGTCCAGGGCCACGAGCAGCGTGCGGATGCGCGACTCGCTGACCAGGGCGCGCGCCCCCTGCGTCCGGTCGACGAACGCGAGCGCCTCCGCCGCGTGCGAGCTCACCTGGTACTGCTCGACGCCGTCGTCGTCGAGCGCGCGCACCAGCCAGCGGCCCGCCACCCAGCGCGAGCAGAGCGCGCGGGCGGCGGCGTCGGGCACGTCGTGGCCGGCGGCGCGCGCCTCGGCGAGCAGGTCCTCGACCTCCACGTGCATCTGCTCGGTCGGCACGGTGGCGCGGCCGGGCGTGAAGATCAGCGACAGCAGGGCGACGACCAGCGGCCCCTCCTTGCGGTGCAGGAGGGCGAGGGAGGGCGTGCCGAAGGCGCCCTGGCTGCGTGCCAGGGCGCCCTCGAGGCGGACGGTCGCCAACTCAGACGACGATGTTGACGAGCTTCGGCGCGCGCACGATCACCTTGCGCACCGTCGCACCGTCGATGGCGCGGACCACGTTCGGCTCCGCCAGGGCGGCGGCCTCCAGGTCGGCGTCCGAGATGGACGGTGCCACCTCGAGACGCCCGCGCACCTTGCCCTTGACCTGCACGACGCACGTCACGGTGTCCTCGACCAGGTACTGCTCGTCGGCGGTCGGGAACGGCTCGCGCGCCAGCGAGCCGTCGTGCCCGAGCCGCTGCCACAGCTCCTCCGCGATGTGCGGGGCGATCGGCGCGACCATGAGCACCAGCGGCTCGACCGCCGCGCGCGGCACCCGCTCCAGGGACGTGAGGTGGTTGTTGTACGTGATGAGCTTCGCGATCGCCGTGTTGGGCCGCATGTGCTCCATCTCGACGCGCACGTCCGCGATCGCACGGTGCATCGCCCGCAGCGTGGCGGTGTCGGGCTCGTCGTCGGTCGCGACGAGCGCGCCCGTCTCCTCGTCCACGACGTTGCGCCACAGCCGCTGCAGGAAGCGCTGCGACCCGACGACGGCGCGCGTCTCCCACGGGCGCGACAGGTCCAGCGGGCCCATCGACATCTCGTACACGCGGAACGTGTCGGCGCCGTACTGCTCGTACATCTCGTCCGGCGTGACGACGTTCTTCAGGGACTTGCCCATCTTCCCGTACTCACGGTTCACGGGCTCGCCCCGGTACGTGAAGCCGGTCTGCTCGTCGCCCTCGACCTCGCCGGCGGGCACGTAGGCGCCGCGGGAGTCGGTGTAGGCGTAGGCCTGGATGTACCCCTGGTTGAACAGCTTGCCGAACGGCTCCAGCGACGACACGTAGCCCAGGTCCAGCAGCACCTTGTGCCAGAACCGCGCGTACAGCAGGTGCAGCACCGCGTGCTCGACGCCGCCGACGTACAGGTCGACGCCGCCGGCCGGGCCGGACGTCGCGTTGTGGCGCGGGCCCATCCAGTACGACTCGAGCTCCGGGTCGACGACGGCGGTGCCCTTGGCGGGGCCGTCGGTCGAGTCGGTCGGGTCCAGGTAGCGCAGGTAGTACCAGCACGACCCGGCCCAGTTGGGCATGGTGTTGGTGTCGCGGCGGTAGGTCTTCGGCCCGTCGCCCAGGTCCAGGGTGACGTGCACCCACTCGTCGTTACGGCCCAACGGGGCCTCGGGCGAGGAGTCCGCGTCGTCGGGCTCGAAGGTGCGCGGCGCGTAGTCGGGCACGTCGGGCAGGTCGACGGGCAGCATGTCGGCCGGGATCGCGACCGGGCGGTCGTTGGAGTCCCACAGGATCGGGAACGGCTCGCCCCAGTAGCGCTGCCGGCTGAACAGCCAGTCGCGCAGGCGGTACGTGGTCGTCCCCTCGCCGACGCCGCGGGCGCTCAGCCACGCGGTGATCTTCTCCTTGGCCTCTGCCACGCCGAGCCCGTCCAGGCTGATCTCGTCGTTCGAGGAGTTCACCGCGACGCCGTCGCCCGTGTACGCGCCGGCGAAGTCCTCGGGCAGGCCGCCGGCGGGCTCGACCGTGCGGATCACGGGCA
Source organism: Isoptericola sp. NPDC056605 (assembly GCF_042792795.1). NCBI lineage: Bacteria > Bacillati > Actinomycetota > Actinomycetes > Micrococcales > Promicromonosporaceae > Isoptericola > Isoptericola sp. NPDC056605. The sequence continues at coordinate 69,226 of NZ_JBHTVT010000010.1, read as the reverse complement.
GCTCGAACGCCTCCGCGAAGTCGAAGTCGCGCTGGTCGCCGCCGGGCACCGCCATGATCGCGCCCGTGCCGTAGCCCATCAGCACGTAGTCGGCGGTGAACACCGGGACCGTCGCGCCGTTGACGGGGTTGACGGCCAGGTGGCCGGTGAAGACGCCGGTCTTCTTGCCCGCGTCGGCCTGCCGCTCGACGGCGGTCTTCGCGGCGGCCTCGCGGCGGTAGGCGGCCACGGCCTCGACGGGCGTCGCGTGCCCGCCGGTCCAGACGTCGCGCGTGCCGTCGGGCCAGGACGCGGGGACCTCGTCCAGCAGCGGGTGCTCGGGCGCCACGACCATGAACGTCGCGCCGAACAGCGTGTCCGGGCGGGTGGTGAACACCTCGACCTGCGCGCCCGCGCCGGCCGCGTCGTAGTCGCTGGTGCCGACGACGTCGAACCGGACGTTCGCGCCCGTGGAACGGCCGATCCAGTTGCGCTGCATCGACTTGACCTTCTCCGGCCAGTCGATGAGCTCCAGGTCGTCGGTCAGGCGGTCGGCGTAGGCCGTGATCCGCATCTTCCACTGCCGCAGGGACTTCTGGAAGACGGGCATGTTGCCGCGCTCGGAACGGCCGTCGGACGTGACCTCCTCGTTGGCCAGGACCGTGCCCAGGCCGGGCGCCCAGTTCACGGGCGACTCGTCGACGTAGGCCAGCCGCTGCGCGTCCAGCACGTCGCGCCGCTCGTCGTCGGACAACGCGTCCCACGACCTGCCGTCGGCCAGCGTGCGCTCTCCCGAGGCGTACTCGGCCTCCAGCTCGGAGATGCGTCGCGCACGGCCCTTGCCGCCGTCGGCCTCGGCGTCGTACCAGGAGTCGAAGATCTGCAGGAAGATCCACTGCGTCCAGCGCACGTACTCGGGGTCGATCGTGGCGAACGTGCGACGCGAGTCGTGCGCCAGGCCCATGCGGCGCAGCTGACGCTTCATGGTGACGATGTTCTGCTCGGTGGTGGTGCGCGGGTGCTGTCCCGTCTGCACCGCGTACTGCTCGGCGGGCAGGCCGAACGCGTCGTAGCCCAGCGCGTGCAGCACGTTGTCGCCGCACATCATGCGGAACCGGCCCACGACGTCCGTGGCGATATAGCCCAGCGGGTGCCCGACGTGCAGCCCCGCCCCGGAGGGGTACGGGAACATGTCCATGATGAAGAACGGCTGGCCTGCGGCGTTCCGGCCGTCGCCGTCCGTGAGCGCACCGTTCGGGTTCGCCGCCCAGAAGGTGCCGCGCTCCTCCCACAGGTCCTGCCAGCGCTCCTCGATCTGCTGGGCGAGGGCGGGCGTGTAGCGGTGGGTGGGCTCCTGGGAAGGCGCGGTCGGAGCCTCGGATCGGGCGGGTGCGGTGTCGGGCGTGCTCACCCGGCGAGTCTACCGGCCGGGACCGCACGACCCGGCCGGATATTCACACCCCGAAGGACTCGACCAGCGGCCCGCCGACGGCCAGCAGCAGCCAGCCGATCGCCACGACGTACCCGATGATCAGGACCAGGCCGCGGTTGCGCACGACGGCGCGGCGCAACCCGTCGCTCGCCGGCAGGTGGCCCTCCTGCACGGCGTGCACCACCTGGAACCACAGCAGCGGCCACACGATGGTCCACACCACCATGCAGGCCGGGCACAGCCGCACCAGCGCGTAGAAGCTCGACCACATGAGGAAGAAGATCAGCAGCTGGGCGAGCACCGTCACCGCGAGCAGCGACCGGTGGTACCACCGCGGCAGCCGCGCCCCCGCGAGCAGCACCACGCCCGTGGTGATCACCACGGGGAACGCCGCGACCCCGATGTAGGGGTTCGGGAAGCCGAGCAGCGTGCCCTGCCAGGACATCATCGCGACGCCGCAGTCGAGGAAGACGTTGAAGCTGCAGCTCGTCACCCGGTTCGGGTCGAGCAGCTTGAGGTACTCCTCGATCGCCAGCCACGACGCCGCACCGAAGCCGATCCCGCCCAGCACGGTCAGCAGCACGCCGTACGCGCGGGCGGTCAGGCCGCGCGCGGGTGTCGCGGGCACGCCCTCCCCCGCCGCGTCGTCGGGGATGTCGTGGGTCTCGTCGCGCACGCTCGGGCTCACGGGCGCGACCGTACCGCACGTTCCTGGGGGCCCGGCCCGACGACGTCGGCGAAGCCCCGCCGGGACCCTCGGCGCCAGGTCAGCCCGCGTGCGCCACGCGCTGCCGGCCGAAGGCCAGCACCATCGCCAGGCCCACGAGAGTGAGCGCGACGCCGACCCACGCGGGCGCGAGGTACCCGTAGCCCGCGGCGATGACGAGCCCGCCGAAGAAGGCGCCGCTCGCGTTGCCGATGTTGAGGGCGGAGTGGCACAGGGCCGCACCGAGGGACTGCGCGCGCGGCGAGAGGTCCATGAGCCTGGTCTGCATCGCCAGGCCGAGGGTCTGGGACGTGACGGCCAGCAGGAAGAGCCCGACGACGGCGGGCACGGGCGACGTCCCGACCAGCGCGAACAGGACCAGCGACAGGGCCGTGGCGACGAACCCGCCGACCACGGTGCGCAGCACGTTCCGGTCCACCAGCCTGCCGCCGAGCAGCGTGCCGACGGTCATGCCGACCCCGAAGACGGCGAGCACCCAGGGCACGGCGCTCTCGGACATCCCCGCGACCTTGGTGACGGTCGGTGCGACGTACGTGTAGACGGCGAACAGGCCGCCGAAGCCGATCGCACCCGCGGCGAACGAGATCCACAGCGGGCCGTTGCGCAGCGTGCCCAGCTCCTTCCGAACGCTGGAGTCCACGGGCCCCCGCTCGGGCACGAAGCGCCAGATGCCGAGGAGGGTCACGGCTCCGAGCACCCCGATGACGACGAACGCGGCGCGCCAGCCGAGGTTCTGCCCCACCGCCGTCGACAGCGGGACCCCGACGACGTTCGCGACCGTCAGGCCGGTCATCATCATCGACACGGCGTGGCCGCGCCGGCCCGGCCCCGCCACCGCGGCGCCGACCGCGGCCCCGACGCCGAAGAAGGCCCCGTGCGGCAGGCCGGCGAGGAACCGCCCGACGACCAGGCTCTCGATACCGGGCGCGGCCGCCGACAGCACGTTCGCCACCGTGTAGAAGCCCATGAGGCACAGCAGCAGCCGCTTGCGGGACATCCGCGCGGCCGCGACGGTCAGCAGCGGCGCGCCGACCACGACGCCGACGGCGTACGCGGTGATCGCGTGGCCCACCACCGGGTCGCTGACGCCCAGGTCCGCGCCGATCTGCGGCAGCAGGCCCATCGTGGCGAACTCGGTGGTGCCGATCGTGAACCCGCCGACGGCGAGCGCGAACAGCGCGGCCCCGACGTGCTCGGGGCGGGGTGTGCGGCCGGTGCGGGCCGTGGCGGCGCTCGCGGGCGTGGTCGTCGAGGTCACTCGCCTCTCCTCGGGATCGGATCGCGCACCGGGGTGCTCGAATCGTTTCGAGACGAGGCATCGACGGCGGTGCGCCGTCCAAGCGCTCACGTCGTCGGGGAACCGGGTCAGCCTACGCGCGCACGACCCAGATGCGCGAGGCCGCCAGCAGCCCGAGATCCACGCCGACCTCGCGCCCGTCCGCCTCCCACGTCACGCCGACGGTCCCGGCGAACTCCCGCCGGGACGTCAGCCGCACCGGCAGGTCCAGGTCGATGCCGAGGTCGGCCAGGTACCGCAGCGCCTCGGGATCGGCGTCGGAGATCCGGGCGACCACTCCCCCGGCGCCGGCCTCGAGGTCCACCAGCGGCACCGCCTCGGGGCGCACCACCCGCCCGTCGGCGAACGGGATCGGGTCGCCGTGCGGGTCGCGCTCCGGGTGGCCGAGCCGCGCGGAGATCCGCTCGACAAGGCGGTCGGACACGGCGTGCTCCAGCACCTCGGCCTCGTCGTGCACCTCGTCCCACGCGTACCCGAGGTCGCGCACCAACCACGTCTCCAGCAGCCGGTGCCGCCGCACCATCACGAGCGCGTAGCGCCGGCCCAGCTCCGTGAGCCAGACCCCGCCGTACGGCTCGTGGCCTAGCAGACCCTGCGTCGTCAGGCGGCGCACCGTCTCGGAGACGGTGGACGGGCCCACGCCCAACCGGTCCGCCAGCAGCCCCGTCGTGACCTTCTCGTCCGACCACTCCTGCGCCGACCAGACCGCCTTGAGGTAGTCCTGAGCGACGGGGGTGAGCTCGTCCGGGTCGACGGCCTGCGGCGGCGTGGTGGGGCCTGGCGTGGTGGGTTCGGGCACGGTCCGAGCCTATCCGGGCGACCGCCCCTACGGCCCCGACGCCTCGTCGGCCGGCGGCACGACGTCGGGCACCGGCTCGCGCTCGCCCACCGTCGCCGCGCCGTCGGGCGTGACGCTCACGACCTGCACGTCGAGCATCCGCCGCGTCGCGGGGTCGAACCGCAGCACCGTCATCTCGGCCGTGCCGTGCAGCGGCCCGACGGTCGGCTGGTTGGGCGCCGCGCCGGCGGTGGAGCCGTTGACGTACCGGACGCCCTGCCCCACCTGCTCCGGCCCGGACCTGCTGTGCGTGTGCCCGGACACCTGGAACGGCACGCACCCCGTCTCGAGGGCGTCGAGGCCCACGGACGGCGTGTGGATCAGCAGCAGGTCGACGCCGTCGCGGTCCTCGCACGCGGTCGCGGCGAGGTCCGCCGCCTGCTGCTCCGGCGTCCGCTCGCGCGCGACGTTCGTGCCGACGCCGACGCGCGTCTCGAGCGCGTCCCGGTCCCCGAGGATGCGGACCCCCTCGACGTCGACCACCTGGCCGTCGAGGATCTTCTGGCCGTGCGCCGCCTCCTGGTCGGACGTGACCTGCGAGTCGTGGTTGCCGTCCGACACCACCATCGGCACCCCGCGCGGGACGGCCGAGGCGAACGAGTCGACGCAGACCTTCTCCACCGACGTGCCGTTCATGGTGGTGTCGCCCGCGTTGAGCACGACGTCGGCTCCGGAGCGTTCGATCGTCGTGCGGATCAGCGGCGTCATCCCCGTGTTGCAGTGCAGGTCGGAGATGACGACGAAGGTGACCGGCTCGTCCTCCGGGCCGCCGCTCGGCAAGGCGCGGGGCGGGACGGCCGGCACGGTGGGCTCGGCAGGACCCGGGGACGCGAACTGGGTGCCGGCCGCGGTCGCGGACGCGGCCGCCTCGGAGGCGAGCCGCGCGTCCCACGCGGCCGACAGGTCGTCGTCCGCGCTCGCGTAGAACTCCTCGTTGTCCTCGTACAGCTTGACGAGCTGCCCGCCGTAGGTGTCGATGACGCCGGCGAGGCGCCCGGTGATCCGCGCGCCCTCCAGCGCCGTCCCGGCGAAGACCGGCGAGGCGGGCTGCCCCTGGGCGGTGCTGCCGACGGCGCCGGACGTCACCGTCGTCACGACGAGGGCCACGACCACCACCCCCGCGGTGATCTCTCCCGTCCGGGGGGCCATCGCGTCGGCGAGCTCACGTCGTCGCCCGGACCCCAGCAGCCAGCGCACGGCGAACCCCACCGCGACCACCACCGCGGCGGCGCCCAGCGAGCGCCACAGGGCGTTCTCCACCAGCGCCAGGGCGACGCTGCGCACGGCGACGTCCGGGCTGGAGAAGAACTGCAGGTAGCTCTCGAGGTCCTGGCTCAGTGCCGTGAGGGTGTTGGCCGCACCCACCGTGGTCAGGTCGGCGGGGATCTCCTTGACCACCACGTCCACGCCCAGCCCGAGCGGGAGGGGCGAGTCGATCTCCAGCGTGCCCAGCGGGCCGAGGTCGACCACGACCAGGCTGTCGTTGGTCACCGAGTAGACGGCCTCGTGGGGCCCGAAGCCGAGCTCCGTGGTGGCGGTGCTGACCCCGAAGACGAGGCACGCCACGGCCGCGGTCACCCCGGCGAGGGTCCAGCGCACCCAGCGCGGCGGCGTCCGGCGCGTGCGTCTCGTCCGCCCGCCGGGCGGCGTCTCGTCCGTGGCCACCGCCGCGGCGGTGGTGGCGTCCACCGCGGACTCGTCCGCGGTGTCCGCCGAGGTCGGCTCGTCGTGCTGGTCGCTCATCGCGTCCACCCTCGCCGAACGCGGGCGGCGGCGCCACCGTCCTCGCCGGTGGCGCCGCCGTCGCGGGTGTGACACCGCCCTCACGGACGGCGTCGGGCGTCAGGAGCGCACGGCGCGCAGCGTCGTCAGCGCGATCCCCGCGGCGACGAGCACCGCGACGAAGCCGATCGCGGACGTCACGACGACGCCGCTGCCGAACGCCGCGTGCGCGGAGTCCAGCAGCGCCTGCGCCTGGCCGGCCGGCAGGTCGGCCGCCACGCTCGTCGCGCCGCCGAGGGTCTCGGCGGCCGACGCCGCGTCCGCGGCGGGCACGCCCGACGGCACCACGACGTTCGCGTGGTACGACCCGGTGAGGATCCCGCCGAGGACGGCGGTGCCCAGCACCGCGCCGACCTCGTACGCGGTCTCGGAGATCGCCGAGGCGGCGCCCGCCCTGGCGGCGGGGACCGTCGAGACGATGAGGTCGTTGGAGACGGTCTCGGCCGACCCCACGCCGATCGCCAGGACGACGAACGCGAGCCCGAGCCAGCCGGCCTCGCCGCGCCCGGCGACGAGCGCCGTGACGAGGTAGCCGACGGCGGACAGCGCCAGCCCGGCCGCGACGACGTGCGACGGTCGCACGCGGCGCACGACCTTCACCACGGCGAGGCCCGCGACGACCATCGCCACGGTGCCCGGCAGCAGCACGAGCCCCGCCTGCACGGGCGAGAGTCCGATGACGAGCTGCAGGTCCTGCGACACGAAGAACAGGAAGCCGACCAGCGAGAACACCGACAGCAGGTTCACCAACACGCTGCCGGTGAAGGCGGGCACCGCGAAGAGGCGCACGTCGAGCATCGGGTTCCGGCGGCGCAGCTGCCGGCGCACGAAGAGCACGCCCATGAGCAGCCCGACCGCGATCGACGCGAGGCCCAGGGAGGGCAGCGCGCCCTTGGCGAGCGTCTTGATGCCGAACACGACCGGGGTCATCGCCGCCATGACCAGGACGATCGAGACCGGGTCGACCGGGCCCGGCGCCGGGTCGCGCGACTCTGGCACGAAGACCGGCGCGAGCACGAGCAGCAGGGCCAGCACCGGCACGGCGAGGAGGAACACGGAGCCCCACCAGAAGTGCTCGAGCAGCAGGCCGCCGACGATCGGTCCCACGGCCGAGCCCGCCGCGAAGCCCGCGGCCCAGATCGCGATGGCGAGGCGACGCTCGTCGCGGTCGGTGAACACGTTGCGCAGCAGCGACAGCGTGGACGGCATGAGCATCGCACCGAAGAAGCCGAGGCCCGCGCGGCCGGCGATCAGCGCGCCCGCGGTCGGCGCGAAGGCCGCGACGGCGGACACGACGGCGAAGCCGACGGCCCCGATCAGGAGCAGGCGGCGGCGGCCGACGCGGTCGGCGACGGAGCCCATCGGCACGAGGAGGCCGGCGAGCACGAGCGGGTAGACGTCGACGATCCACAGCAGCTGCGTGCCGCCCGGGGCGAGGGCCTCCGAGATTTGCGGCAGGGCGAAGCTGAGGACCGTGTTGTCGATCGAGACGAGCAGCACCGGCAGCATCAGCACGGCGAGGGCCGCCCAGCGACGCCCGGCGCCGGCGGGGCGCGCGGGGGCGAGGCGGCTCGTGGCCGAGGGAGTGGGGTGCGTCGTCACCTGGGTCTGAGCCATGAACCTGAGGTGCCTTTCACACGCTGCGGACGGCCGGGGCGACATGGTGATGCCGAACTTCCGCACCGTCCAGCCGGTACAGTAACACCTCGCCACTAGGCTGTCGACATGCCTCCCGCCCCCGCCGCCCGAGCCAAGGTCCTGCGCGCGTTCGCCGAGCTCCTCGTCGAGTCCGGGGAGCGAGCCGCGACGCTCGACGCGGTGGCCGAGCGGGCCGGCGTGTCCAAGGGCGGCCTGCTCTACCACTTCCCCTCCAAGGACGCCCTCGTCGAAGGGCTGCTCGACCACCTGGCCGTCCTCACCGCCGCCGACGTCGACGCCATGCGCACCGCCCCCGAGGGCGCGACCGACTACCTGCTGCGCACCTCGACCGTCATCGGCGGCGAGTTCGAGGTCGTGTACCTCGCCGCGTCCCGGGTCGCGCAGGGCGCCTCCCCGCGCGCCCGCGCCGTCCTCGACGACGCGCAGACCGCCTGGACGGCCGCCGTCCAGGACGAGCTGGGCGACCCCGTGCTCGCGCGGGCCGTCTCCCTCATGGGCGAGGGCCTCTACACCCTCGCCTCCGTCGGCGCGACCGGCCCGGACGACCACGAGATCGACGAGCTGCTGACGCTCGTGCGCGAGATCGCCGCCGCCCGCGCCCCCGCCGGGGGCGCCCCGGCGTGACGGGGCGGGCTCAGCCCGTCTTGCGCTCCGCCGTCTTCGTCGTGGGCGTCTTCTTCGCAGGCGCCTTCTTGGCCGGGGCCTTCTTCGCGGGCGCCTTCTTCGCCGCAGGCTTCGTCGCCGGGGCCTTCTTCTTCGCGGGGGCCTTCTCCTCCGCCTCGCCCTTCGACCCGCCCTTCGACCCGCCCTTCGAGCCCGAGACGCTCCGGCGCAGCGCCTCCATGAGGTCGATGACGTCCGCGTCCTCCTTCTCGGGCTGCTCGCCGAACGTCTCGGAGGTGTCGAGCGCGTCGCCCTGCTCGATCTTGGCGTCGATGAGCTGGCGCAGCTGCACCTGGTACTCGTCCTCGTACTCCTCGGGCGCGAAGTCGGCCTCGTAGCTCGCGACGAGCTGGCCGGACATCGCCAGCTCCTTGTCGGACACCGTCACGGACCCGTCGAGCGAGGGGAACGCGGCCTCGCGCACCTCGTCCGCCCACAGCAGGGTCTGCATCACCAGCACCTCGTCGCGCACGCGCATCGCCGCCAGCCGGGTGCGCTGGCGCAGCGCGAACTTCACGATCGCGGTGCGGTCCGTCTCCTCGAGCGTCCGGCGCAGCAGCACGTACGCCTTCGGGCTCTTGGAGTCCGGCTCGAGGTAGTAGGTGCGGTCGAGCATGATCGGGTCGATCTGGTCGCTCGGCACGAACTCGACGACCTCGATCTCCCGGTTCGCCTCCGCCGGCAGCGCCGCGAAGTCGTCCTTCGTGAGCACCACGGTCCGCTCGCCGTCGTCGTAGGCGCGGTCGATGTGCTGGTACGGCACCTCCTCGCCGTCCAGCTCGCACACCCGCCGGTAGCGGATGCGCCCTCCGTCCTCGTCGTGCACCTGGTGCAGCGGCACGTCGTGGTCCTCGGTCGCGCTGTACAGCTTGACCGGCACGTTGACCAGGCCGAAGGTCACAGCGCCCTTCCAGATCGCCCTCATGCGACCATCGTCACGCGAGCCGCCGGACCCCGCCAGCGTGCGCCGGCGCCGGCCGGGCGGATGTCGGACGCCGCGCCTACGGTCTCGCCATGGACACCGCCACGACGCGCGAGGTCGCGCACGCCTACGCCGCGACGCTGGAGCGCCGCGACTGGGCCGCCTTCGGCGCACTCCTCGACCCCGACGTCGTCTACGAGATGCCGCAGAGCCGCGAGCGGATCCGCGGCCGCGACGCGTACCTCCGTTTCAACCAGGAGTACCCCGGCGACTGGCACCTGACCGTGCGGCACGTGGTCGCGGACGGCGCCCGGGCCGCCCTGTGGCTCGACGCGCGCGTGGGCGACGAGCGGATGATCGCGAACGTCTGGCTCGACGTCTCCGACGACGGCCTGGTCCGGCGCGTCACCGACATCTGGCCCGAGCCGTCCGAGCCGCCGGCCGGGCGCGAGCACCTGGTCGAGCGGTACGACGCCGGCTGACGGGCCGGTCCGACCGGCCGGGGCGTCAGCCGACGAGGCCGAGCACGCCCACGACGCCCACCAGCAGGGCGAGCAGCATCGAGACGCCCACCAGCACGGCGTGCACGGTGAAGAACCGGGTGGGGCGACCGGCGTCGTCGCGGGCGCGGGGGTCCTTGGTCACGCGGCGCCAGAACGAGGGCCACACCGCCAGGTTCCACAGGGCGGCGACGAGCAGGACGACGGACCAGACGACGGGGATCTCCACGGTGTCGAGTATCGGCCACGACCCGTCCGGCGAGGAAACCCTCAGGCGAGCAGGCCGCCCTGCAGCGCCAGGAGCACCGCCCGGGTGCGGTCCTTGGCGCCGAGCTTGAGCAGCACGTTGGACACGTGGTTCTTCACGGTGCCTTCCGCGAGGTAGAGGGCGTCCGCGATCTCGCGGTTCGACCACCCCTGGGCCATGAGGCGCAGCACCTCCCGCTCCCGCCCGGTGAGCTCCGCCTGCGCGACGTCGGCCGGCGCGGGCCCGGAGCGGACCGCCCGCAGCAGGCGCGCCGTCACCGCGGGCTGCACCAGGGTGTCCCCCGCGGCCAGGGTCCGCACCGCGTCCGCGAGCTGCTCCAGCGTCACGTCCTTGAGCAGGTAGCCCCGCGCCCCCGCCTGCAGCGCACGCAGCACGAGAGCGTCGTCGTCGAACGTCGTCAGGACGAGGACCGCGACCTCCGGCCCGGCGGCGCGCAGCGTCTCCAGCGCCCAGATCCCGTCGCGGCCGGGCATCCGCAGGTCGAGCAGCAGCACGTCGGGCTCGTGCTCCCGGACCGCGTCGACCGCCGTCGCGCCGTCCTCGGCCTCCGCGACCACGTCGATGCCGCCCGCGATCTCCAGCAGGCTGCGGATGCCGTGCCGCACGAGCGTCTGGTCGTCGGCGAGCACGAGGCGCACGCGGTCGCGCGGCCCCCCGGGCGCGGGGCGCGCCGTCACGACGCCGCCCGCGCGGCGAGGCGTGCCCGCACCGTGAACCCCGCCGACGCGTCGAACGTCGCGCCCCCGCCCAGGGCCTCGGCCCGTTCGACGATGCCCGCGAGCCCGTGCCCGATCCGGACCGGCTCCGAGCCGAGGCCGTCGTCGCGGGCGACGAGGGTGAGGGCGCCGTCGTCGTCCGCCGCGACCTCGATCCGCAGCACCGTCGCCATCTCCGCGTGCCGCACGGCGTTGGTCACGACCTCCTGGGTGACGCGGACCAGGGCCGCCGTCTGCTCCTCGTCCGCGACGACGTCCTCGGCGACGTCGACCTCGACCCGCGGGGACGGCACGGCGGAGGCGACGGCGGCGAGGGCCTCGCGCAGGTCCGGCGCGCGGCGGCGCAGCTCGCCCACCGTGGCGCGGACGTCGCCGAGGAGCTCGCGCGCCACGGTGCGGGCCCGCTCCACGTGCTCCGCCGCGCGCTCGGGCGGCAGGTGCGCCGCGGACTCGAGCTCCAGCGTCAGCACCGTGAGCTGGTGCCCGATGAGGTCGTGCAGCTCGCGGGAGATGCGCAGGCGCTCGGACGCGCGGGTCGCCTCCTCGCCCAGCACCATCGCCGCGGCGAGCTCCGCGTGGGCGACGGTCAGCTCGGTGCGCATCCGTTGCTCGCGCTGCAGCGCCACGCTCACCGCCGCGCTGGCCACCTGAAGCAGGAGGTAGAGGCCGAGCGAGAGCACGACCTCGAAGGGCCGCGCGTCCCCCGGGGCGAGCAGGAAGGCGACGAGCAGGGCCAGCGTGTTCGCCACGATCACGACGACGACCACGCGCGTCGGACCGACGTACGTGCTCAGCGCGGCGCCGAAGACCAGCAGGATGGGCAGCCAGCCGATCCCGGGCACCGTGATCACGAGGGCCGCGGTCAGCAGCGCCTGGGCCGCGAGACCGGCGTAGGCGGCGCGGGTGCGGGGCGGCCGCAGGACGACGACGACCGTCGCGGCGAGCCACGCGAGCGCCAGCAGCACCCAGACGGCGAGCGGCACGAGCATCCGGTCCGGCTCCGCCACGAAGGGCACGGGCACGACGACCGCCAGGCAGACGACGAGGATCGTCAGCCCGGACGTCTCCTCGGGTCCCAGCCGGCGCACGGTACCCACGCTATCCGGCGAGCCCGGACGACGAGGAGTGCCGGAAGTCATGGGCGCAGGTCGTGACCGGCGGCACGCGCGACGGCGCCGGCCGCGTCCGTAGCGTCGCCGCCATGACCGCACTCGTGGCGCAGCACCTGCGCAAGACCTACCGCACCAGGGGCCGCGGCCGCCCACCGGTGGTCGCCCTCGACGACGTGAGCCTCTCCGTGGGACCGGGCGAGGTGGCCGGCGTGCTCGGCCGCAACGGCGCCGGCAAGTCCACCACCGTGGAGCTCCTGGCCGGCGCCCGGTCCCCGGACTCCGGGCGGGTGCGGGTGCTCGGGCTCGACCCGCGCGCGGACCGCGGCCGGGTGCGCGGCGTGCTCGGCGTCCAGCTGCAGGGCGCGTACCTCCACGGCGCGCTGACGGTCCTCGAGCTCGTGCGCCTGTACCGGTCCTTCTACCCGCGCGGCCTGGACCCCGACCTACTCGTCGAGCGCGTCGGCCTGGGCGCCTCGCGCGACGTCCGCTTCGAGAAGCTGTCGGGCGGGCAGCAGCAGCGGGTCTCGGTCGCGCTGGCCCTCGTGGGCGCGCCGCGGGCCGTCATCCTCGACGAGCTCACCACCGGCCTGGACCCCGAGGCGCGGCGCAGCATGTGGTCGCTGGTCGAGGACCTGCGAGCCGACGGCGTCACCGTCCTGCTCGTCAGCCACCTCATGGAGGAGGTGGAGCGGCTGTGCGACCACGTGACGATCCTCGACGCCGGCCGTGTCGTCGCGCGCGGCACCGCCGCCGAACTGATCGACCTGGCCGGCCTGCGGCCCACCGTCACCCTGCGCACCGACGACCCCGGCGCCGCCGACCTCCTGACCCGGCTGCCCGTCGTCGAGCACGTCGACGCGACCGGCCCGCGGCTCGTCGTCGCGGGCGCCGCGGCGGCGGGGACGACGGCGGCGGACGACCCGTCCCGCGGCGACCTGCTGCACGCGGTGGGCGCAGCGCTCGCCGCCGCGGGCGTGGTCGCGACCGAGACGCAGCTGCGCCGGCCCACCCTCGACGACGCGTTCCTCGCCCTCACCGGAAGCCCCCTGGAGGCATCATGACCACCGCCCGCCATCCCACCACCCCCCGCGTGCTGGAGCTGCCCGAGCCGGGCGCTCCCCCGCGCCCGGTGCGGCCCGGTGTGGGGGCGTGGCTCACGCTCACCGTCGCCGAGGCCCGGATGGTGGCCCGCGACACGGCCGGGCTCGTGATCCCGCTCGGGATGCCGTTGCTCATCCTCGTGATGAACGGGCTGGCGCCGGGCCTGGACCAGGTCGTCCCCGGGACGGGCGGGCGCACGGCGCTGGACGTCTACGTGATCCCGCTGACGCTGACGATGGTGGTCGCGACGGTCGGCGTGATCAACATGCCGAGCTTCCTCGCCTACTACCGCCGCTCCGGGATCCTCAAGCGCCTCGGCGTCACCCCGGCGTCCCCGGCGATGGTGCTCGGCGCGCAGGCCTTCGTCGGGGTGGTGCAGATCCTGCTGGGCATCGCCATCGCCCTCGGCGTCGCGTTCGTGTGGCTGGGAGCCTCGCCGCCGGCCGACCCGTGGGTGGCGGCGGGCGTGCTGGCGCTGGCGATCGCCGCGATGTACGCGGTGGGGATGTTCGTGGCCGCCGTCGCGCCGACGCCGGGTTCCGCGGTGGCGATCGGCCTCGTCGCGTTCTTCGGCCTCGCGGCGCTCGGCGGGATGTTCGGGTCGCGGGAGAACCTGCCCGACGCGCTCGCCACGCTGGGCGGCTGGCTCCCCTTCGGCGCCTCCGTCGACGCGCTCGGCGCGGCGTGGGCCGGCGTCGCGTTGCCGGGGTCCGCCCTCGTCGGGTTGGTTGCGACCACCGTCGTCGCGGGCGGCGCGGCCGCCGCGTGGTTCCGCTGGGAGTGACGGCCCCGGGCGGCGCACGCGCCACCCGGGGCCGGTGGCCTCAGAGGCCGACCGCGTCCAGCTTCGCGGAGAGCTCGGCGTCCGTGGGCTCGACGAAGAACTCGCCGTCGGGGAAGACGACCACGGGGATGTTCTTGCGGCCGCTGATCGCCTCGGCGTCGTCGGCCCGCGTGGGGTCGGCGACGAGGTCCACGTTCACGTACTCGACGCCGCGGGTGTCGAGCACGCGCTTGGCGCGGCGGCAGTCGCCGCACCACGTGGCCCCGTACATCGTGAGGGTCGCGGGGCGGCGGAGGTCGGTCGTGGTGTCGTCGGTCATGCGCAGCACCATACCCCCATGGGGTTAGTGAGCGGAGAATCCGCCGTCCACGAACAGTGACTGTCCGGTCACATAGCCGGACGCCGGGCCGGCGAGGAAGACGGCGGCGCCGGCGAAGTCGTCGGGCAGCCCGTTGCGGCCCACCATCGTGCGGGCCGCGAGCGCCTCGACCCGCGCCGGATCGGACTGCAGCCGGGCGTTCAGCGGCGTGAGGACGAAGCCGGGCACCAGCGTGTTGGCGGTGACGCCCCGGGACGACCAGGCCTCGGCCTGCGAGCGGGCCAGCGACTCCAGGCCGCCCTTGGACACCCCGTAGACGCCGGACTGCACGAAGGCACGGTGCGCCTGCTGGGAGGACACGTGGATCAGCCGGCCGAACCCGCGCTCCGCCATGCCGGGCCCGAAGCGCTGCCCCAGCAGGTAGGGCGCCTCGAGGTTGACGGCCATGGTCGCGTCCCAGGTGGCGTCGTCCGTCTCCCCCAGCGGCGGCCGCAGGTTGATGCCCGCGGAGCTGACCACGACGTCCGGCTCGCCGAAGACGGCGGCCGCCTCCTCGGCCGCCGCCCGCACGCCGGCCCGGGTGCTCAGGTCCGCGCTGACGCGGTCGACGGTGCAGCCGTGCGCCCGCAGCTCCGCGACCGTGTCGTCCAGCTCCGCCTCCCGCCGGGCCAGGACGACGACGCGCGCTCCGGCCCGGGCGAGCGCGCCCGCGATCGCACGCCCGATGCCGGAGCTGCCGCCGGTCACCAGAGCGGTCCGGCCGTCGAGGGAGAACAGGGAGGACAGGTACGCGTCGGTCACGCGGAGAACCCTGCCACGGTTCGTGGATCTCTCCGCCCTGCGGTCGATCCGCGGCGGAGGCGAGGACCGACGACCCAAGGACGGGCCGGACGAGCGGTGACGGCATCGCTGGGCGCGCGGCCCCCGACCTCACGCCCCCTGGATCGTCATGCGTCGCCGCGGACCAGACGGACGTCGGGGAGCACCTCGACGGTGTCGTCGCCGAACGTGCTGTAGTCGAGCGAGTAGAGCCTGCCGTCCTCCACCCAGAGCTCGAGGACACCGAGACCGTCGTCCCCGTCGAGCACCTCGAGAGAGGCGATCGGGCCGCCTTCGTGCGGAGGGATCCTCGGCAGACCCGGCACGGCCGGGACGTCGAGGAGGAAGCACGCGTCGCCCTCGTGGTCCTTGCCGCCCCACCGCGCGTGCGCGAGCTGCGCCCTGGCCTCCGCGGCACCGCGCCACGACCCCGCGCAGACCCGCTCCAGGAGCGCGCGCTCGTGGGACGTCAGCGCCGTTCCCGGTGCGCGGGGTGCCTCGACGGGCGGGTCGTCCATGCCGGACATCGTGGCAGACCGGGACGGCCCGCGTCCGCCGGGCAGGAGGGTGCGTGCCGCCCGTCCCCCGGCGTGAGGCGACCACCGGGGCACGTCGCTAGTGTCGCCCCATGTTCGACGGCTTCCGGCTGGACAGGGTGGACCTTCCCGAGGTGACGGTGCGGGTGCGGCACGGCGGCACGGGAACGCCGGTGGTGCTGCTGCACGGGCACCCCCGGACCCACACGACGTGGCACGCCGTCGCGCCTCTGCTCACGCACCAGCACACCGTGGTCTGCCCCGACCTCCGGGGCTACGGGAGGTCGACGCTGCCGCCCGACGCGCCCGACCACGCGCAGTCCAGCAAGCGGGCGATGGCCCGGGACGTCGTCGACCTGATGTCCGCCCTGGGCCACGACAGCTTCGCCGTGGTGGGCCACGACCGCGGGTCGCTGGTCGCCTTCCGCACCGCCATGGACCACCCGCAGCGGGTCACGCACCTCGTCGTCATGGACGGGCTGCCCGTCGTCGAGCACCTGGAGCGGACGGACGCGCGGTTCGCCCGCGCCTGGTGGCACTGGTGGTTCCTCGCCCAGGACGAGAAGCCCGCCGAGCGCGTCATCGACGCCGACCCCGACGCCTGGTACCGCACGCCACCGCCGGAGGTCATCGGGCCCGGGAACCATGCCGACGTGTGGGACGCGATGCGGGACCCCGCCGTCGTGCACGGGATGTGCGAGGACTATCGCGCGGGGCTCGGCATCGACCGACGCCACGACGAGGACGACCGCGCGGCGGGGCGGCGGGTGGGATGCCCGACGCTCCTGCTCGAGTCGACCGAGGACGACCTGGACATCCACGGCGACCCCGCCGCCATCTGGGAGCCGTGGCTCGACCGGCCGCTGCGGCACCGCCTCATCCGGTCCGGCCACCACCAGGCCGAGGAGGCTCCCGGCGAGGTGGCCGCCGCCCTGCGGGAGTTCCTCGCCCCCGCGTGACCCGGCGGTCGCCCTGGCGCCTCCTGATGGTCGGCGTCCCCGCCCGAGGCGCGCGCATCGACCCCTCGCGCGACGATGTCCGCATGGCACGCGCGTCGTCGAGCAAGCCGCAGACCGTCACGGTCGACGACCGCCGCCTGCAGCTGACGAACCTGGACAAGGTGTACTACCCGGCCACGGGGACGACGAAGGGCGAGGTGCTGCAGTACCTCGCCCAGGTGGCACCGGCGCTGCTGCGGCACGCGGCGTACCGCCCCGCGACGCGCAAGCGGTGGCCGGACGGCGTCGCCGGGCAGATGTTCTTCCAGAAGAACCTGGACGCGTCGACGCCGTCGTGGGTGCCGCGGCGCTCGATCAAGCACCGCACGTCGACCAACGACTACGTGCTGGTCAACGACCTCGCCACGCTGACGTGGCTGGGTCAGACGGCCACCCTCGAGATCCACGTGCCGCAGTGGCGATTCGGCCGCACGGGCACGCCGATGCCCCCGGACCGCCTGGTCCTCGACCTCGACCCGGGGCCGGGCGCGGGCCTGGCCGAGTGCGCCGAGGTCGCGCGGCTGGCGCGCGACATCCTGCGCGGCATGGACCTCGACCCGCTGCCCGTGACGAGCGGCTCCAAGGGCATCCACCTGTACGCGGCGCTGGTCGGTCACGACGACTCCCTCACCGCGGACGCCGTCTCGGCGGTGGCGCACGAGCTCGCGCGCCACCTGGAGTCGGAGCACCCGGACCTCGTCGTCAGCGACATGAAGAAGTCGCTGCGCGCGGGCAAGGTGCTCGTCGACTGGTCGCAGAACAACGGCGCCAAGACCACCATCGCGCCGTACTCGCTGCGGGGCCGCGACGAGCCGACCGTCGCCGCGCCGCGCACCTGGGACGAGCTCGACGACCCCGACCTGCGCCACCTCACCTTCACGGAGGTGGTCGAGCGCCTGGAGCGCGACGGCGACCTCCTGGAGCCCCTGGCGGCCGGGCACCTGGCCCAGCTCGAGCCCACGCCGGAGCGCATGGCGACGTTCGAGCGCACGCCGGCCGAGAAGCTCGAGACGTACCGCGCCAAGCGCGACCCCGAGAAGACCCCGGAGCCGTTCGGCCCCGAGAGCCCGGACCCCCGCGACGGCGCGCCGACCTTCGTCGTCCAGGAGCACCACGCCCGCCGCCTGCACTGGGACTTCCGGCTGGAGCACGAGGGCGTCCTGGTGAGCTGGGCCCTGCCGAAGGGCGAGCCCACCGACCCGAAGCAGAACCACCTGGCCGTGCAGACCGAGGACCACCCGCTCGAGTACGGCGCGTTCGAGGGCAGCATCCCCGCGGGCGAGTACGGCGGCGGCGAGGTGACGATCTGGGACGCCGGCACCTACGACCTGGAGAAGTGGCGCGAGGACGAGGTGATCGCCGTCCTGCACAGCGAGCGGCGCGGCTCACGACGTCTCGCCCTCATCCGCACCGGCGGGCGCGGCGGCGACGACCAGAACTCGTGGCTGATCCACCGCACGAAGGCACAGCCCGGGGACGAGGACGACGGCGCGGGCGACGGCGGGGGCGACGGCGGTGACGCGGACGACGCCCCCGCGGGACGGTCGCCGGCCCCCGGCCGCGCGCCTGACGACGACGCGCCGCCCGAGACGCCGCGCCCGATGCTCGCGACGACGGCGCCACCGGGCGAGCTCGCGCGGCTGGACCCGGACGACTGGGCGTTCGAGGTGAAGTGGGACGGCTTCCGCGCGGTGGTCGAGGTGCTGCATGGCGGCACGGACGGCGACGACGAGCGTGCCGTGCGGCTCACGTCCCGCTCGGGGCAGGACCTCACGGTGACGTTCCCGGAGCTGCGGGCGGTCGCGGAGATGGTCGCGCACGACGACCTGCCGCTGGTGCTGGACGGCGAGATCGTCGCCCTCGACGCGGACGGGCGCCCGTCGTTCCGCCGTCTCCAGCAGCGGGCGGGCCTCACCCGGCCGCGCGACGTCGAGAAGGCGCGCCGCGCGGTCGGGGTCGACCTGGTGCTGTTCGACGTGCTGGTCGTGGGCGGGCGC
This sequence comes from Isoptericola sp. NPDC056605, assembly GCF_042792795.1. Lineage (NCBI taxonomy): Bacteria > Bacillati > Actinomycetota > Actinomycetes > Micrococcales > Promicromonosporaceae > Isoptericola > Isoptericola sp. NPDC056605. Next base: position 50,777 of record NZ_JBHTVT010000010.1, on the reverse strand, counting down.
GCGGTGACCGACCGGCCGTACACCGAGCGCCGCGCGGAGCTGGCGCGGGTCGTGACGCCGCGCCGCCCGGTGCACGTGCCCGACGCCCTGGACGGCACGCTCGACGAGGCGCTGGAGACCAGCCGTCTCATGCGGCTCGAAGGCGTGGTGGCCAAGCGACGCCGGTCGTCGTACACGCCGGGCCGCCGCTCGCGCGACTGGCTCAAGATCAAGCACGCCCGCACCCAGGAGGTGGTGGTCGTGGGCTGGCGCCCGCTGCATGCCGGGACGGGTCGGGAGGACGCGCGGGTGGCCGGGTCGCTGCTGCTGGCGGTGCCGGACGACGGCGGCGTGCTGCGCTACGTGGGCAAGGTCGGCACGGGGTTCAAGGAGGCGGAGCGGCGCGAGGTGGTCCGGTGCCTGCGGTCCGTGGACGACGCGCCGCTCGACGGCGTGCCCCGCACCGAGGCGGTGCACGCGCGGTGGGCCGCGCCCGAGCGGGTGGCCGAGGTGACGTACGGCGACTGGACGAGCGACCCCGCCGACCTCGGCGCGACCGACGGCGCGGACGACGAGGGTCCGCGGCTGCGGCACTCGGTGTGGCGCGGGTGGCGCGACGACAAGCGCCCGGACCAGGTCGGCGTCGAGAGCTGACTCGTCAGCGCACCGTCTGTCCCCGCAGCGCGTGCGCGACGGCGGCCGCCCGCGACTCGACGCCGAGCTTGGCGTACACGTGCGCGAGGTGGGTCTTGACGGTCGCCTCGGAGATGAACAGCCGGCGGCCGAGCTCGCGGTTGCTCAGCCCCTGGGCGAGCAGCGTGAGCAGCTCCGCCTCCCGCAGGGTGAGCGCGCTGCCGGGGTTCTGCGCCTGCTGCATCAGCCGGGACGCGACGGGCGGGGAGAGCACGCTGCGCCCGACGACGGCGCCGCGCACGGCGGCGAAGATCTCGGCGGGCGGGGCGTCCTTGAGCACGTAGCCGATGGCGCCGGCGTCGACGACGCGCACCACGTCGGCGTCGGTGTCGTAGGCGCTGAACACGAGCACCGGGACGTCGGGGTGGGCGGCCCTGATGCGGCGGGTGGCGGCCACGCCGTCCTCCGCCGCGCCGAGCTCGAGGTCCATGACGACGAGCGCGGGCGCGAGCCGTGCCACGGCGTCGAGGGCCTCGTCGGCCGTGCCCGCCTCGCCCACGACGGTGAGGTCCGGCTGCGAGTCGAGCAGGGCGCGCAGCCCGGCGCGCACCACGTGGTGGTCGTCCACGAGCAGCACGGTGATCGGGTCGCTCATGCGTCCTCCTGGTCGTCCGGTCCGGTCGCCGGCAGCCCTCCCGCGACGGGCAGCTGCACCCCGACGACGGTCCCCTCGCCCGGCGCGCTCTCCACCGTGATCGTGCCACCGAGCTGCTCCACCCGCTGGCGCATGGCGCGCAGCCCGAACCCGCCGTCCGGCCCGGCGGCGCGGGAGCTCACCGCGGCGACGTCGAAGCCGCGACCGTCGTCGAACACGTCGAGCGCGACGGCGTCGGGCAGGTAGGTGAGGGTGAGCCCGAGCCGCGCGGGGCCGGCGTGCCGGTGCACGTTCGCGACCGCGCTCTGGGCGATCCGCGCGAGCGCGTGCGCGACCTCCGGCCCCACCGGCACGCGGTCACCGACCACCGTGAGCTCGGCGTCGGGGACGTGCCGCCGGGCCGCGGTCCGGACCGCCGCCTCCACGTCGGCGGGCGCGACCCCGCCGGTCGCCGGGGACGGGTCGACGAGGTCGTGCACGAGGTCGCGCGTCTGGCCGAGGCTGGCGCGCACGGCGACGGCGGCCTGCCGGGCGTCGTCGCGCGCGGCGTCGGGGTCGGCGTCCCAGCGCTGGTCGGCGGCCTCGAGGCGCAGCACCGCCGACGACAGCGACTGGGCCACGGTGTCGTGGATCTCCCGCGCCACGCGCTCGCGCTCGGCCAGGACGGCGACCTCGTGCTGGAGCCGCACGCGCTCGCCCGCCTGCCGCACGATCGCGTCGTAGGCGAGGCTGAGCAGCACCGCCACGACGAGCGGAGCCACGGCGGCCGCCCAGTCGCTGCGGCCGGACAGGTCGAAGAGCGCCACGCCCGTGACGACCGCGACCGCGCCGACGAGGACGTGCGCCGCGGGCACCGGCACGAGGCTGCGGCACACGAAGAACAAGGGGATCGCCGACCACGCGAAGCTCGGAGCGACCAGCACCAGCGCGGACCACGCCACGAGCAGCACGGCCAGCACGCCGTGGACGACGGCGCCCGGCCCGGCCCCGCCGGACCGGCGGGCGATCAGCACGAGGCCCGCGTACGCGACGGCGACCGCCAGCAGCAGCGCGACCACGAGCCACCACTGGCCGTCGAGGCCGTGGTTGGTGAGGTAGCGCGCCGCCGACGTCACGACGAGCGCGGCGAAGGCGAGGTGCACCCCGCGGGTGAGGGATCCGGGCACGGACGACCACGCTAGCCGCGCACGACGCGTCCGCACCTCATCCGTTCGGACGATCCCCCGCGCCCCGGACGCCCGATGCGGCGGCGCGACGCGGCCGACGAGCCTGGGCCGATGACCTCACCCCCGACCTCGCCCACGGCGCCGACGACGACACCGACGACGAGGCCGACCACGACATCGGCGGCGTCAGGCCCGGCGCTCCTGGGTCGCGGCTCGGCTGGTGGCGAGGTGCTCGCGCGCCAGCCGGGCCGCGGTCTCGCCGTCGCCGTCCCGGACGGCGTCGAGGAGCTCGCGGTGCTCGTCGGCGATCGCCTGCAGGTCGAGGTGCTGTCCGAGCAGCCAGCGCACCCGGCTGGCGATCACGAGGTGCAGCTCGACGAGCACCGGGTTCCCGGCGGCCACGACGACGCGCTCGTGGAAGTCCGCCCCGGCGCGCCGGGCCGTGGGGCCGTCGCCCGCGCGGGCGGCGGCGTCCTCCCGCTGCCACGCCTCGGTCAGGCCGGCGAGCTGCTCCACCGACCGGCGCGTCGCCGCGAGCCGGAAGTGCAGCGGGTCCGTGGCCTCCCGCACCTCGTGCAGGTGGTCCACGTCGGCGTCGCTGAACTCGCGGACCACCGCCCACGTGCGTGGCCGCGGCGTGACCAGCCCCTCCGCGACGAGCGTGCGCAGCGCGTCCCGCACGGGGATGCGGCTCACGCCCAGCTCGGCGGCCAGGTCGCGCTCGACCAGCCGGCTGCCGGGCTCCCGGGACCCCTCCACGATCTGCTCGCGGACGACGCGCGCCACCCGCACGGACTCGGGCTCGAAGGGGGCCGAGAGCTCGGAGGACATGCGCACATCCTGCCAGCCAGCCGGAGGAGAATATGGCATACCATCTGATCGTGACCCCCACCCGCCGCACGCGCCGCCCGGCCCGTGCCGCAGGGGCCCTCGCGGTCGCCACCACCCTGCTCGCCCTCGGCGCCTGCGCGGCTCCGCAGCCGCCCGCGGGCACGACGACACCGGGCCCGCCACAGCGCCCGACACAGGGCCCGACACAGGGCCCGACACAGGGCCCGACACAGAGCCCGACACAGGGCCCGACACAGAGCCCGACACAGAGCCCGGGCACGTCGGCCGCACCGACGCCGTCGGCCGAGGCCGCTCCAACCCAGCTGCTGCTGGCCACGCAGGCCGAGCGCGACACGCTCGCGGTGGTCGACCCGGCCGTCCGCCGGGGCAGCGCCGTCGTCGACGAGATCACCGTCGGCACCGCGCCGTGGGACGTCGCCGTGGACGAGGGCTCCCGCCGCGCCTTCGTCTCCACCGCCGAGGGGGTCGCGGTCGTGGACCTCGACACCCGCGAGCGCACGGACCTGTTCGCGTACGAGCACGCGACCACGCGCCTCGCGCACGGCGAGTACCGTCGCGGCGGCCTCGGGCTGGCGGTGTCCCCCGACGGCGAGCGCGTGCACGTCGCGGTGAGCACGGGGGACGCGGCGTTCCTCGAGACGCTCGACGCCGACACGGGCGAGGTCGTCTCCTCCGTGCCGGTGGGCCTGCGCCCGTTCGACGTCCTCGTGGGCGACGACGGCGACGAGGTATACACGGTCGACCACGACGGGTTCACCGTCACGGTCGTCGACCCGGAGCGCGAGCGCGCCCGCGCCATCGAGGTGGCGCCGTTCGGCCGCGAGGGCGGCCTCGCGTCGTTCGAGAAGCCGCACTACGCCGTCCTCGACGACGACGGCGACCTGCTGCTGCCCTACCAGGGCCGGGCCCTGGCGCGCGTCGATCCCGGCACCGGCGACGTCACGACCACCGACCTGACCGCCGACTCCCACCAGCACGGCGTGGCCCGCGCCGACGACGGCACCCTCGTGATCGCCGGCAACGGCCCGTTCGGCAACGCCGGGTCGGGCCCGAGCATCGAGGTGGTCGGGCCGGACGGCGCCGACGTCGTGCTCCCGACCGACCGCCGGCACGAGACGGTCACGGTGTGGCGCGGACCCGACGGGGAGGCGTACGGCGTGCTCGCCGGCGGCTACACCCAGCAGGAGGCCTGGGACGGCGCGACCGTCGTCCCGCTCGCGGCGGCGCTCGACGGCGCCGACGAGAGCTACGAGATCACCATCCCCGGACGACCGCAGGCGGTCGTCCCCTTCGAGGAGGACCGCCCATGACCAGCAGCCCCGACGTCACCGTGATCCGCAACGTGCGCCCCTGGGGCGGCGACGCCGCCGACCTGCACGTGGCGGACGGCGCGATCACCGCCGTCGTGCCGCACGACGCGACCGCGGCGCCCGCCGAGGGCGCGATGGACGGGGAGGTCGACGGTCGCGGCCTGCTGGCCCTGCCCGGGCTTGTCAACGCGCACGCGCACGTCGACAAGTCGTGGTGGGGCAAGCCGTGGGTGAGCTACGGCGGCGAGCCGGGCGTCCGGGCGCGCATCGCGCACGAGCGCGCGCACCGCGACGAGCTCGGCATCCCCGGCGTGGACGTCACGCTGGCGGTGCTGCGCGAGTCGGTCCGCACGGGCACGACGGCGGTGCGCACGCACGTGGACGTCGACCTCGGCGTCGGCCTGCGCGGCATCGAGGTGGTGCGCGAGGCGGTCGCGGCGCTCGGCGGCGCCGTGCACGCGGAGATCGTCGCGTTCCCGCAGGACGGCGTGCTGCGGCGCCCCGGGGTCCTGGAGCTGCTCGACCGGGCCGCCGCGGCGGGGGCGGAGCACGTCGGCGGCCTCGACCCCGCGTCGATCGACCGCGACCCGGTGGGGCAGCTCGACGGGCTGTTCGCGATCGCCGAGGAGCGCGGCGTCGGCGTCGACGTGCACCTGCACGACGGGGGCGAGCTCGGCGCGTTCCAGATCGAGCTGATGATCGACCGCACCCTGCGGGCCGGGCTGCAGGGCAGGGTCAACGTGGCGCACGGCTTCGCCGTCGGCCAGCTCGCCGGGTCGCGCCGGGCCGACCTGATCGCGGCCATGGCCGAGGCCGGGATCACCATGACCACGGTGGCGCCGATCGGCGCCGCTCCCCTGCCGCTGCTGGCGCTGCGCGAGGCCGGCGTCCCCGTCGGCCTGGGCACCGACGGCATCCGCGACCTGTGGTCCCCGTACGGCACGGGCGACCTGCTCGCGCTGACCACGCAGCTCGCCCGGCTGTCGGGCCTGCGGTACGACGAGGAGCTCGTCACCGCCGCCCGCGTCGCGTCCGCGGACGCCGCCCGGTTCGTGGGCCGCGAGGTCCACGACCTCGTGGCGGGCGCGCCGGCCGACGTGGTGCTCGTCGACGCCGAGAACGTGCCCGACGCCGTGGTGCGCGCGCCGGCCCGGGCGCTCGTCGTCGCGGGCGGCCGGGTGGTCGCCCGCGACGGCGAGGTGCTCGTCTGACCGGCTCGCGTCAGGCGGCCGCGGCCTGGCCGGTGAGGTCGTCGGCGGTCGCCACGACGACGCCGTACGCGTCGGCGACCGTCGCGAGCGCGGCCCGGTGGAGCTGTTCCGCGGGCACCGGCGCGACGGCGCTGGCGAGCGACCGGGTGGCGCACGCCTCCGCGACCACGGTGGGCCGGTTGCCCCGCAGGGCCGCTCCCTGGGACGTGAACGCGACGCACATGTGCGTCATGAAGCCCACCACCACGACGTCGACATGGCCGGCCGCGTCCACCAGGTCGCCGAGCCCGGTGCCGCGGAACGAGTCCGGGGCGGTCTTCGTCACCACGGCCTCGCCGGGCGCGGGCGCGACCCGCGGGTGGATCTGGCCCAGGTCGGTGGCGAGGTCGTACGGCGAGCCGGCGCCGCCGTCGTGCTGCACGTGGATCACCGTGGCACCCGCCGCGCGGGCGCGGGCCAGCAGGTCCGCGGCGGCGTCGAGGGCCGGCGCCCAGCCGTCCAGCTCCATGACGCCGCGCGTGTAGGTGTTCTGGTAGTCGACCAGGATCACGGTCGCCTCGGCGAGGCCCGCAGGGGTCGGGTCGGCGCCGCTGAGCTCGCGCAGGGTGGTGCTGGTCATGGTGTCCTTCCGCAGGAGGTCGAGGGATCGGGCGCCGAGGTGGCGGCACGCTCCCCACGCTACGAACCGGCGTACGGTGTCGGCAATGTCATGCAACCCGCAGATTCGGACATCCCCATGATCGAACGGCTCGTCGTGGTCACCCTCTTCGACGGTGTCGACCTGCTCGACGTCACCGGACCGGCCGAGGTCTTCGCGCTGCTGGCGCGCGAGCTCGACGGCCCGACCGGCTACGAGGTGGTGCTCGCCGCGGAGACCACCGACCCCGTGACCACGTCGGCGGGCGTCCGCGTGCTGCCCGACGCCACGTTCGACGACCTGGCCGGCCGGCGGGTCGACACCCTGGTCGTGCCGGGCGCGGTCCGGGTCGACGCCGAGCGGCACGTCCGCGCCGTCGTGGACCCCGCGCTCGTGCCGCGCGTGCAGGCTCTGGCCGACGGCGCCCGCCGGGTGGCGTCGGTCTGCGTGGGGGCGCACGTCCTCGCCGAGGCGGGCCTGCTGGAGGGCCGCCGGGTCACGACGCACTGGTCCACGGCGCGGCAGCTCGCCGCCGAGCACCCGGGCGTCCGGGTCGACGCCGACCCGATCTTCGTGCGCGACGGCGACGTGTGGACCGGCGCCGGGCTCACGGCGTGCCTCGACCTGACGCTGGCGCTGGTCGCCGACGACCACGGCCAGGAGCTCGCGCTGCGCGTGGCCCGGCAGCTCGTGATGTTCCTCAAGCGGCCGGGCGGGCAGAGCCAGTTCTCGGTCGCCACGGACCCCCGCGCGACCACCCGGCGCGTGGACGACCTGCGTCATCACGTCCTGCGGGACGTCGCCGCCCCGCTGACCGTCGCGGAGCTCGCCGAGCGGGCGCACGTCAGCGCGCGGCAGCTCACCCGGCTGTTCAAGACCGAGCTGGGCACCACGCCGGCGGCCTACGTCGAGTCGGTCCGCGTCGAGGCGGCGCGGCAGCAGCTCGAGACCACCGACGACACCCTGGAGCGCGTGGCGACCGCCTGCGGCTTCGGCACGACCGACACGCTGACCCGCGCGTTCCGGCGCCGGCTCGACACCACGCCCGCGCAGTACCGGGCCCGGTTCCGCCTCGCGGGCTGACGCCCCCGGCGGCCGCCGACAGCCGCGTCAGCGCCATCGCTCGAGCAGCCGGGCGACCGTCTCCCCCGCGCGGTCCAGCACTCGGTCCGTGCCCGACGAGGCCGCGGTGAGGAGGGCGGCGTCGACCAGGTGCGCCACGAGGTCGACGTCGCGCGGGTCCTCGCACGCCCCCTCGAACCCCGAGGCCTGCAGCACCGTGCGGGCGGCACCGAGCAAGCGGGGTCGGGAGCGCCGCATGATCGGCTGCAGCGCCGGGTCGCGCATCGCGGTCATCATCGGGTCGAGCCGGCGGGCCACGACGGTGTCGTCGACGTGGGGCGCGTACAGGACCTCGATCAGGAGCCGCGCCGCCGTCGCCGCGGACCGCCGCCGGTGCGGCAGCGCCTCGGCCGCGGCCTGGGCCGCGGCGCCGCGGACGTCCTCGGCGGCCTCCACCGCGGCCGCGACGAGCGCCGCGCTGGTCGGGAAGTAGTACGACGCCGAGCCCTGCGGCAGGCGGGCGGCCTCGGCGACGCGGCGGTGCGTGACGGCGTCGAACCCCTCGTCGATGAGCAGCGTCGCCGCGGCCTCGACCATCCGGCGCTGCTTGTCGGCGCCACGCCCCTGGACCATGCGGCGCCGCCGCGGCCGGTCGTCCTCCGTCACGCCGCCCATCGTAGGCGCGGCACGGTGACGGCGCCGGAATAACCTATACGCGCGTATGGTTTAGCCGATCGACAGACCGCCGCCGGGCGGCCCGGACCGAGGAGATGAACGAGCAGTGAACCTGATGGCCGCGGATGGCCTCGTGATCGACTGGGCGCAGATGCCCACCTACAACACCGTGATGTCCGTCGCCGTGGGCGCCGGCCTGATCCTGCTCGTGTGGCTCGGCCGTGACCTGCTGCGCGCGCCCGGGAAGGTCGTGGCCGAGGGCTGGTCGCTCGCGTTCGGCGTGCTCGGCCTGATCCTCACGGCCACCGGGCTGCACATGACGCTCACCTGGCCGCTGGCGGCCGGCGGCTTCCCCTTCGACAACATCATCTTCGGCGAGACCAGCCTCGCGTTCGGCGTGCTGCTGCTCGCCGCGGCCTTCTACCTGTGGACGCGCGGCAAGGAGGCGCTGGCCCGCGAGGACGCCACCGACCACCTGCGCGCCGTCGCCCGCCCGGTCTCCGTGTTCGTGCTCGGCATGGGCCTCGGCCTGGTCGCCATCGCGATCGCCGGCGTCACCTACCAGCTCTTCGCCGCCCCGCCCCAGGAGCCGATCTCGGGCGCCTTCGCCGCGTACCCGCTCGTCGAGGCGATCTTCATGTCCGGCCTCATCGCGCTCGTCGGACTCGGCGCGATCCTCTTCCCGCTCGCCCTGCGCGACGGCGCCGGTCGCGGCCTGCGCGTCGTCATCGGCTGGGCCTGGGGCCTCGCCGGGCTCGCGTTCCTGCTGTTCGGCGCGATGAACTTCTTCACCCACATCGGGCTGATCGTCAACACCATGGGCTGACGCCGTCGCAGCACGGCAGGGCCGGCACGGGCCGGGTCGCGGGAAGTCTCGCGGCCCGGCCTCTGTTGTGCCGGGCATGCGAGCCATCACCTACTCCCGCTTCGGCGGTGCCGACGTCCTCGAGCTCACCGACCAGCCCGACCCGCACCCCGGGGCGGACGTTGTCGTCGTGCGGGTGCGCGCCGCCTCCGTCAACCCCGTCGACTGGAAGGTCCGCCAGGGCTACCTGGACGGCCTGTTCGACACCCAGTTCCCCGTCGTCCCGGGCTGGGACGTGGCGGGCGTCGTCGAACAGGTGGGCCTCGACACCCCCGAGTACCAGGTGGGCGACGAGGTGTACGGGTACGTCCGCAAGGACTGGGTGCACGGCGGCACGTTCGCCGAGCTCGTCGCCGCGCCCGTGCGCACGCTGGCGCGCAAGCCCGCGTCGCTGACGTTCGAGGAGGCGGCGGCCGTGCCGCTCGCGGGGCTCTCGGCCTACCAGTCGGTCCTGCGGTCCGGCGTGCGGGAGGGCCAGACGGTGCTGGTGCACGCGGCGGCCGGCGGCGTCGGCGCCTTCGCCGTGCAGATCGCGCGCAGCCTCGGCGCACGCGTCATCGGCACCGCGAGCGAGGCCAACCACGACTTCCTGCGCGACCTGGGCGCCGAGCCCGTCACGTACGGCGACGGGCTCGCCGAGCGCGTCCGCGCCCTCGCCCCGGACGGCGTCGACGTCGCCCTCGACTACGTGGGCGGCGACGCCGTCGCGACCAGCGCCGCGGTGCTCGTCCCGGGCGGCACGATCACGTCCATCACGGACGCGACGGCGCGCACGGAGCACGGCGGGCACTACGTGTGGGTGCGCCCGTCCAGCGCCGACCTCGAGGCGCTCGGGGCGCTGATCGACGCCGGCAAGGTCGCGGTCGAGGTCGGTCAGGTCTTCGACCTCGCCGACGCCGCCGACGCCCACCGCGCCTCCGAGACCGGGCACGGTCGCGGCAAGATCGTGGTGCGCGTCTGACCGTGCGCCCGAGCGCGCGCCCGACCGTGGTGCAGGCCGGGGCCGCACGCGGCACGCTGGGCAGATGACGCCCTTCTCCCCCGCCGTGCACGCCGACCGCCGCCGCCGGGCCGCCGCCCAGGCCGCCGCCGCCGGCCTCGCCGGAGTGCTGGTGACGCCCGGCCCCGACCTGCGCTACTTCCTCGGGTACACGCCCGCCGCCGAGCTCGAGCGGCTCACGCTGCTCGTGCTGCCCGTGGACGGGGACCCGGTCGCGGTGGTGCCGAAGCTCGAGGCCCACGACCTCGAGGTCGGCGCGGTCGGCGGCATCGAGGCCGTGGCCTGGGTGGACGGCGAGGACGAGCACGCGGTCGCCGCCCGGCTGCTGCGCCCGGACGGGCGGTACGCGATCAGCGACACGGCGTGGGCGCTGCACGTGCTGGGCCTGCAGCGCACCCTGCCCGCGTCGTCGTACGCCGCGGTCACGACCGTGCTGCCCATGCTGCGGGCCGCGAAGTCGCCCGAGGAGGTGGCCCGTCTCGCCGCGGCGGGCGCCGGGGCGGACGCCGTGTTCGCCGAGATCGTCACCCGCCGGTTCGCGGGGCGCGCCGAGCGCGAGGTGTCCGACGACCTGGACGCGCTGCTGCGCTCCCGCGGGCACGAGCAGGTCGACTTCACCCTGGTGTGCGCGGGCGAGAACGGCGCCGACCCGCACCACGAGGCCGGCGACCGCGTGATCCGCGAGGGCGACATGGTGGTCATGGACTTCGGCGGGCTCGCCGACGGCTACGGCTCCGACACCACCCGCACCGTGCACGTCGGCGCGCTCACCGACCGCGAGCAGGAGGTGCACGACGTGGTGCGCGCCGCGCAGCAGGCGGGTGTCGACGCCGTCCGCCCCGGAGCGACGTGCCAGGACGTCGACCGCGCGTCTCGTGCCGTCATCGCCGACGCCGGGTTCGGCGAGTTCTTCGTCCACCGCACCGGCCACGGCATCGGCCTGACGACGCACGAGCCGCCGTACATGGTGGAGGGCGAGGAGACCCCGGTCGAGGCCGGGATGTGCTTCTCCGTCGAGCCGGGGATCTACCTGCCGGGCGAGTTCGGCGTGCGCATCGAGGACATCGTCGTCGCGTTCCCGGCCGGCGTCCCCGGCGTCGCCGACGCCCCGGACGCCGCCCTGCGGCTCAACACCTCGCCGCACGAGGTCGTCGTCGTCGAGTAGCGCACGAACGACCTTCCAGCGAGAGACCACCCGGTGGAAGGCAGGTCAGCTGGGCGACGCCTTGCCGTGCCGCCAGTAGCCGACGAAGTCGACCGCCGCCTTCGGCCACTGCCGCTCGTTCACCAGGTGCCGCCGCACGCCGGCCGCGAGCGCCTGCTCGCCGGCGACGAGCGCGTACCCGCTGCCCGCGGGGAGCTCGGCGCCGCGCACGACCTCGAGCGCGGCCCGGCCGGGCACCTCCCCGAGGACCGGGTCGTCGGCCGCGGCGCGGTCGCGCTCGACCCACCGCAGGTCGACGCCGGCCGGCACCCGGAAGTCCTGGCGGTCGTCGGCGGTGGGGACCTCGACGACGGCGACGCCGCGCGCGTCGTCGGGCAGCGCCTCGCAGATGCCGGCGACGGCGGGCAGGCCGCTCTCGTCGGCGACGAGCAGCCGCCAGTCGCACGCGGCCTGCCGGTGGTGGTAGGTGCCCTGGTCGAGGATTCCGACCCGGTCCCCGGGTCGCGCGGACAGCGCGAAACCCGCGCCCGGGCCGAGCGGCTCGTGCCCGCCGTCCGGCCCCGCGGGCGCCGCGCCGTCGTGGCCGTGCAGCACGAAGTCCACGTCGATCTCCCGCAGCTCGGGCCGCGCCGCGCGGATCGTGTAGTTGCGCACCAGCGGGCGGCGGGCACGCGGCGTCGCCAGGTACTGCGCGTACCAGCCGAGGTTCGACGTGCGCGTCGGGAGCTTCAGCGTGTCCTGGCCCGGGCGCGGCAGGAACAGCCGGAACCACTGGTCGTCGCCCACGAGGGTGAGGCGGTCGATGTCGTCGATGCCGAGCGTGACCCGTTGCAGGTGCGGGCCCAGGCGCTTCGTCGTCACGACCTCGGCGACGAGGACGTGCGGGTCGACCGGCTTCGACAGCGTTCGCGTGCTCACGTCGGTAAGGTTAGGCGAACCTCACCCGAATGACCAGGGCCCGGTCGGGTGCCGCGACGGGCCCCGTACCCGAGACTGAGGGCGTGCACTCCCTCCTCCGGTCGCGAGCGCTCCCCGGCCTCACTGCCCTCGTCACGCTCCTCGCCCTCGGTGCCTGCTCGCCGTCGACGCCCGCGCCGACGGAGACGCCGAGCACGGTGACGACGCCGGGACCGACCGCGACCCCCGAGCAGCCCCTGCGGGTCGAGGTGACGGCCGGCGACGTCACGCTGGAGGTGTCGGTGCCCGGCGCGGCGCTCGACGACCCTCCCGTGCACGTCACCCCCGACCCGAGGGCGGGCACGTCGACCATGACCCTCGAGCGGTCCGCGGTCGACGACGCCGACGACACCGACGATCCGGTGACGCTCGCGTTGGCCTCGGGCGGTGCGTTCGAGACCCGCGCCGACGGCAGCGTCGCGGTGCGCGCCGGCGGCACGACGGTCGGCGGGCTGTCCGCCCCCCGGGGCGCGCGCCTCGTCGCCGCGGACGACACCCACCTGGAGGTCCGGCCCCTCGCGGACGGCGCGTCCGGACCCGAGGACGACGACGTCACGACCACCCTCGGCACCACCGCCGTCGAGGGGACCGACTGGGGCGACCGCGAGGGCGGCCCGTCCCTCGCCGTCGTCCCGACGGACTGGGCGCGGGAGGCGGGGCAGGCGGGCACCGACCTCGTGTGGGCCGAGCTGGTGACGGCGGACCCCGACGTCGACACCGCGACGATGCACGACCAGCTCGAGTGCCACGCGATCGGCGCGCCCGACAAGGACTCGTGGAACCTGGAGCCGTGGCGGCCCGACGTCGGCCTGGTCGCGACGATGGCCGCGCGCTGCAACCCGACCTCCTGAACCCTCTTGACATATTCCGATACAGGCATAGGTTGTTCGTATGGCACGCGCGGCGACGACGACGGATGCGTTCAACGCGGTGGCCGAGCCCCGGCGCCGCGAGATCCTCGACGCCCTGGCGCAGCAGGAGCGCGGCGTCGGCGAGCTCGCCGAGCTGCTCCACGTCGCCCAGCCCGTGGTCTCCAAGCACCTCAGGGTGCTGCGCGAGGTCGGGCTGGTCGAGGTCCGCGACGACGGCCGTCGTCGCCTCTACCGCACGGACGCCCGGCCCCTGCAGGAGATCCACGCGTGGGTCGGCCGGTACGAGCGGCTGTGGGAGGAGCGGTTCGAGCTCATCGACGAGCTGCTCGACACCCTGGAGACCCCGCCGGGCGTCCACCCGGACCAGCCCCCGGAGCACCGAGGAGAACGATCATGACCAGCACCACCACCGGCACCGCCGTCCTGACGCTGCCGAACGACACCGACATCCAGGTCGTGCGCCGGTTCGCCGCCCCCGCGGCCGCCGTCTGGCGCGTGTTCACCGAGCCCGAGCTGATCGCCCGCTGGTGGGCCGGCAAGCGCGGCACCGTCACGAGCGTCGAGATCGACCCGCGCCCCGGCGGCACCTACCGCTACGTCATGCAGGCCGACGGCGGTTTCGAGGTCGCGTTCCACGGCGAGTTCACCGAGGTGGTGCCCCCGGAGCGCCTGGTGCACACGGAGGTCTTCGAAGGCATGCCCGACGGCGACGCCGCGGCGACCCTGAACACCTACACGTTCACCGAGGAGGACGGCGTCACCACCCTCACGCTCGTCACCCGCGCGCCCAGCCGCGAGGTCCGCGACGCGATCGTCGAGTCGGGCATGGAGGGCGGGCTGCAGGAGGGCTTCGACCTCGTCGACGAGCTCGCCGCCGGCCTCGCGGCCTGATCGGCGCCGAGATCGAGGTGAGGGCACGAGGTCGAGGTCACGGACCTCGACCTCGTGCCCCTGGCCTCGACCTCGGCGCTCGAGCGTCAGACGGCGGTGTAGCCGCCGTCGACCAGCCAGTACGCGCCGGTGACGAACGACGCGTCGTCGGACAGCAGGAAGCGCACGACGGTCGCGACCTCCGTGGGGTCGCCGAGGCGGCCCAGCACGTGCTTGCCCTCGAGGGCCTCGCGCGCCTCGGCCGGCAGGCTCGACTCGACCAGCGGCGTCTTGATGTAGCCCGGGCCCACGGCGTTGATGCGCAGCCCCTGCGCGCCGTACTCGGCGGCGGCGTTCTTCGTGATGCCCACGACGCCGTGCTTCGCGGCCGTGTAGGCGCCGTTGCCGATGGCGGCGACCGTGCCGTGGATCGACGCCATGTTGACGATCGCGCTCTGGCCGGCGCCCTGCTCGAGCATCGCGGGGATCTGCGCCCGCATGCCGTAGAGCACGCCGTTGAGGTTGATGTCGATGACGCGGTCCCAGTCGTCCAGGTCGGTCTCGCCCGCCGGCGCCTGCTTGCCGCCGATGCCGGCGTTGTTGACGGCGTAGTTCAGGCCCCCGAAGGTGGCCTTCGCGAACTCGACGGCCTTGGCCGAGTCCTCCTTGACCGCCGTGTTCTGCTCGAACGCGGCCGCCTCCCCGCCGGCGGCGGTGATCTCGTCGACCACGCGCTGCGCCGCGTCGAGGCGGATGTCCGTCACCACGACCTTCGCGCCGAGGCCCGCGAGCTCCTTGCTGATCGCCTCGCCGAGGCCCGACCCGCCGCCCGTCACGAGCGCGACCCTGCCCTCGAAGCTGCCGACTGCCGTCATGTCCGTCTCCTTCGCACCACGCCCCCGCGGGCGGGCGCACGGGTCACGCGCGGTGACGGCCCGGGGGACGAACGTCCGCCCCGGAGGCCCTCGTGAGGGTCGGGGCGCTGATCCTTCGACCGTAACCCCGCGCGCCGGGCGGACCGCGCCCCCGACGGGTCTGACACGTCACACCGCCACGTCAGGAACCCTGGGCCCCGGCGCCCCCGCGGAGCCCGGCCAGCACGGCCGCCTCCTCCCCCGCGGTCAGGCCGGTGACCGAAGCGGCCGGGACTTCCCGCAGCCACGCGAGCGTGTCGCGCGCGGTCTCCTCCACCGGCCGCGGCGACAGGCCCGCGGCCCTCGCCGGCGCGGCGTCGTGCGCCGGCATGCCGTCGCACTCCGGCCGCGGCAGCCACAGCGGCAGCGACCGCTCCCCCGACCACGGCCGGACGTCGGCCGCCGCCAGGGCGGCGTCGTCCGCCCATGCCCAGCGCGGCGCGGCGCCGACCCCGCGCGCCACCGCGGCCAGCAGGTCGCCGACCGGGGTCACCGGCCCGACGGCGTCGAAGGTCCCGCGGGTGCGGCGCTCGGCCAGGTCGACGAGCCAGGCCGCGAGGTCGCGCACGTCGATCACCTGCACCGGGTCGGCCGGGTCGCCCGGCGCCAGGACGTCGGCGCCGTCGTCGAGCACCCGGGCCAGGCGCGCCGGCCAGTACGCGAACCGACCGCTCGGGTCCCCCGGACCGACGATCAGGCCCGGACGCACCACCGCGGCGCTCGCCGCGCCCTCGCGGACGAGCTCCTCGCACGCCACCTTCATCGCCCCGTACGCCTCCGGGTCCTGCGGCCTGTCGACGTCGTCGACCTGCGGCTCGCGCAGCCGCCCGACGCCGGGGCCGCCCGGGTCGGCGTCGTCGGCGTACACGTTGACCGTCGAGACGAACACCCAGTGCGCGTCCGGCAGCGCGGCCACCGCGCGTCGCACGTGCGACGGGGTGCGCGACACGTCCACGACGGCGTCGAACCCCTCCACGGCCAGGGCGTCCGGGAACGGGTCGGCCCGGTCCAGCGCCACGTGCCGCACGCCACCCGGCACCGGTCCCGACGAGCCACGGTTCGCGGCCACCACCTCGTGCCCTCGCGCCACGGCGTCCGCCGCGACCGCCCTCGACAGGAACACCGACCCACCCAGCACCAGGAGCCTCATGAGCACCACCCTGACGCACCCGCACGCCCCGCGCCCTGCCTTCTGCCGCCGGCAGAAGGCGCCGCCGGGCTAGTGTCCGACGACATGACCCCAGCCCTTCCGGACGACCTTCCCCGCACCGCGCCCGTGACCGCCGCGTTCGAGGTGCTCGTCCGCTTCTCCCCCGCGGCGCTCGTGCACCATGCCGTGCGGTCCACGCTGCTGGCGGTCGACCTCGGCCGGCAGCTGGCCCTCCCCGTCGACGACGAGGTGCTCGCCGTCGCGGGCCTCCTGCACGACGCCGGCCTCACGGCCGGGTTCGACGCGCACGCCGAGCCGTTCGAGGTCGCGGGCGGCAACGTGGCCTGGGCGGTCACCGCGGGCGCCGGCTGGAGCACGCAGCGCCGTGACCGCGCGGCGCGGGCGGTCGTCGACCACATGCTCGACGACGCCGACGTCCCGCCGGGCGAGCGCCCGGAGGGGTATCTCCTCGCCCGGTCCACCGGCGCCGACGTCAGCGGCCGCGGGCTCGAGCACTGGCCCACGGCCTTCCGCGCGGACCTCGAGGCCCGGTGGCCCCGGCTCGACTTCCGCGACACGTTCAGCGCCTGCCTCCGGGACCAGGCCGCGCGCAAGCCCGCGTCCGTCGTGGCCGCCTACGTCGCCGCGGGCGGAGCCGACCGGGTGCGCTGACCGGCGCGGTCGCCGACGACGCTGCGACGCTCACCAGCGCTGCGCGACGTCCTCCGCCCAGCCGTCGAGGCCGTCGACGTCGAGGCGCACGCCGGCGTCGGTCGTGACCCAGCCCGACCAGGTGCCGAAGCACTGGTGGGTGGACGACGCCACGACCCCGAGCTGGGTGCGGCTCACGCGGTCGTGGGCGGGCACGAAGGCGAGGTCCAGCCGTTCGCCGCGCACCCGCCACGGCGCGGTGTACGCGCGGCGGTCGAACGTCCAGTCGAGCTCGTCGTGGAGCTTGTGCAGGCGGCCGTCGACGAGCACCCCGTTCTCCGTGGTCGCGCCGGCGCGCGTCCACGTCCCGCCGAGCTGCAGCGCCACCTCGTGCCCCGCGCCGTCGGCGTCGACGCCCCGGCCGAACCCCACGCCCCACTGCCAGGCGGCGCGGTAGGGCCAGCGGCCCCGCCCGTGGTCGAGGACGGCCCACGCCCCCGTAGCGACCGGGTGCTCGACGCCGTCGAGCCGGAGCCGGCCGGTGGCGGGCCGACCCACGTCCTTCACGGTGTACTGGAACCGCCGGTCCGACCAGGGCACCACGACCCCGAGCAGCTCCCGGCCCGCCGGCCGGGACACCGTCACGTCGAGGTCCACGCGCGGCGTCCGGGCACGCAGGCGCGTGCCGCCGGGCCCCTCGTCGACGGCGATCGCCACCGGGCGCGTGCGCGACCGGACGGGGCCGGCGCCGAGGCGGCCGGGCAGCGTCGCCGACCGGTTCAGCGGCGCGATCGCGACGGCGTCGACCTCCTCGCCGGTCGCCCGGTCCAGCACCCACACCTGGTGCAGCGCGGCGTAGTCCAGCGCGGACGTGGTGAGCGCGACGACGTGGTCCGCGGTGACGACCGCCCAGTACTCCCACCGCTTGTTCCGGCCCAACCCGCGCAGGCCGCGTCCGATGCCGGACGTGTCGTGCAGGGGCACGCGCGACCAGCCGACGGCGTCGGGGTCCAGGCGCCCGTCGGGGAGGCAGAGGGGCAGGTCGGCGACGATCTCGCGCTCGGTCACGGGGCGAGGCTAGCGCCGCCTGCTAACGTCCGGGCGTGCCCGACTCCCCCGCCGCCGCCGTCACCTTCCGCCTCGCGACCCGCGACGACCTGCCGCGTGTCGTCGAGCTCATCGCCGACGACGCCGTCGCCGCCTCCCGCACCGGCGTGTTCGGGCCGGCGCACGTGGCGGGCTTCGAGGCGGTCGAGGCCAGCCCGAACGACGAGCTCGTCGTCGCCGAGCTGGACGGCGCGGTGGTCGGCGTCATGCAGCTGACGTTCGTGCCCGGGATCTCCCGCAACGGCGCCACGCGCCTGCTCGTCGAGGCGGTGCGCGTCGACGCCGCGCTGCGCGGCCAGGGGCTGGGCCGCGCGCTCATGGAGCACGCGCACGAGCGGGGCCGCGAGCGCGGCTGCGTGCTGGCCCAGCTCACGTCGGACAAGCAGCGGCCCGACGCGCACCGGTTCTACCGGTCGCTCGGCTACGCGCAGTCGCACGAGGGCTTCAAGCTCCCGCTGTGACGCCGGGGCCCGGCTCGCCCTCCGCGGCCTCCGGACGGCGCACGTCGCGGATGCCGACCATGCTCACCAGCCCGCCGAGCACGAGCAGCCCCGCGGTGACCAGCAGAGCGCGGTGGAACGACGCGACGTCGAGCACCCCGCCGAGGATGACGCCGGCGAACGCGACGGTCAGCAGCCCGGCCACGCGCGAGACGGCGTTGTTCACCGCCGAGGCGATGCCGGCGTCGGCGGCCGGGGCGGCGCCCAGGATCGCGGCGGTCAGCGGCGCGACGGTGATGGACAGCCCCAGACCGAACACCAGCAGCCCCGGCAGCACCTGCGTCACGTAGGTCGCGTCCGCGTCCATCGTGAGCAGCAGCAGGTAGCCGGCGCCCGCGACCACCGGCCCGATCGTCATGAACCACCGCGCCCCGTACCGGGCCGCCAGGGTGCCGAACCGCGTCGACAGCGCGAGCATCGCGAGGGTCGACGGCAGCTGCGCGACGCCGGCGGCGGTGGCCGACCAGCCCGCCACCTGCTGCAGGAACAGGCCGAGCACGAACCCGCCGAGCGAGAGCGCGCCGTAGACGGCGAAGGTCGCGACGTTGCCCCACGCGAAGTTGCGCGCGGCGAACAGGCGCGGCGGCATCATCGGGTCCCGCGCGCGCCGCTCGTAGACCACGAACGCGACCAGGAGCACCACCCCGACCGCGACGGCGGCCCACGTCCGCTCGATGAGCCCGTACACGCCCGCCGCGAGGCCGGTCGCGGCGAGCACGGCGCCCGGCACGTCGAGCCGGCGGCCGGTGGTCTGCCGCACCTCCGGCACCGGCCGCAGCAGCACGAGCGTGACGACGACGACCGGCAGGTTGATCCAGAACACCCACCGCCACGACAGCAGGTCCACCAGGCCGCCGCCGACGAACGGGCCGACGATCATCGCCGTGCCGGTCCACGCCGTCCACCGCCCGATGGCGCGGCCCTGCGCCTCGCCGTCGAACGTCGAGATGATGAGCGCCAGCGAGCTCGGCACCAGCAGCGCCCCGGCCACCCCCTGCAGCAGGCGGGCGCCCACGAGCACCGGGCCGGTCGGCGCGAGCGCGCACAGCACCGACGCCGCGGCGAACCCCACGAGTCCCGCGACGAGCACCCGGCGCCGCCCGTACAGGTCCGACAGCGACCCGGCGAGCAGGATGAGCGAGCCGAGGGTGACCAGGTAACCGTCCACCACCCACTGCTGCAGGCTGAGCCGCGCCTCGCCCGAGCCGCCGAGCTCGTCGCCGATGGCGGGCAGCGCCACGTTCACGACCGTGCCGTCGAGGAACGACACGAACGACGCCAGGATCGCGACCACCAGGACGCGGCTGCGCAGCCGGGCCTGCGCCGCGTCGGGCACGGACGGTGTGCTCACCGGATCACGGTACGGCGCAATGGCGGTGACGCGCCGGTCGTGGGGCGCTAGCGTCGCCGGCGTGACCCTCGAGTTCCGGCGCACCGCCATCACCGACGTCCCCGCATCGCGGCGCCTCGGCGCCGAGGCCTTCGGCGTCCCGTCCACGCCCGCACCCGATCCCGACCCGGCGGCCTGGCCGCTGCCGAACATCCGGCCCTGGGTCGCGACCGACGACGGCGAGGTGGTCGCGGGGCTGGGCGTCCGGTCGTTCACGACCTGGTTCCACGGCGTCCGGCTGCCGACCGCGGGCTTCGCCGGTGTCACCGTCGCCGCCGAGCGCCGGGGCTCCGGCCTGCTCCGCCCGCTGATGGAGGCCGCGCTCGCGGAGGCCCGTGACCTGGGTGACGTCGTCTCGACGCTGTACCCGTCGTCGGCGGGCATCTACCGCGGGCTGGGCTACGAGGTGGTGGGCGCGTTCGAGGACGTGCGGATCCCGATGGCGGCCCTCGCGGCCGTGCCCCGGCCCGCCGAGGACGTGCGCGCCCGGCGGGCCACCGCTGCCGACGTCCCCGCCGTCCGGCGGGTGTACGAGGCGTGGGCCTCCGCGCAGAACGGCCCCCTCTCCCGGGCCGAGACCCCGTTCACGATGGAGGCCGACGACATGGTGGGCCCCGACGCCGACTACACGGGCGTCAGCCTCGCCGTGCGCGGTACGGGGGCGGCCGAGGAGGTGCTCGGCTTCGCGAGCTGGTCGCGCGGCCCGGGCTACGACCGCACCAACACCATCGAGGTCGACGACCTGGTCGCGCTCACCCCCGACGCGGCCCGCGTCCTGTGGCGGGTGCTCGCCTCGTTCGCGTCCGTCGCGGGCTGGGTGCAGGTCGGCACGTCGGGCGGCTGGTCGGGGGTCGACGTCTCGCGCCTGGTGCTGCCCGACCACGCGGCGACCTCGGCGCCTCGCCCGTACATGCTGCGCCTGCTCGACGTGCCCGGCGCACTCGGCGCCGCCCGGGTGGCGCCGGTGCCGGCCCGCGTGCCGCTCGCCGTCGTCGACCCGCGGACGCCGGACCTCGAGGGCGCGTGGACCCTCGAGGCCGCCGACGGCGCGGTGCGCGTCACGCCCGACGACGACGCCGCCCCGGGCGACCGCCTCACGTTCACGTCCGCCGGGCTGGCCGCGACGTGGGCGGGCGCGCAGTCGACGGCGAACGCCCGGCTCGCGGGCGGCGCGTCGGGGCCCGCCGCGCACGACGCCGTCTGGGACGCCCTGTGGGGCGGCCGCCAGGTGCACGTGCGCGACTACTTCTGAGGCCCGGCCCCGGATGCCCGGCCCCGCCCGCTCCCCCGCCGCCGTGACCCGCGCGCTGGCGCCCCGGCTCGCGCTGCTCCTGCTCGCGCTCGTCGTCGCGCGACTCGGGCGCCTGGCCGAGCACCGGCTGGCCGAGCCGGTCGGCGGCCCGCTCGGTGACGTCCTGGCGGCGGCCCTCGTCGCGGTCCTCGTCCTGGTCGTGCGCCCGCGGACGCGGGCGCTCACGGCCGGGCTGGTCGGGTTCGCGCTCTGCGCGGCGGTCGAGCTGCTGCGGCTGACGTCGCTGCCGCAGGCCCTCGCCTCGCGGTGGCCGCCCCTGGCCCCGGTGCTCGGCGCCGCCTTCTCCCCGGCGGGCCTGCTCTGGTGCGCGGCGGGCGCGGTCCTCGGCGCGGTCGCGGGCGTCGCCGTCGCGCGCGCCGTCTCCCGGGGCCGGCGCGCGGGGACGGAGCACCAGGGGTAGCCACCATACCTAGAGGTAGGTATGGTGGCGGCATGAGCACGCCGACCGATGCGCGCGACCGGCTCGTCGCCGCCGCGCAGGAGATGTTCGCCGCCCAGGGCGTGGGCGCCACCAGCCCTCGCCAGGTCCTGGCCGCCAGCGGGGTGGGGCAGGGCAGCCTCTACCACCACTTCCCCACGAAGCACGACCTCGCCGCGGCCGCCGTCGGCGCCACCGTCGAGGCCGCGCTCACCGCGGCGCGCCGCGACCTGGAGGGCACGACGCCGGCCCTGGACCGCGTCGTCGCGTACCTCGAGCGCCCCCGCGACGCGCTCGCGGGCTGCAAGGTCGGCCGCCTCACCAGCGACCAGGCCGTCATGGACGACGACGGACTGCGCGACGTCGTCACCGCCTACTTCGTCCGCCTGCTCGACGTCGTCGCCACGACCCTGCGCGAGACCGGACTGCCGGACGACACCGCCCGCGACCGTGCGCACGCCGCCGTCGCGATCGTGCAGGGCGGCTACGTGCTCGCCCGCGCCACCGGCGACCCCGACGCGATGCGGGCCGCCGTGCGCGGCTTCGTCTCGATCCTCACCCCGGAGAACACGAAGGAGACCGCGTGACCTTCCGCGAGCGCCTGCGCGCCCTGCCGACCTTCCCGCCCGGCCTGCCGCCGTTCGGCGTCGACCTGGACGACCTCACCACCGCCCCGGCTACGCCGCAGGAGCTGTTCGCGCAGTGGTTCGACGACGCGCTCGCCGCCGGCGTCGGCGCCCCGCACGCGGCGACCCTCTCGACGGCGGACGCCGCGGGCCGCGTGCACGCGCGCACCCTGGTGATCAAGGACGTCACCGCCGACGGCTGGTGGTTCGCGGGGCACGCGACGAGCCCCAAGGGCCGCGACCTGGGCGAGAACCCGCACGCGGCGCTCACCGTCTTCTGGCGCGACCTCGGCCGGCAGGTCCGCGTCAGCGGGCGCGCCTCCTCCGCCGGGCCCGACGCCGGAGCCTCGGACTTCCGCGCCCGCCCGGACGGCTCGCGCGCCGCCGGGCTCGTCGGTCACCAGAGCGAGCCGCTCGGCTCCCGGCAGGAGTACTGGGACGCCTTCGCGGGCCGCCTGGACGAGGCGCGCGAGCACCCCGACGCCGTCGCCCCGGCGTGGACCGCCTGGGTGCTCGCCCCCGCCACCGTCGAGTTCTGGGCGGCCAGCGACGACAAGGGCCAGTCCCGCCTCCGCTACCGCACCGACGCGCCGCCTGCCCGCACCGAGACCGCCTGGACCAAGGAGCTGTTGTGGCCGTGAGCCCCACCGACACCGACGCGCGCACCCCCGACCTCGCGCACGCCCTCGCCGACGCCGACGCCGCCCTCGCCGCCCTGATCGACGTCGTGCGCGGCCTGCCGGAGGGCGCGGGCGCCGACCCGTCCCCCCTCGACGGGTGGACCCGCGGGCACGTGCTGTCGCACGTGACGAACGTGGCCGCCGCCCTCGCACGCCAGGCGGAGTACGCCGCGCGCGGCGAGACGGTCGCCCCGTACGACGGGGGTCCGGCCGGGCGGAACGCCGACATCGAGGCGGGCGCCGGGCGCAGCGCCGCGGAGCACGCGGCCGCGCTGGAGGTGGCACGGGCCCGGCTCCTGGCGGCCTGGCCCGCGCCGGACGACGCACTGTGGGCCGCACCCGTGGCGTACCGGGACGGCGTCCTCGCGGACGCGCTGCTCGCCTGGTGGCGCGAGGCCCGCATCCACGCGGTCGACGCGACCGCCGGCCTCGGCGCGGCGGTGGGGTACGGCTCCTGGGACGACGCGTTCTGCGCGCACCTGCGCGACTTCCTCGCCGTGCGCCTGCCGGAGTCCGAGGGCGCCGACGGCGCGGGCCTGGAGCTCGCCGGCGACGCGCGCGACGTCGCCGCCTGGCTCGCCGGGCGCGCCCCCTCGGGCCCCGTCTCAGCGCTCCGGGACGGCGCCGCCGTGCCGCTGCCCGACCTCGGGCCGTGGCCGTCGTCGGCGACCCCGAAGCCCTGACCTGCGACGGCGCCTGCCGCGGGTGTGACCCACGTCACTGCAGGTCAGAGGCCCGTGTGAGGTTGCTCTCATTCTTTGTGACAGTTTTCACGCGCGGCGTATGGTGACCCGGTGACTTCGAGTGCTACGACTGCTGGGGCCCCCACAGGGGCCGACGTCGACGTCGTCCTCATCGGCGGCGGAATCATGAGCGCCACGCTCGGCACGCTGCTCCAGCAGCTCGAGCCGTCGTGGTCCATCCGGATCTACGAGCGCCTGGACGACGTGGCGCAGGAGTCCTCGAACCCGTGGAACAACGCGGGCACGGGGCACGCCGCGCTCTGCGAGCTCAACTACACGCCCGAGCGCAAGGACGGCTCGATCGACATCACCAAGGCGGTGGCGATCAACGAGCAGTTCGAGATCTCGCGCGAGCTGTGGCAGCACCTGCTCGCCACGGGCCGCATCAAGGACGACTCGTTCCTCAGCAAGACCCCGCACATGACGTTCGTGCGCGGCGAGAAGAACGTGGACTACCTGCGCCGCCGCTACGAGACGCTGCACGTGCACCCCCTGTTCCGCGACCTCGAGTACAGCACCGACCGCGCCACCATCGGCCGCTGGGCGCCGCTGCTGACCACCGAGCGCGACGCCGACGAGCCGATCGCCGCGACCCGCGCGACCTCGGGCACCGACGTCGACTTCGGCAACCTCACCCGCCAGCTCGTCGACGGGCTCGTCGCGAACGGCGCCGAGCTCGAGCTCCAGCACGAGGTGAAGAGCCTCAAGCGCACCAAGGACGGCCGCTGGCGCCTGCGCGTCAAGGACCGCTCGTGGAACGCGCGGAACCGCACCAGCACCGTCACCGCGAAGTTCATCTTCGTCGGCGCCGGCGGCGGCGCGCTCCCCCTGCTCCAGTCGGCCGGCATCCCCGAGATCAAGGGCTTCGGCGGCTTCCCCATCTCCGGCGAGTTCCTGCGCACGGACGACCCGGAGCTCGTCGCGCAGCACCAGGCGAAGGTCTACGGCAAGGCCGACGTCGGCGCCCCGCCGATGTCCGTGCCCCACCTCGACACCCGCGTGGTCGACGGCAAGACGTACCTCATGTTCGGCCCCTACGCCGGCTTCAGCCCCAAGTACCTCAAGAAGGGCAAGTACCTGGGCCTGATCACGTCGCTGCGCGCCAACAACGTGACGTCGATGCTCGGCGCCGGCCTCAAGAACCTCGACCTCACGCAGTACCTCGTCGGCCAGCTCCTGGCCGCGCCCGAGACGAAGTTCCAGGCGCTCCAGCAGTTCATGCCGACCGCTCACCCCAAGGACTGGGAGAAGCTGACGGCGGGGCAGCGCGTGCAGGTCATCAAGCGCGACGCCGACGGCAAGGGCGTGCTCCAGTTCGGCACCGAGATCGTCACGGGCGCCGAGGGCTCCATCGCCGGCCTGCTGGGCGCCTCGCCGGGCGCCTCGACCGCGGCCTCCGCGATGGTCGACCTGCTCGAGCGGTGCTTCCCGTTCCGGTTCACCAAGTGGCGCCCCGAGCTCGCCTCGGTCATGCCCAGCCTGGACGGCGTGCCCGCCGACGCCAGCACCATCGACGCGACGCCGGTCCCCGACTCGCCGTCGTACCTGCACGCCGACGGCGTCCTGGACGCGGCGGTCTACGAGTCGCAGGCGGACTCCCGCCTCTGAGCGCCTGAGCGCTCCCCCTCCTCGGCGGCGTCAGAGAGCCTGGACGATCTTGTCCACCTGCTCCCTGGCGTCGCCGAAGAGCATCCGGGTGTTCTCCCGGAAGAACAGCGGGTTCTGCACGCCCGCGTAGCCGGTCGCGAGCGACCGCTTGAAGACCACGACGTCGCGCGCCTTCCACGCCTCGATGACGGGCATGCCCGCGATGGGTGACGACGGGTCGTCCTGCGCCGCCGGGTTCACGGTGTCGTTGGCGCCGATGACGAGCACGACGTCGGTGCCGGGCAGGTCCGGGTTGACCTCGTCCATCTCGAGCACGACGTCGTAGGGCACGCGCGCCTCCGCCAGCAGCACGTTCATGTGGCCGGGCAGCCGCCCCGCCACGGGGTGCACGCCGAACCGGACGGTCACGCCGCGCGCCCGCAGGCGCTCGGCGAGGTCCGCCACCGGGTGCTGCGCCTTGGCCACCGCCATCCCGTACCCGGGCACGACGACGACCGACCGCGCCGCGGTGAGCAGCGCGGCCACCTCGTCGGGCGACGTCTCGCGCACCTCCCCCGCCTCCTGCGTGCCGCCACCGGGGCCGCCCGTCGTTTCGCC
This sequence comes from Isoptericola sp. NPDC056605, assembly GCF_042792795.1. NCBI lineage: Bacteria > Bacillati > Actinomycetota > Actinomycetes > Micrococcales > Promicromonosporaceae > Isoptericola > Isoptericola sp. NPDC056605. The sequence continues at coordinate 25,172 of NZ_JBHTVT010000010.1, read as the reverse complement.
AGCAGCGCCCGCGCCGAAGCCGCCGAGCACGACGGACCAGAACGACCGGTTCATCGCCCGGCACATGAGGTAGCTGAGGATCGCGCCGGAGGCCCCGACCAGGGCGCCGGTGACGATGAGCAGGTCGTTGCCGAGGGTGAACCCGGCGGCCGCGGCGGCCCAGCCGGAGTACGAGTTGAGCATCGACACCACGACCGGCATGTCCCCGCCGCCGATTGCGGCGACGAGGTGCCACCCGAGCGCGAACGCGACGAGCGTCATGAGCAGCAGGGGCAGGAGCGCGGACCCGACGTCGTCGGCGGTGACGAACCAGGCCAGCAGGCCGGCGGACGCGACCAGCGCCAGCAGGTTGAGCGCGTGCCGCCCGGGCAGCGTGAGCGGCGCCGAGGGCAGCCGCCCCGACAGCTTGCCGAACGCCACGACCGACCCCGTGAACGTCACCGCGCCGATGAGCACGCCGAGGAACACCTCGACGCGGTGCACGGTGTCGCCGCCCGCGGCCGCCGCACCCGCGGGCTCGGCGAGGAACGAGCCGTAGCCGACCAGCACGGCCGACAGCCCGACGAACGAGTGCAGCAGCGCGATGAGCTCCGGCATCTGCGTCATCTCGACGCGCCGGGCCCGCCACGACCCCACGGCCGCGCCCACGACCAGCACCAGCAGGATCAGGCCGGCCGTCACGGGCCACGGGCGCTGCGACCGGTCGAGCGCCAGCGCGACGGTGGCGACGATCGCGAGCCCCATGCCGAGCATCCCGAGCACCGTGCCGCGCCGCGCGGACTCCTGCGCCGACAGCCCCGCCAGCGACAGCACGAACAGCAGCGCCGCGATCACGTACGCGGCCTGCGCGACCGACGTCACCGTCATGGCGCCTCCCGCCGGAACATGCCCAGCATCCGGTTCGTCACGAGGAACCCGCCGAACACGTTGACGCTCGCGAGCGCCGCGGCCACGACGGCGAGCGTCGTGACCAGGGGCGAGGAGTCGCCGATCTGCAGCAGCGCGCCGACCATGATGATGCCGCTGATCGCGTTGGTCTGGGCCATGAGCGGCGTGTGCAGGGCGTGCGTGACGTTCGAGATCACGTAGAAGCCGACCACCACCGCGAGCGCGAACACCGTGTAGTGCCCGACGGCGTCCGGCGGCGAGGCGGCGATCAGCAGGCCCGCGGCGACGGCGCCGAGGGCGCCCAGCACCGTGCGGCGCGTCGCACGGCGACGGCGCTCCGCCCCGGGGTCGGCGGCGGCCGGCTCGGGTGGTGCGGGCGTCGGGGCGGGCGGGGGTGCCGCGGACACCGCGACGGGCGGGGGCGGCCAGGTCACCTGGCCCTCGTGCGTCACGCTCATCCCGCGGACCACGGGGTCGTCGAGGTCGAGGACGAGGCGCCCGTCCTTGCCCGGCGTCAGGAGCGTGAGCAGGTTGACCACCACGGTGCCGAGCAGCCGCGAGCTGTGCTGCGGCAGGCGCGCGGCCAGGTCGGTGTACCCGAGCACGACGACGCCGCGGCCGGTGACCACCCGCTGCCCCGGCACCGTCGCCTCGCAGTTGCCGCCGCCGGGCGCGGCCAGGTCCACGACCACCGACCCGGGGCGCATCGCGTCGAGCATCGCGCGCGTGATCGTCGTCGGGGCCGTGCCGCGCACGAGGGCGGTCGTGACGACGACGTCCGCCTGCGCGGACTGCTCCGCGTACGCGCGCAGGGCGGCCGCCTCCTGGTCGGCGCTCTGCGCGCTCGCGTACCCGTCGGCGCTGACCTGCTGGACGGCGTCGTCCGCGCGCACGACGCGGGCGCCGAGCGACTCGATCTGCTCGGCCGCCTCGGGCCGCACGTCGAAGGCGTGCACCTCGGCGCCCAGGCTCACGGCGGTGCCGATCGCCGCCAGCCCCGCCACGCCGGCGCCGATGACGAACACCCGCGCGGGCGGGGTGCTGCCCGCGGCCGTCACCTGGCCGGCGAACATGCCGCCGAACTCCTCGGCCGCCTCGACCACCGCGCGGTACCCGGCCACGTTGGACAGCGCCGACAGCACGTCGAGGGCCTGCGCGCGCGAGATCCGAGGCACCGCGTCGAGGGCCAGCGCGGTCACGCCGCGCGCGGCGATCGCGTCCAGCAGGTCGGGGCTCGCCGCGGGCGCGAGCTGGGCGACGAGCGTCGCGCCCGGCCGCATCAGGTCGAGCTCCGCGAGGCCCGGCGGGTGCAGGGTGACCACGACGTCGGCCGACCACACGTCGGCCCGGTCGGCGACGCGGGCGCCCGCCGCGACGTAGTCGTGCGCGGGCAGGCGCGCGCCGTCCCCGACCCCGGGCTCGACCACGACGTCGTGCCCGAGGCCGACGAGGCGGCGGGCGGCGTCCGGGGTGACGGCGACGAGGCGCGGGTCCGCGCCGGTCGCGCGAGGAGCACCGATACGCATGGCCGTCCCCTCAGCGGGCGGTGTCCGACGAGGTGTCGAGAGCGCCGCGCAGGCTGCCCCACGCCGTCCACCGGTCGACCTCGACGACGGCGGTCACGCGGGCACGGTCGCGCACCTTGTACGGGTCGCCGGTGTAGTGGCGCGCGATGCGGTCGGTGTCGGCGAGGTCGACGTCGTCGCGCCACGCGGTGACGCGGCCGAGCAGCGTGGCGTGCGTGTACCAGTCGTCGTCCAGCACGGTGAGGCTCACGTGCGGGTTCGCGTGCAGGTGCTGCACCCGCTTGCGCGTCGCGTCGAGGTTCACCAGCACGTGCCAGCCGTCCGCGCCGTCCTCCTCGAGCAGGTACCACGTCGCCGCGGTGACGGGGCTGCCGTCGGGCCGGACGACGCCGATCACGGCGGGCTGGGGGCGGCGCAGCAGGTCGAGCACGGGGGCCGGGAACGGCGGACGGGGCATCGTTGACTCCTCGCGGACTTCGTGACGCACGGCACTTGCGGTCGCTCGGCGCCGACGCTACGCCCTGGACGTGCGCGGATGCACGCGGTCTTGTCGTCCGTGCCCCCGCTAGGGTGACCGGCAAGCGCTTGCCCGCTCCCGTCCCAGCCCACCTCCGGAGGACCCGCATGCCCCGCACCGTCCACCTCGCCGGCGACTCCACCGCCGGCCCGAAGAGCCGTGCCGCCGCCCCCGAGACCGGCTGGGGGATGGCCCTGCCGTACTACCTCGACGACGCCGTCGCCGTCGCCAACCACGCGCGCAACGGCCGCAGCACCCGCAGCTTCGTCACCCAGGGGCGGCTCGACGCCGTGGCCCGCGACCTGCGGGCGGGCGACGTCCTGGTGATCCAGTTCGGCCACAACGACGCGAAGGTCGAGGACCCCGAGCGGCACACCGAGCCGTGGACGTCCTACACCGATCACCTCGCCCGGTTCGTCGACGTCGCGCGCGCCGCGGGCGCGCGGCCCGTGCTCGCGACGTCGGTCGAGCGGCGCCGGTTCGACGACGCGGGCCGCGCGGTGCCCGCCCACGGCGAGTACCCCGACGCGATGCGCGCCCTCGCCGCGCGCGAGGACGTGCCGCTCGTGGACGTCCAGCGCGACTCGCTCGCGCTGTGGCTCGACCTCGGGCCCGAGCGCACGCTGCACTACTTCTTCCACGCCGACGACGGGCGCCGCGACGACACGCACTTCAACCCGCCGGGAGCGGGGGCCGTCGCCCGGCTCGTCGCCACCGGCCTCCTCACCGCGGGCGTGCTCGCCGCCGGCGAGGTGCGCCGGCTGGACGAGGACGTGCCCGACGCCTGGTTCCGCTGGCACGACGACGAGCCGGCCTGACCCCGCGGGTACCCGGAGGGTCGGGCAGCAGGTAGGCTGTGGAACGGACTGGAACCGGTTCCAGCCCGTGCTCCACCGTCGACGGCGTGCAGGGAGGTCCGCGTGGTCACGCTCCGCGACGTCGCGCGCGCCGCAGGCGTCTCGCTCGCCACCGCCTCGCGCGCGATGAGCGACGCACCCCACGTGTCGGCGGCCAACCGCGCACAGGTGGCCCGCGCCGCGGAGTCGCTCGGCTACCGGCCCCACCCCGCGGCCCGCGCGCTGACGACCGGGAGCACCGGCACGGTCGGCCTGGTCGTGCCGGACCTCGCCAACCCGTTCTTCGCCGCGGTCGCCAAGGGAGTGCAGGCGCGGGCGCGCGAGACGGGCCGCGAGGTCCTCGTCGCCGACACCGACGAGGACGTCACCGTCGAGCCCGACGTCATCGCGCGGCTCGGCGACCGGGTGGACGGCCTCGTCCTCTGCTCCCCCCGTCTGCCGCACGACCGCCTCGGCCCGCTCCTGGCGTCGGCGGGCGGGCCGGTCGCGCTCGTCAACCGCGAGGCGCCCGACACCCCCTCGGTCTCCTTCGACATCGCCGACGGGGTGCGCCAGGCGGTGGACCACCTGCGCGCGCTCGGGCACGACGTCGTCGCCTACGCCGGCGGCCCGCGCACCTCGTGGTCGGACGCCGAGCGCCGGACGGCGCTCGCCACGCTCTCGACGGGCACGACCGGCGACGCGGTGCTCGACCTCGGCAGCTTCCGGCCCACGCACGGGGGCGGTGTCCAGGCCGCGGACCTCGCGCTCGCCGCCGGCGCCACGGCGGTGCTGTGCTTCAACGACCTCGTCGCGCTGGGCGTCCTGGCCCGGCTGCACGCGCGCGGGGTGGCCACGCCCGCCGACGTGTCGGTCGTCGGGTTCGACGACGTCGCCGCCGCGTCGCTCGTGACGCCCGCCCTGACCACCGTCGCCGTGCCCCTGGCCCGCGCCGGACGGGTCGCGGTCGACCTGCTGGCCGGCGGCAGGGTGCCGACGGAACGGGTCGTGCCCGAGCACCGCCGCCTGCCCGTCGAGCTCGTGGTGCGCGCGTCCACCGCGCCGGCGACATCCGTCACCCCCGTCCCCCCTGGCACGGCTGCCCCCCTCCCCTCCACCACAGATCCCGAGGTCGCGATCCGATGAGCACCGCCCCGCACCACCCGCTGCTGCCGCTCGCGGCGACCCCCGCGCCCGGCGCGACGGCCGAGCCGCCCCTGCCCGGTGTCGTCGACCTCGCCGACGTCGCGCTGCTTCTGCGCCCGGCCGACGACGTCGCCGTCACGACGCGCCAGGTGCCCGCCGGCACCACCGTGCGCCTGCCCGACGGCGCCGAGGCGACCACCCGCTCGACCCTGCCGCGGGGCCACAAGCTCGCCGTCCGCCCCGTCGCGACGGGCACGGGGGTGCGCAAGTACGGGCAGTCCATCGGCCGGGCGAAGAAGGACGTCGCGCCGGGCGACCACGTGCACACGCACAACCTGGGCATGGACGACGGCGCCCGGGAGTACGAGTTCGGCACGGCCCGCACCGCGCTCCCCGAGCCCACGACGCGCCGCACGTTCCAGGGCTACCGCCGCTCGGACGGCCGCTGGGGCACCCGCAACTACGTCGGCATCCTCACGTCGGTGAACTGCTCGGCCTCGACCGCCCGGATGATCGCGGACCAGTTCCGCGGTCCGGTGCTCGACGCCTATCCCCACGTCGACGGCGTCGTCGCGCTCACGCACGACACCGGCTGCGGCCTGGTCCCGACGTCGGAGGGCGCGCAGGTCACCCTGCGCACGCTGCGCGGGTACGCGTCGCACGCGAACATGGCCGGGCTGCTGGTCGTCGGGCTCGGGTGCGAGATGCTGCCCGCCGCCTCCGTGCTCGACGGTCTCGAGCTGCGCGCGGACCTGCCCGTGCGCACGCTGACGATCCAGGACACCGGCGGCATCCGTGCCACCGTGCGCGCCGGAGTCGCCGCCGTCACCGAGATGCTGCCCACGATCGACGCGCTGCGGCGCGAGGAGGCACCGGCCTCGGAGCTGGTGCTGGGGCTCAACTGCGGCGGCTCCGACGGCTTCTCCGGGATCACGGCCAACCCGGCGCTCGGCCACGCCTCCGACCTGCTCGTCGCGCAGGGCGGCACGTCGATCCTCGCCGAGACGCCCGAGGTGTTCGGCGCGGAGCACCTGCTGCTGCGCCGCGCCGTCTCGCGCGAGGTGGGCCAGCGGCTGCTCGACCGCCTCGACTGGTGGCAGGGCTACGCGGCGGCCGGGGGCGGCACCCTCGACAACAACCCGTCGCCCGGCAACAAGGCGGGCGGGCTGACGACCATCCTCGAGAAGTCGCTCGGCGCGGTCGCCAAGGCCGGCACCGCCGACCTCGTCGCCGTGCACGAGTACGCCGAGCCCGTCACCGAGCGCGGCATGACCTTCATGGACACCCCCGGGTACGACCCGGTGTCCGTGACCGGCATCGTCGCGGGCGGCGCGAACGTCGTCGTCTTCACGACCGGCCGCGGGTCGGTGCTGGGCTGCAAGCCGTCCCCGTCGATCAAGGTCGCGACCAACTCCGACACCTACCGCCGCATGAGCGAGGACATGGACCTCGACGCCGGCCGGATCGTCGAGACCGGGCTGACCGTCGAGGAGGTGGGCGAGGAGCTGTTCGAGAAGATCCTCGCCGTCGCGTCCGGCGAGCAGACCGTCTCGGAGGAGCTCGACCTGGGGGCCGACGAGTTCGTGCCCTGGCAGCTCGGCGCGGTCACGTGACGCGGCGCTGACCGTCCCGATCCCTCAGGCCTCGATCCCCCGCAGCAGGCGGCGCAGCGCCGCCCACGCCTGGTCGAGGGCGCGGTCGCGGTCGGGCGAGGCGGCCACCCACAGGGCCGCCTCGTTCATGGCCCCGGACAGCAGGGCCGACGTGGCAGGGACCTCGGGGGCGCGCACGCGGCCGGCGTCCGCGAGGGCGCCGAGCACCTCGTCCAGCAGCCGTCCCGAGCTGGCGGCGTCGTCCTCGCGCCAGCGCGCCCACCCGAGCACGGCGGGCCCGTCGACCAGCACGACCTGCCGCGCGTCGTCGGCGACGACCGCCGCGAGGAACGCGCGGCAGCCCGCCTCGAGGCTCTCCCACGGATCGTCCAGACCGTCGGTCGCGCGCTCGATCTCGGCGCCGACGCCGCGGGTCACGTCCGCGTGCACGGCGGCGAACAGCCCGGCGCGGCTGCCGTAGTGGTGGTAGACGGCGCCGCGGGTGACGCCGCACGCGGCGGCGACCTCCTCGACGGCCACGGCGGCGTACCCCCGCTCCGCGTACAGCCCGCGCGCGGCGGCGAGGATCGCGGCCGCCGTCGCCTCGCTCTCGGCCCTGGATCTCCTCGGCATGGTTGACAGGTTACCGACACCGTGAATGTATATATACGTACACGCCGTATGTATCTGCCCCGGGAGTCGTCATGATCACCAGCCTGTACCCCGTCCTCGCCGTCTCGGACGTCCCGAGCGCTGCGCGCTTCTACGCCGACCTGCTGGGGATGACCCCGACGTTCTCCTCGGACTGGTACGTCAGCCTGCGCTCCGGCGCGGCGGAGCTCGCCGTCGTCGACGCGGACCACGGGACCGTCCCCGAGCGGGCCCGCGGCACGCGAGCGGCGGGCGTGCTCGTCACCGTCGAGGTGGACGACGTCGACGCCGTGCACGCCCGCGTCCTCGCGACGGGCGGGCACGACGTGCTGCTGCCGCTGCGCGACGAGGAGTTCGGCCAGCGGCACTTCATCGTGGCCGGGCCCGACGGCGCGCTCGTCGACGTCGTCACCCCGATCCCGCCCTCCGGGGAGTTCGCCGCCCTCTACGCCGGGGCGGGCACCGAGGGCCCCGGCGCCGAGGACCCGGTCGCCTAGACCCGCTCGCGCACCCGCGGCAACCCCTCGCCCGTCAATTGGTCGCAGAACGTCGGCCGGCCCGCCAGTGCCATCACGAGCGCCAGGGTGGTGCCGCGGACCACCGGTCCGTCGCCGTGCGCGAACGGTCCGTCGGTCGCCTCGAGCCGCAGCCCGCGCGCCACGGACCGGCCCGGGACCGTGAAGTCCCTGCCCACGAAGAAGCGGGCCACCGCGGTGGTCGCGGCGAGGGACGGAGTGCGCGGCAGGCCGAGCGGCGTGCGCACGTCCTGGCCGTGCACCACGACCTCGCCCAGCCACGCGGCCGTGTGCCCGCTCGGCGCGACGGTGCTGGTCGTGACGGCGCGGAACCGTGCGAGCGTCTCGGCCGGCGTGGCACCCCGGTGCTCCGCGAGCCGGCGGGCGTTGTGCACGCCGGCGTCGAAGCGCGCCCCGGCGATGCTGCGCAGCCACGCCCACCGGCCGGCGCTCGCGCCCGCCGTGAGGTGGGCGACGACGTCCTGCACGGACCACTCCCCGCACAGCGACGGCGCGGCCCACGCCGCGTCGTCGAGCCCTCCGAGCTCGTCGGCGAGCGCCGCACGCTCCGCGTGGATCATCGACCAGGTCCGGGCGCGCTCGGTGCTCGTCGTCACGTCGCCAGCCAACCACGGGGCACCCACGCCGCGGTTAGGCTCGACGGTGCCCACGACGACGCCGAATGCCTGGAGGACTGCACCCGTGTCGGGTTCGAAGAGTGACGGGGCGCGCGTGGCGTTCCTGGACGTGGACGGCACCTACGCGGACCACGGCACGGTGCCGCCCGCGCACGAGGAGGCCGTGCGCGCCGCACGGCGCGCCGGCCACCGGGTGCTGCTGTGCACGGGCCGCCCGGAGTCGATGCTGCCGCCGTCGCTCCTCGCGGCAGGGTTCGACGGCGTCGTGGCGACGGCGGGGGCGTTCGTCCGGCTCGACGGCGAGGTCGTGGCCGACCTCCGCTTCCCCGACGACCTCGCGACGCGCGTGCGGCACGTGCTCGACGCCCACGACGTCGCGTACCTGCTGGAGGCGCCGGAGGCCGTGTACGGCCCCGTCGGGCTCGACGCCCGGCTCGCGGTCCGCGGGGACGCGGCACCCCACGAGATCCTCGACGTGCTGCGGATGCCCGGCGACCTCGCGGGCGTCCGGTACGCGAAGATCAGCTACTTCGACTCCCGCGTGCCGATCGCGGCGCTGCGCGCCGAGCTCGGCCCCGAGGTCGGCATCCTCCCCTCGTCCTACGCGGACACGGGCGACAACGCCGGGGAGATCCACCTGGCCGGGGTGCACAAGGCCGTCGGGATGGCCGCCGTGATGGAGCACCTGGGGCTCACCGCCGCGCAGGCCGTCGGCGTCGGCGACGGGTACAACGACGTCGAGATGCTCCAGTACGCGGGCACGGCCGTCGCCGTCGAGGGCGCGCCGCAGGCGGTGCTCGCCGAGGCGGACCTCGTCGTGCCGGGCCCGGCACGCGGCGGCGTCGCGGAGGCGTTCGCCCGGCTGGGGCTCACGACCGCCCACGTCTGAGGTCGTCACCGCCCCGCGCCGCAAGGTCGCGTGCCGTCGCGACACGGGAAGGACATGAGGAGCACTGCACCGAGGACCCTGGCGCTCGCCGTACTGACCACCGCCGTGCTGACGGGCGCGCTCGTGGCGTGCGCGCCGGGCGGGGCGCCCGGCGCGCCGCCGTCGGGAGTCCCGTCCCCCACCGCGACGGCGACGCACGGACTGTGGCCCCCGGACGCCGAGGGGATCGAGCAGCCGCGGCCGTTCGAGGTGCGGTACGGCGACCGGGCGCTGCTGCTCCACCCGTTCACCTTCTGCGCCGACCAGGGCTGCGCCGACGGGTTCGACGAGCACCCGCCGGCGGTGGGCGACGCCACCGAGCTGTTCGTGCACGTCCCCCTCGACGGTGACGTCGAGCTCACGGTGACGGAGGTCGAGGGGGACGCGGTCCGCACCGTCGAGGGCGCGGTCGAGGCCTCGGCCGCAGAGCTCGGGGACGGCTGGTGGCGGGTGCGGTTGTCGGGCCCGGCCGGAGAGCACCTGATCAGCCTGTTCGCCGGCGGCGACGGGGCCGGCGACATGATCGCCGAGGTGCTCTGGACGGGCGGCGGCTGACCGCGCTCCCCGGGTACGGTGAGGTCGGCGGGCCCTGACGACGCGGTCCGCGTGCCGACCGACGGACGGAGCCCCTGATGGCCGACCTGGACGACCTCACCACGACCCACCTCGACAAGGCCCGCGCAGCCGAGAACGGACGCAGCGCCGAGGTCGTCGTGCACGACGGCCCGCTGCGACAGACGATCCTGGCGCTGGTCGAGGGGATCGAGCTGGGCGAGCACAACTCCCCGCCGGCCGCGTCCGTCCTGGTGCTGCACGGGCGCGTGCGCGTGACCGCGCTCGACGGGGACGACGAGGTGCGCGCCGGGCAGCTGCGGGTGCTGACGCACGAGCGGCACGCCGTCAGCGCGCTCGAGGACTCGGTCTTCCTGCTCACGACGGTCACGAGCATCCCCAAGCCCTGAGGCCCCGTCGTCACCCCGTCCCATCTGGTGAGACCCGGAGGTGACGCGAGCAACCGGTTTCTGGCAACCTCGGTCGCGAACGGTGTGAATCGTCTCAACCGGAACGGAGCAATGATGCTGCCGACACTCCGCACGACCGCAGTCACCACCCTCACCGCCGCGGCGGGAGCGCTCTGCGCGCTCGCCCTCGCCGCCCCCGCCCTCGCCGCCGGGGACGCGCCGTCCGCCGCGGCGCCCACGACGCCGACCGCGTCCGCCGACGCGTCCCCCGGCGGCCGGGCGGTGATCAGCACGCCCACCGCCGACGGCAACCGCGTGAGCTGGCGCCTCCTGGCGGCCGACCGTGACGACGCCGCGTTCCACGTCTACCGCGACGGCGTCCGGGTGCCCGGACCGGCCGTCACCGGCGCGACGTCGTTCCTCGACCGCGGCGCCCCCGCCGACGCCCGCTATGCCGTGGTCGCCGTCGGCGACGGAGCGGCGCGCGCCGCGGCCGCACGGTCCGACGACCCGTCCGCCGAGGGAGCCGCCGGACAGGTCGCCGGCGAGTCCCTGACCCTCGCGCCCGTGGCGGGCGCGCAGGCGAGCTCGCTCGACGTCCCGCTCGACGTCCCACCCGCCGGCAGCGGCTACACCTACTCCGCGAACGACGCCTCGGTGGGCGACCTCGACGGCGACGGCGAGTACGAGATCGTCCTCAAGTGGGACCCGAGCAACGCCAAGGACAACTCGCAGTCCGGCGTCACGGGCAACGTCTACCTCGACGCGTACGAGCTCGACGGCGAACGGCTGTGGCGCGTCGACCTCGGCCGCAACATCCGCGCCGGGGCGCACTACACGCAGTTCCAGGTGTACGACTACGACGGCGACGGTGCCGCGGAGGTCGCGGTGAAGACCGGCGACGGCACCGTCTCCGGCACGGGCCAGGTGATCGGCGACGCCTCCGCCGACCACCGCAACTCGAGCGGCTACGTGCTCAGCGGCCCCGAGTTCCTGTCGGTCTTCCGGGGCACCGACGGCGCCGAGCTCGACACCATCGACTTCCGCCCCGCCCGCGGCAACGTCGGCGACTGGGGCGACACGTACGGCAACCGGGTGGACCGCTTCCTCGCGGGCACCGCCTACCTCGACGGGTCCCGGCCGAGCATCGTCATGGGGCGCGGCTACTACGCCAAGACCGCCGTGTCCGCGTGGGACTTCCGCGACGGCGCGCTCACCCGCCGCTGGACGTTCGACTCGGGCTCGTCGACCAACGGGCCCGACTGGACGGGCCGCGGCAACCACCAGCTGTCGATCGCCGACGTGGACGACGACGGGCGCGACGAGATCCTCTACGGCTCGATGGCGATCGACGACAACGGGAACGGGCTGTGGCAGAACGGCACCCACCACGGCGACGCGTACCACGTGAGCGACCTGGTGCCGTCGGACCCCGGGCTCGAGGTGTTCAAGCCCTCGGAGTCGGGCAGCGACCCGGCGCACTGGGTGGCCGACGCCGCCACCGGCAGGATCCTCTCCAGCGCGCCGGCCGCCGGCTCCGACAACGGCCGCGGCGTGGCCGCGGACATCACCGCCGACAACCCCGGGGCGGAGGTGTGGTCGTCCAAGGTCTCCGGCCTGCGCAGCGCGACGGACGGCTCCGAGGTGGGTCGTAAGCCCGGCTCCACCAACTTCGTGATCTGGTGGGACGGCGACGGGCAGCGCGAGCTGCTGGACGACACCCACATCGACAAGTACGGCGCGAGCGGCGACACCCGCCTCCTCACGGGCGAGGGGGTCGCGTCGAACAACGGCACCAAGGCGACGCCGGCGCTCCAGGCCGACATCCTCGGCGACTGGCGCGAGGAGGTCGTCTTCCGCACGACCGACTCCAGCGCGCTGCGGATCTACTCCACGGACATCCCGACCGACATCGCCCACCCGTCCCTCATGGAGGACCGGCAGTACCGGCTGGCCGTCGCGTGGCAGAACACGGCGTACAACCAGCCGCCGCACCCCAGCTTCGCCACGGTGGACTGACGCGGTGACAGGTCGGCCCGCGCCAGGCCTCAGCCCTGGCGCGGGCCGACCCACACCTGCTGCACGTTGACGAACTCCTTGATGCCGTGCGGACCGAGCTCGCGCCCGTAGCCGGAGCGCTTCACCCCGCCGCTCGGCAGCCGGGGGTCGGTCTTGACGATGCCGTTCACAGAGACCTGCCCGGCAGCGATATGGGGGGCCATCGCCTCGCCACGCTCGGGCGTCGTCCAGACGCTCGCCGCGAGGCCGTACTCGGTGCGGTTCGCCGTCTCGAGCGCCTCGTCGGCGTCCGCCGCCCGCATCACCGCCATGACCGGGCCGAACGTCTCCTCGCAGGCGGCGGTCATGTCGTCGGTGACGTCGTCGAGCAGCGTGGGCGGGTAGAACCAGCCCGGGCCGTCGGGCAGCTCGCCGCCGAGCAGCAGCCGCGCCCCCGCCTGCACCGTGCGGGTGACCTGGCGGTGCAGGTTCTCGCGCAGGTCGGCACGGGCGATCGGCCCCACCTGCGTGGCGGGGTCGCGCGGGTCGCCGACCTTCAGCGCGGCGAGGCGGTCCCGGAGCCGGTCGACCAGGGCGCCGTGCACGGCGTCCTCCACGATGACCCGCTTCGCTGCGATGCACGACTGGCCGGCGTTGATGATCCGCGACAGGGCGATGGTGTCGGCCGCGGCGTCCAGGTCGGCGTCGGCGAGCACGACGCACGGGTCGGAGCCGCCCAGCTCCAGCACGGCGGGCTTGATCTCGGCCGCCGCGACGCTCGCCACCGCCGCGCCGCCGCGCGACGACCCGGTGAACGACACCGCCTGCACGCGCGGGTCGCGGATGACGGCGGCGACGTCCGCGGTCTCCAGCGGCAGGTTGAGGAACACCCCCCGCGGCGCGCCCGACGCCGACAGCGCCCGTGCGAAGACCTCGCCGATCGCCTCCGCGCAGCCGGGCACGTGCGGGTCGTGCTTGAGCACGCCCGTGTTGCCCGCCATGAGGGCCGGCGCCGCGAAGCGCAGGGCCAGCCAAAAGGGCGCGTTCCACGGCAGGACGCCGAGCACCGTGCCCAGCGGCAGGTGCTGCACGTAGCTGCGCGTCGCGTCGGAGGCGATCTCCTCGGTCGCCAGGTACGCCGCCGCGTGCTCGGCGTAGTGCTCGGCGCACCAGGCCGCCTTCTCGACCTCGCCGAGCGCCTCGGTGATCGGCTTGCCCATCTCCTGCGTCATCAGGGGGGCCAGCTCGTCGGCGCGGGCGCGCAGGTCGGCCGCCACCGCGTGCATCACCTCGGCGCGCCCGTCGAGCCCACGGTCCCGCCACGCGGCCCGCGCCGCCTCGGCGGCCGCCAGGGTGGCGTCCACCTCCCCCGGCGTCGCCGCCGGGACCTCGCGGACCGTCTCGCCCGTGCTCGGGTCCGTCGCGATCAGCATCGTCATGCGGTCTCCTCCTCCGTCGCGTCCATGCCGTCGGTGGCCGGGCCCGGCACGAGCGCGAGGGAACCGCCGTCCGACGGTTCGCCGCCGATCCGTCCGCCATCCGCGGCGGCGTGCTCGGGCTTGCAGGTGAAGTCCTCGCCCAGGGTGAAGAACGACTCGCACCCGTCGGCGGTCACCCGCACCGTGTCGGAGATGCCGACGGTCTTGTCGCCGTCGACCCCCCACATCCACGGGATGATGTGGAACGTCATCCCCTCGCGCAGCACGCGCGGGTCGCCCTGGTTGAGGCTGACGATGTAGCCCTCGTCCCAGCTGGGCGGGAACGCGATGCCGATCGAGTACCCCGACCGGGTCACCAGCCGCGCCCCGACGCCGTTGTCCGAGATGATGTTCCGCACGATGTTGTCGGCGTCGGACACGGTGAGCCCGGGCCGGATGGCCGCCTTGACCTCCGCGAGCGCCAGCTTCATCCGCTCCTGCGCCACCAGCATGCTGCGCGAGAGGTCGTCGAGCACCACGGTGCGCATCATCGCGGTGTGGTACCGCCGGAAGCAGCCGCCCACCTCGAGGAAGACGTGCTCCCCCGGCCGCACGGTGCGACCCTCCCAGGTCGCGTGGCCGATCATGCTCCGCGGCCCCGAGGTGACGTACGGCATCACCGCGGGGAACTCGCCGCCGGAGCGGAACATCGCCGACGCGATCTCCGCCGCGATCTCGTTCTCGGTCACGCCGGCGGCGACCGCCTCGATGCCCGCCGCCATCCCGACCTCCGTGGCGCGCGCGGCCCGCCGCATGACCGCGATCTCGGCGTCGGACTTGGTCACGCGCCCCTCCTCCACGATGCCGAAGCAGTCGAGCAGGCGGCCGTCGGTGAACGAGTTGTGGATGTAGTCCTGGTGGTAGGCCGGGAAGTAGTAGCTGTTGCGCTCGTACCCGACGTCCTTGGTGTCGAGCCCGAACTCGCGCAGGGACTGCACGAGGCTCTGGATCGCGTCGCCGGTGTCCGGGTAGGGGCGGGTCAGCTCCACCCACGTGCGCGCGTGGACGTTCGACTCCTCCATGGCACGGGTGATCATGAACGGCTCGTCCTCGAGCGGCACCACCAGCGCCTGGAAGAAGGAGTACCCCGTGGTCTGGTAGTCCGTGAGGTACATGAGGTTCTCGGGGTCGGTGATGACCACCGCGTCCAGCATCCGCTCCGCCATGCGGCGGCGCAGGTCGCCGAGGCGTCTCGCGTACTCCTCGAACGGGAACGTCATGTCGTCGCGCTGCCGCATGCCGGCCTCCTTCTGCTGTCACGCGCCCCGGCGAGGTTGCTCGAGGGCGCTAGAGGGTGTCGCGCACCGCCCCCGCGAGGATCTCCAGGCCCTCGTCGAGGTCGTCGTCGGGAATGGTCAGGGGCGGGATGAGCTTGAGCACGCGGCCGCCGCTGCCGCACGGCCCGATGAGCAGCCCGCGGGCGAAGCACTCCGCCGCGACCGCCTTCGCGAACGCGCCGTCGACCACGTCGAGGCCCTGGATCATCCCGCGGCCGCGCACGGCGAAGCGGCGATCCTTCCCGGCGGACCCGCGGTCGGGGACCTCGGCGGCGAGGCCGTCCAGCACGGACACCATGCGCTCGGCCTTGGCGTGCACCTCGTTCATGAGCTCGTCGTCGTCGAAGTAGGTCAGCGCCTCGCGCCCGGCCACGAACGACAGGCCCTGGCCGCGGAAGGTGCCCGTGTGCTCGCCCGGAGCCCAGTGCGCGTCCAGCTCGGGCCGGTTGAGGTTCATCGCCAGGGGCGTCCCGTAGCCGCCGATCCCCTTGGCGAGGCACACGATGTCGGGGTCGAGCCCCATGCCGTCGAAGCTGAAGTAGCTGCCGGTGCGGCCGCAGCCCACCTGGATCTCGTCGATGACGAACAGCGCCCCGACGTCGCGGGCGAGCCGCTGCACGGCGTGCAGCCACTCGGCGCCGGCCACGTTGACGCCGCCCTCGGCCTGGATCGTCTCGACGACGAACGCAGCGGGGGGAAGCAGCCCGCTCGACACGTCGGCCAGCTGTTCCCGGTACGCCTCGAGCGACGCGAGACCGCCCCCGGGGGCGGTCTCGAACGGCAACCGGTGCACGTTCTCCAACGGCACCCCCGCGGCCCGGCGGAAGACGTCGTTGCCCGTGAGCGCGAGCGACCCGAGGGTCATGCCGTGGAACCCGTGCGTGAAGGCGACCACCTCGCGCCGGCCGGTGACCTTGCGGGCGAGCTTGAGAGCCGCCTCGACGGCGTTGCTGCCCGTCGGCCCCATGAACTGCAAGCGCATCGTCATGCCGCGCGGCTCGAGCACCGTGGAGACGAACTTCGAGATGAAGTCCCGCTTGGTGGTGGTCGCCATGTCGAGGCTGTGCGCGACGCCGTCGGCCTCGAGGAACTCGATCATGGCCCGTTTCATGCGCGGGTTGTTGTGCCCGAAGTTCAGCACCCCCGCACCGGCGAAGAAGTCGAGGTAGCTACGGCCGGCCTCGTCCACCTGCCGCGCGTTCGACGCCGAGGCGAACACCGTGGGATACGTGCGGCTGTACCCCCGGATCTCGGATTCCCACTTCTCGAAGACCTCCATCAACCAGATGTAGGTGCCCGAGGCCTCCCCCGTCAAGGAACTCGCGGGACGACCTGCGTAACGTTCTGATGTCGCGGGCGGGGGCCGAACGTCGCGCGGTAGGCGGCGGGCGAGACCCCCAGCGCCCGCGCGAAGTGCTGGCGCAGCGACGCGCCCGTGCCGAACCCGGCGCGGCCGGCGACGGCGTCCACGGGGAGGTCGGAGCGTTCCAGCAGGTCACGAGCCCGCAGGAGGCGCTGCTGCAGCAGCCACGCCCCGGGCGAGAGACCGACCTCGCGGCGGAACCGGCGGGTGAAGGTGCGGGTGCTCATCGACGACTGCCGGGCGAGGCGGTCCAGCGAGAGCGGCTCGTCGAGGTGCTCGAGCGCCCACGACCGCGCGGTGCCGGTGTGGTCCCCCGCCGGCTCGGGCACGGGGGCGTCCACGAACTGCGCCTGGCCGCCGTCGCGGAAGGGCGGCACGACCGTCCGGCGCGCGACGTCGTTCGCGACCGCCGCGCCGTGGTCGGAGCGGATCAGGTGCAGGCACAGGTCGATCCCGGCCGCCTCGCCGGCCGACGTGAAGACCCGACCGTCCTCGGTGAACAGCACGTCCGGGTCCAGCTCGACCGCCGGGAACGCGCGCCGGAACCGCTCGGCCGACATCCAGTGCGTCGTCGCCCGGCGCCCGTCGAGGAGGCCGGCGCGCGCGAGCGCGAACGCCCCGGTGCAGATCGACGCGATCCGCGCGTCCGGGCGGACCTGCCCCAGCAGCTCCGCGAGGGAGCTCTGGCCCGGGGCCACGCCCTCCTCGTCGGGCGCGCCGGTGTCGTCCAGCGCGTGCGAGGCCGGCACCACCACGGTGTCGGCGTCGACGAGCGCCTCCGGGCCGTGCGGGACGTCGAGGGCGAAGTCCGCGTCCGAGCGGACCCGGCCCGGCACCGCGGCGCACGTGCGCACCTCGTACAGCCGCTCGCCGCCCGGACCCCGGGCCGTGCCGAACAGCTGGTGCACGGCGCCGAGCTCCAGCGGCATCACGCCGTCGCGCACGAGGACCGCGACGTGGTGCGGACGCGCACCGGGTGCGGCCGGGGCGATGCTCGTCGGAGTCGTCATGGCTCGATCCTTGCACAGAGTGGCTCTCCGGCCACTTCCGGAGGCGCGCGCGGACCGGCAGCGTGGTCGTGGTGGGCGGCGGGCGCCGCCCTTCCCGAGAACCTCGTACCGAGACGGAGCAGCGATGGAGGTCCTGATGGAGAACCCGATGGAGAACGCGACGGACGTTCGGACGGACGACCGGACGGACGCGACGACCCACCCGATGAGGGTGCTGTGGGTGCTCGCCCACCCCGAGCCGCGGTCGCTCACCGCGCACCTGCGCGACGACGGGGTCCGGGCGCTGCGGGACGCCGGGCACGAGGTGGTGCAGTCCGACCTGTACGCGATGGGCTGGGACCCCGTGGTGACGGCTGCCGACTTCGGCGACGCCGCGGACGACCGGCTCGACGTCGCGGGGGCCTCGGAGCGCGCCCTGCGTCGCGGGCAGCTCGCGCCGGACATCCGGGCCGAGCACGACAAGCTGGCCTGGGCCGACACCGTGGTCCTGCAGTTCCCCCTGTGGTGGCTGGGCGTCCCCGCCATCCTCAAGGGGTGGCTCGACCGGGTGCTGGTGCAGGGCTACGCATACGGCGTGCGCGACGCGGCGACCGGGCGCACCCGGCGGTACGGCGACGGCGGACTGGCGGGCCGGCGCGCGCTGGCCGTGGTGACGGTCGGCGCGGGCACGGGGCTCGGGCCGCGCGGGCTGCACGGCGACCTGGCCGAGACGCTGTTCCCCCTGCTGCACGGCACCTTCTGGTACACCGGCATGCAGGTGGCGGAGCCCGTGCTGGTGCTGGGCGCGAACCGCCTCGACGACGCGGGCTACGCCGCCGTCTCGGCCGGCCTGCGCGAGCGGCTGCTCGCCCTGCCCGACGGCCCGGTGCTGGCGTACCGGAGCCAGGACGGCGGGGACTACGACGAGCGCGGCGAGCTCCACGACGCGCTGGAGCCCGGCCGCCGCGGGCTGGGCGTGCACCTGCGCGCGTGAGGCACGGACGTCACGGCCGCCGGCGCCGGGGCGGCACGAGGTTCGCGAGCGACGAGTACCGCGGCACCCAGCGCGCGAGCGCGGCCGCGGACGCGCCGCCCAGCGTGGCGGTGGCCCACACCCCGGCCGCGAGCGAGCCCAGGGCGGCCCCGGCCGACAGGATCAGCGGCCCGAGCGCGTCGCCCGTGTCCTGGAAGAGCCGCCACACGCTGAGGAACGTGGGCCGCACCGCGGCGGGTGCGACGTCGGCGCCCAGCGTCATGACGATGCCCGAGCCCATGCCGTTGCCCACGCCGAGCAGGGCGGCGACCACGGCGAGCGCGCCGGCGGTGTGCGCGAACGGCAGCACCGCCAGCCCCACCGCCATCGTGAGCATCGACGGGACGGCCACCCACAGCCGGCCGAACCGGTCCATCACCTTGCCCGCCGGGTAGAACAGCAGCATGTCCAGGGCGCCCGAGACGCCGAAGACGAGCGACGTCACCTCGGCGTCGAGGCCCAGGTGCTCGCCCCACAGCGGGATGACTGTCTGCCGCGCGCCGCGCACGGCGCTCACCAGCAGGATGGCGACGCCGAGGGTCGCGAACAGCTGCCTGTGCTCGCGCGCGACCGCCGCGATGGACACCCGCGGACCGCCGGCGGGGCGCGGCAGCGCGGCGTCGGCCCGCGGCTCCGGCCGCACCAGGGCGATGACCAGCACCGCGACCAGCGCGGAGCCCGTGCCCAGCCAGAACGCGCCGTGCAGCGACGTCGCCGCGATCATCGCGGCCCCCGCGAACGGCCCCAGGAACAGGCCGATGCGGTGCACCCCCGCGAGGGTCGACATCACGCGCGCCCGCCGCAGCGGCGGCGTGATCTCGGTGAGGTACGCCTGCCGGGCGAGGTTGAACACGGCGTTCGCCGCGCCGAGCGCGAGCACCCCCGCGGCCAGTCCCCACAGCGCCGACGACAGCGCGATCGTCGTGAACGCCACGACGGCGACGCTGCCGGCGACCAGCATCGCCACCCGGTCCCCGAGGCGCTGCGAGAGCGCCCCGGCGGGCAGGTCGAACGCGATCTTGCCGAGCGGCAGCAGCGCGGCCACGAGGCCGGCGACCGTGAGGGTGGCGCCACGGCCCGTGGCGGTGACCGCCACGACCGGCAGCAGCGCACCGATGCCGATCTCCAGCACCAGGGTCGGGAGGAACGCCCCGAGGACGACGCTACGGAACGGGAAGAGCGGCGGGGACGGCACGCACCATTCCTATCGCACCGGCCCCGTGGGGAGCCGGTCCGTTCACGGACGTCTCATGCGGCCCGCCGGGTCGTGAGGAGCAGCGCGGGCAGGTGGAGCTCGTCGCCCGCGGGGCGCGCGGTGATCTCGGCGTCCGAGACCACGGTCGCCGACCAGGAGGGCCCCTCGAACGCGGCGCGCAGCCGGTCGTCGGTCGTGCCCCAGCCGAGCCCGGCGGCCACGGACATCGCGAGGACGGCGACGAGCGCGTCGGACGGGCAGATCGCCTCCAGCCCTGCCACGTAGGCGGCGCGACCGGCATCGTCCAGGGTGTGCAGCAGCCCTGAGTCGAGGACGGTCCGGGGCCGCACGGCCAGGCGGTCGAGCCGCCGGGCGTCCGCGACCTCGAAGCGCACCTCGCCGGGCGGGTCGACGATCGACTCCGCGGCCCGCTCCCGCGCGCGGGAGATCGCGTGCGCCGCGGCGTCCACGCCCACCACCCGGTGGCCCGCCCGGGCGACCGCGAGCGCCAGCACGCCCGTGCCGCAGCCGACGTCGAGCACCGGGTCGGCGAGCACCGACCGGCGCACGAGCGCCAGGAGCGCGGGCTGCGGGCGCCCGATCTCCCACGGCGGCGGGACGTCCGCGGCGTAGAGGGCGTCGAAGTCGTGCACCTGGCGGGCCATGCGAGCACCTCCCGACACCCATCCTGCGCCCGACGGGCCCCGCTCGACGGCTACCGCCAGGCCAGGACGGCGAACGGCAGCGCCGCGACGACGGCGCCGGCGGCGAGCACGACGCCGTCCGTACGGGTCCACGGCGCAGGCTCCGCCCAGGTCCGGCGGTGGGCGCCCGCGAAGCCCCGGGTGTCCATCGCGACGGACATGGCCGCCGCGTCGCGCAGGGTGGCGGCCAGCACGGCGAACGTCACCGACGCCGCGTGGCGCGCTCGCGAGAGCGGGCCCCGCCCGGGCCCGACGCCGCGCGACCGACGCGCCCGCGACGCCTGCTCCCACACGGCGCCGAGCCGCTCGAACCGCTGCAGCGCCGCGGCCACCCCGACGACGAAACGGGCCGGCAGGCGCAGCCGCTGGCCGAGCTGGTCGGCCAGCCCGCTCAGGTCGACCAGCGGGGCGAGGGCCACGCCGGGCAGGGCGAGCACCGCGATGCGGGCCCCCGCGACGGCGGCCACCACCGGGTCGTGGCCACCGAGCAGCCACGTCGACCACGCCACCGACGCGACCGCGACGACCACCGCGAGGTAACGGGCCGGAGAGCCGGCGCCGCGCGGCAGGAGCAGCAGCCCGAGAGCCAGCGACCCGCCCAGCGCGACGGCGGCGCTCGCGACGTCCCGGACGCCCAGGGAGGCGACCAGCCCGAGCAGCCCGAGGGCCACGAGCACGAGGGCGTTCACGCGCCCCAGCGCGCCGGTCACGCCGCCACCGTCGCTCGCTCGCTCGTCGCGCCGCCGAGCCGCACCTGGTGCCCCGCGAGGGCGACGAGGTGCGCGTCGTGGGTGCTCGCCGCGACGGTGGCGCCGTGCCGGGCCGCGGCGCCGGCCCACCCGGCCACCGCCGCCCAGGTCCCCCTGTCCTGGCCGACGGTCGGCTCGTCGAGCAGCACGAGCCCCGGCCGGTGCGCCAGCGCCGCCGCCAGGGCGAGCCGCCGCTGCTCGCCGCCGGACAGCCGGAACGGATGCGCGTCGGCGAGGTGGTCGAGGCGCAGCAGCGCGAGCACGGCGTCCACGTCCACCCGGACGCCGAGGCGCCGGCCGGTGAGCTCCACCTCGTCCCGCACGCGCAGCGCGAGCAGGCCGTGCTCCGGGTGCTGCGGCACCCACCCGCAGGACCGCGCGAGCTCCTCCGAGCGGGCCGTCCGCCCCGGGACGCCCCGCACCTCGCCGGCCGTCGGCCGCAGGTGCCCCGCAAGAGTGGCGACGAGCGTGGACTTCCCCGCCCCCGAGGGCCCCGTGACGGACGTGAGGCGGCCCGCGGGCAGCCGCGCGGCCACGCCGTCGAGGGCACGCGTCGTGGTGCGACCGCGCAGGCCGCGGGTCACCAGGTCGACGCGGAGGCCGGCGACGACGACGTCCGGCCCGGGCACGTCCGGCGCCACCAGCGCCGCGGGCACGGACAGCGGGGACGGCGCCGCCACGCCGGGCAGCCAGACGCCGGCGCGCGTCAGGTCGTCCCGCAGGGCGGACGGGACGTCGCGCAGCGCGGCGGGCGCGACGTCGTGCGTGACCCGGCCGCCCGGTCCGAGCACCACGACGCGGTCCAGGTGCTCGAGCCACGGCCCGACGTGGTGGTCGACCACGACGAGGGACGTGTCCGAGCCCTCCAGCGCGCCGACGACGGCGGCGCGCACCTCGGCCGCCGCGGCGGGGTCGAGCATCGCGGTCGGCTCGTCCAGGAGCAGCAGGCCCGGCGCGCTCGCCAGCGCCCCGGCGAGCGCGAGCCGCTGCAGCTCGCCGCCCGAGAGGGCCGACGTCGGCCGGTCGGGCGGGTGGCGCAGCCCGACCCGGTCGAGAGCCTCCCCGGCCCGGCGCCAGATCTCGTCCCGCGGCAGGCCGGCGTTCTCGGGGCCGAAGGCGACGTCCCGGCCGATCCGGGCCGCGACGACCGCGGAGCCCGGGTCCTGCGGGACGAGCCCCACCCCGCCGTCCACGTGGACGGTCCCGGACAGCTCGCCGGGCAGCGGGTCGCCCAGCACGCCCGCCAGGGCGTGCAGCACGGTCGACTTGCCCGCCCCGCTGGGACCGACCAGCCCCAGGCGCTCCCCCGCGCCGACGATGAGGTCGAGGCCCTCGATCGTCGGGGCCCGGCGCCCGGTGGGCCGCCAGCACAGCCCTCGCACGCGAACCCGGACGTCGTCGTGCGCCACGCCGTCAGGCCGGCGCGCGGTCGACGGCACGGTCGACGGCACGGTCGGCGAGGTCGCGACCCGGGCCGAACGCGTCGAGCACGCCGGCCCGCGCGAGGGCGCGCACGAGCGCCGCGCCCCCGAGGCCGGCGAGCAGCGCGCCGGACAGCGCGAAGAGGCCCAGGTACGCCAGCCGGAAGCCCCACTCCCAGTCCGGGTAGTACGCGAACCACTCGTACACGGCGCCGCACGCGCCCGCCGTCGCGCCCGCCAGGGCCGCCACCGCGGCGCCGAAACGCCGGTAGAGGAACAGGGCGAGGACAAGCTCGGCGCCGAACCCCTGGACGACGCCGGAGACGATCGCCGAGAAGCCCCAGCCGGCGCCGAGCAGGGCCTCGACGCTCGCGGCGACGACCTCGGTGAGCAGCGCCGCGCCCGGACGGCGGACGATGAGGCCACCCAGCACGCCGCCGAGCAGCCAGCCGCCGCCGAGCAGGCCGGTGGCCGGCGGGAAGGCGACCGCCAGCCCGGCGGAGAGCAGGTGGTAGAGCTGGGTCCAGCCCCAGAAGACGACACCGACGGCCACGCCGAGCATGGCCACGGTGACGAGGTCGACGGTGCGGTACCGCAGGGACGCGCTGCGCGCGAAAGTGGGCGCGGACATTCCAGGTAACTCCCTTCGCCGGTGCTAACCGGAGCAGGTTCCAAGGGTCTGCGGCTGTGCCCGCACTCTCAGCGCCCCTTCGACGGCGCTCCCCTGTCATGGGTGTCTTCAGATGTGACTTCAGGTGTGACCTCACGGCGGCCGACGACGCGACCGCAGGTCCGACCCTAGGCGACGACGGCGTCGGCGCAAGGGCGTCCCGCACCGTGAAACCCCTGGTCACGCAAGAAGGCCCGGAACCGTGGGGTTCCGGGCCTTCTCGTCGGGGTGGAGCTGAGGGGACTCGAACCCCTGACCCCCTGCATGCCATGCAGGTGCGCTACCAGCTGCGCCACAGCCCCGAGAACCGACTCTCGCGGCCGACGGGCGACCGGGCGATTCGTCTGATTCGGTGCGTTCCTCCGGGCTTGCGCCCCTCGGGAACGTCGATATCTTAGGCAGACTTCGGGCCAGGTTCCAAATTCCAGTCCGGCCCCGCCTGCCAGCGGTCCAGGGGGTACCCCGCGCCCACGTTGTGCGCCACGAGGCGCCAGGCGGGCACAGCACCCTCGCCCGCACGGTGCAGGTGCGACCAGTGCACGTTGTGCATCCCCGACAGCCCGCGCCACGTGGTCGGGTCGAGCCCGAGCAGCGCCGTCACCGCCAGCGAGATGGCGGCGCCGTGCGACACGACGACGAGCGTCGCGTCGTCGTCCAGGTCCCCGGCATGCTCGGCCAGGGCCTCGGCCATGCGCTCCGCGACCGCCGCCTTCGTCTCGGCCCCCGCGCCCACGGGCTCCGCGCCCAGGCGCCAGGCGGCGTACTCCTCGGGCCAGCGCTCCTGCAGCTCCGCGCCCGTGAGGCCCTCCCAGGCACCGAAGCCGCGCTCGCGCAGGCGCTCGTCGGTGACCAGGGGCTGCCCGCCGAGCGCGTCCGCGTACGCGGTCGCCGTCTCGACGGCGCGCCCCAGGTCGGACGACACGATGCGCGTCGCGCGGTGCGACGACGCCAGCGCGGAGCCGCCCTCCGCCGCCTGCCAGCGCCCGACCTCGTCGAGCGGGATGTCGATCTGCCCCTGCAGCCGCAGGGACGCGTTGTAGGCGGTGCGGGCGTGCCGCAGCAGGACGACGGTGCCGGCCGTCACCGCTCGTCGCCCGCGAGACGGATCGCCCCGTCGCCCCCGCCGTCGCCGTACTCGGCGGCGGCCGCCGCGCCGTCACCGCCGCGCGCGTCCTCCGGCAGCTCCACCGCCGGGCAGTCCTTCCACAGTCGCTCGAGCGCGTAGTACACGCGGTCCTCGGCGTGCTGCACGTGGACGACGACCTCCCCGAAGTCCAGCAGCACCCACCGCGCCTGCGCCTTGCCCTCCCGACGGATCGGCTTGGAGCCGGCGAGGAACATCGCCTCCTCGACGGCGTCCACGATCGCCGAGACCTGGCGCTCGTTCGTGCCGGAGGCGATGAGGAACACGTCGGTGAGCACCAGCTGGTCGCTCACGTCCAGCGCGATGATCTCCTGCGCCTTGCGGTCCGACGCGGCCCGGGCGGCGACGACCGCCAGCTCGACGGCGCGGGGGCTAGCGGTCATGCAGCGGCTCCGGGGTGCTCGTACGTGAGGGAGACGCCGGCCGCGGGCGCGGCGGCGTCGGTATCGGTCTGGAAGTTGCTGTCGTCGGGCGCCTGGAGCAGCAGCTTCCAGACCAGGAGCCCCAGCACGAACGCGACGACCACGAGGACGATGTAGTGCAGCCAGGTGTACGACGCCTCGGGCTCGTCCCAGTCCTCGTCGTCGTCCTCGTCGTCCAGCGGCGCGGCCGACCGCGCGCGGACGGGCTGCTCCGACGCGACCAGCGCGTCGAACGGGGACGCGGCGGGTCGCTCCGGCGCGGCCGGCGGCTGTGCGGGGCCCGCAGCGGGGCGGGACGGCGGCACGGACGCGGGCCGCTCGGTGGTCGGGCTCGCCCAGGGCAGCGGGGGCGCGACCGACGTGGCGCCGGGCGGCGCCGGGCTCGGTGCCGCCTGGGCGGGCGGCGCCGAGGCCGCGGTGGCGCCGAACGGCGACGCGGTGCCCGTCGTCGCGAACGGGGAACGGCGGGCGGGGCCGTCGGGGCGCGGCGCGACCGTGGCCGGCGGGCTGGCAGCCGGGGCGGCCGGGGG